>JBBTET010000029.1:0-85148 GCA_038042195.1 Planctomycetota bacterium | reverse complement strand
TACCAAACACCACCGCCAACACCAAGAAAAAACGGAGACTTTTTCAACAGCCCCAGTTTAGCCGGGTATCGCGGTTTCGTCGCGTCAGAGGCAAGGTGTCAGGTGCGTGGGTACATACACATCGGCGTTCACTCATTTCCATACGGCTTCGGGAAAAGAGAACATTTGATTAAGAAAGGCGGCTGGAGGTGCTATATCCTGTCAGAGGGTGTGCGCGACAGCCCGCAAATACCATGGAGGTCGCGCCAAAACGAAATGAGGAAACCATGACTCTTGCATGTCTAAATCGACGTTGTTCGACGACAGTTCTTGCGTTCGGCATCGCTCTCGCGGCGTCAGCCCCCCGTGCGTCTGCCGACTTCAACTACCCGGACTTCGCCAGCGTGGCCGACCTGACGCTCAACGGCGATGCCGCGCAGTCGGGTATCGTGCTGCGCCTGACGCCCGACATTTCTGGCCAAGCCGGCTCGGCGTGGTACACAACAACCAAGCAGCATGTCTCGGACGGGTTCGACACCACCTTCGGAATCCGGATGACGGGCGGCATGTCCGGTGACGGCATGGCCTTTGTGATTCAGGATGAGAGCACGACCGCCCTCGGCGCGGGCGGCAGCGACCTGGGCTACGGCGGCATCTCTCGGAGCATTGCCATCGAGTTCGACACCTTCGGTTTCTTTCCAGAAACCGACAATCACATCAGCATACAAACACGAGGTCTCCTGGGGAACGATTCGAGCGATCAGTATTCCCTGGTCCAGGTAAACGTACAGACCGATCTAAACGACGGTCAACGGCACGACTTCTTGATCCGCTATCGGCCCGGCGTCCTGCTCGTTTTTCTTGACGGCTCGGATGTGCCCACCATCGACATCGCCCTGGATCTCCAGAATCTCGGCGGCGACAACATCCTCGACGGCTCGGGAGACGCCTGGGTGGGGTTCACGGCAGGAACCGGCTTCGCTACGGAGAATCACGACGTTGAGTTCTGGTCATTCGATGAAGCCGCCTTCCCGCTTCCGAGCGGTCCCTGCTGCACCCTCGGTGGCTGCGTCATAGCGACACAGCACGACTGCAAAACGCTGCTCAACGGATTCTTTGCCGGCCCCATCAACGGCGATTGCGGCTCAACGATATGTACGGGCGCGTGTTGTACGGGAGACCTGTGCGAAGATTCCATTACCCTGACGGATTGCACCACCAACGGCGGCACATTCATGGGAGTCAATGTCATATGTAATTATCCGGATTTCCCAACCTGCACCGGGGCTTGTTGTGACACAATCGGAGTGTGCTTCATCACGAGTCAGTCTGATTGCGAGTTGAATTATCTCGGCACCTTCCATGGCGCAGGGACATCGTGCGTTCCCTTCCCCTGCTCCATGCCCTCGATTGGCGCTTGTTGCAACAACAGCAACGAGTGCTTGCAAATGACCGAATCCGATTGCGCCAACTTGCCCGGCATTTGGTACGGCCTCGGCACGAATTGCCTCGATGTCGACTGCTTCGGGCCGCCTCCCGCGCTGGGTGCCTGCTGCCAGCCCGGAAACACCTGCGTTGACAGCGTCTCGCAGACCGTCTGTACGCACTTCAATGGGGTATACCAGGGCGACGCCAGCCTCTGCGTGAATTCAAATTGCTCGGGCGCATGCGACTGGAACGCGGCGACGGACTTCTCGTCGGTATCGAATCCGACGGGGCCGTGGTCGTACGGTTCGCGAGCCAGCCTAAACGATGCATCGCTGGCGGTTTATTCGTCGTTCACTACCAGCCTGCCGTTTTCCCAATCCGGTCCGCTGTCCATTTGGTATATCCCCGATGTCTCGCCATTCGGCGTGCCGTTCGTCCTGAAGAACGAGTCCGCAACGAACGTGACGATCGACTCGTTTCCGCAGGTGATCGTTCCCGCGGGGCGGATGATGCTCCATCCCGGCCCCAGTGCCGCGGACGAGGGAGTTGATTCGTTCAGCGTCGTTCGCTGGACAGCGCCGGTCGCGGGTACGTTCCAGGTGAGTGCGACGTTCTACGGCATGGATATCGGGGACACCGATGTGCACATCGTGCATAACGGCACCTCGATCTTCGACGATGTCCGGTCCGGCGTTGGCGATAATCGATCGTTCGCGGGGACTGTCACCGTGGCAGCGGGCGACACGCTCGACTTCGTCGTGGGCAGAAACGGCGATGAGTCGTTCGATAGCACCGGACTGGATGTGTGCATCGCCGTACCTCAGGCCTGCGATTGCCAGAATGCCACGCCGCTGCCGGACAACTCGTTCTTCAATGACTCAACGGTCGGCGCGCCGATCTGTGACGGATCACCGTGCGCGGGCCCGTCGCCGGCAAAGATCTATTCGTTCTCACCCTCACAGAGCGGTTTTGGACTGATCAACACGTGCAACGGTTCGAACTTTGACAGCGTGATTTCCGTTCACAGCAGCTGCCCCATGACGCCGGCGAATCAGATCGCCTGCGATCTGAATACCTGCGGGCTGGATGCGCAGGTCTATTTCTGCGTGACGAGCGGCCAAACCTACTACGTCCGCGTCGGAGGCGAGGGCGGATCTTCAGGTGATTACACGCTGCTGGCCGTAATCCTTGTCGCCGACATCTTTGAAGGCCCACTCCAAAATCCGGGCAATGGCCATTGGTACTATCACACCACTCAAGGGCCGTGGACATCGCTCGAGCAACTCGCCATCTCCAAGGGCGGTAATCTGGTCACCATCAACGACGCAGCGGAGAACGAGTGGGTCCGCGCCAGGTTTGCCGAGGGCACGGCCGTGTCCATTGGAATCAACGACGCCGCGGCCGAGGGCACGTTTGCATGGGCCAGTGGACAGCCCGTCACGTACACCAACTGGGAGCTTGGCGAACCCAATGACACCGACGATCAAGACTACGGACTCATGCTTTCGGAAGGCGTGTGGCGCGACGAGACAAGCTGTTTCGCCGGCCTCTATCGCGGCGTGATTGAAGTCACGACCGTTCCATTGCCAGCGATTCTGGCTGGGCCGATCACCAACCCGGCAAATTGCCATCAGTACTACATTACGCAGACCGGCACCTGGATCGAAGGGGAACTAAAGGCCCAGTCCATTGGCGGCAATCTCGTGACCATCGATGACGCGGCGGAGAATGAGTTTGTCCGCGCCACGTTCGCAAATTACGGCGGCCAGCCGCACAACGTGTGGATCGGCCTGAGTGACGTCGCCGTCGAGAACACTTTCACCTGGGCGGATGGAAGTCCCGTGGGTTACACAGCGTGGAATCCCGGCGAGCCGAACAACATCGGAAACGAAGACTATGTCGTCATGAACGACGCCGTGACCGGCGGCTGGAACGATGCCCACAGCGGCGGTCCGTTCTACGCGGTGATTGAGGTGCCGATGAATTGCCCCTGCACCTGTCGTGGCGACCTCACCGGCGACGCGGCGGTTCGTGGCACCGACATCCGCCAGTTCATCGCGTGCTTCCTCGCTGCCAACGGCGGATCACCGACGCTGGGTTGCCAATGCGCTGATGTAAACAACGACGGGCTCGTCACCAGCGCGGATATCAGTGCGATGGCAACGGCCGCACTGAACGGCCCCGCCTGCCCGCCGTGATCGGTTGGCACCAACCAGCCCGAAGCGCCAGCAAGGAACACATTTCATCCGGGGCGGCCATCGGATAAACTCCCCCCTTCGGAGGAAACCCCATGCCACGCATCGTTCGCGGCGGACTCATTCAAGCCACCCTTTCCGAGCCGGGCAACGCCCCCATCGAGAAGATCAAGAAGAGCATGATCGACAAGCATGTCGGCCTCATTGAGCAGGCCGCCAAGCAGGGCGCGCAGGTCGTCTGCCTTCAAGAATTGTTCTACGGCCCCTACTTCTGCTGCGAGCAGGACACGAAGTGGTACAGCCTCGTCGAGAAAATCCCCGACGGCCCCACCGTCAAGCTCATGTGCGATCTCGCCAAGCGGCTCAAGATCGTCCTCATCGTGCCCATGTACGAGGAAGACATGCCCGGCGTCTATTACAACAGCGCCGCCGTCATCAATGCCGACGGTTCCTATCTCGGCAAGTATCGAAAGATGCACATCCCCCACGTCGCCCCCGGCTTCTGGGAGAAGTTCTTCTTCAAGCCCGGTAACCTCGGCTACCCCGTCTTCGACACGGCCGTCGGCAAGGTCGGCGTCTACATCTGCTACGACCGGCATTTCCCCGACGGAGCGCGCTGCCTCGGCCTGAATGGCGCGGAGATGGTGTTCAACCCATCGGCCACGGTCGCGGGCCTGTCCGAGTATCTCTGGAAGCTGGAGCAGCCCGCCCATGCCGTGGCCAATCAGTATTTCGTCGGCGCAATCAACCGGCCCGGCTTTGAAGAGCCGTGGCGATTCGGCGAGTTCTACGGCCAGAGCTACTTCTGCGACCCGCGCGGCCAGATGCTCGCCGTCGGCAAACGCTCCGAGGATGACGTCGTCATCGCCGACATGAACCTCGACCTCATCCGAGAAGTGCGAAACACCTGGCAATTCTTCCGCGACCGAAGGCCGGAGTCGTATGGCGAGATTGTGCGACTGTAAGCCTATCATGCAACGGACGACTCGACCAAACGAAGGAGTCTTTACAGTGAAATCACCCGCTCGAAAAAAGCGCAAACAGCCGGAGATCGTGCTCCGAGAGGGGAAGCCCTCCGCTGTTATCCTGGACATCGATCAGTATGAGGAACTACTGGAGCGGCTGGAAGACATCGGCGACTTGAAGGCGCTTCAAAAGATGAGGTCCAAGACGCAGAGTTTCCGGCGATTCTCAGACTTTCTAGCGGAAAGCCGTACCCGTGTATGATGTTCTGATCGAGCGCCGCGCCGAACGGGAACTTCGAGCCTTGCCCAAGCCCCTCTTTGTACGAATCGCGCGTACTATAAACGCTTTAGCCTACAATCCTTGACCAACGGGCTGCCGAAAGCTCGTCGGCTCCCAATCAGACTGGCGAATACGAATCGGCGATTACCGCGTCGTGTACAACATTGATGATGCGTTCGAGTCGTCCTTGTCGTGCGCGTACGACATCGTAAAGACGCATACAAGTAGCCGGCAGTCAGATATTGCTCGGCCCGGCCACCGGCGTAGAATCCGCCCCATGCTCTCAAGGCTCCAGAGTGTCACCCTCGTTGGGATCGAGGCCATTCCCTGCGAAATCGAGGTCAACGTCGCCACGCGCGGCTTTGCCAACGCCCAGATCGTGGGCCTGCCCGACGCAGCGGTGAAGGAATCCCTCGAGCGCATTCGCACCGCCGTGACCAATTGCGGATACGAACTGCCCGCACACCGTACCGTCATCAACCTCGCCCCAGCGGACATTCGCAAGGAAGGCCCCGCACTCGATCTGCCGATCGCGCTGGGGATGCTCTTCGCCGCCGACGGCATGGTCCCGGCAAGCGTAAAGGAATACATGGTCGCCGGTGAGCTGGCTCTCGACGGTCGAATCCGGCCGATCAAAGGGGTGCTGAGCATGGCGATGCTCGCGAAGAAAGAAGGCTATCGCGGCGTGCTCGTGCCGCGCGACAACGCCAACGAGGCGGCCGTGGTGGAGGGCGTGGAGGTCATCGGCGTGGGATCGCTGACCGACGCGGTGGGATTCTTGAATGAACAGTTGCCGCTCGAGCCGACGGTGGTGGATTTGCAGGAGGTATTCGAAAAGTCGTCGCACTACGACGTGGACTTCTCCGACGTGCGCGGGCAGGAGTTCTGCAAACGCGCCCTCACCGTCGCGGCGGCTGGTGGGCATAACATGTTGTTGGTTGGTCCGCCGGGTTCGGGCAAGACGCTGATGGCTAAGTGCCTGCCGACGATCCTGCCGCCGTTGTCATTGAGTGAATCGCTGGAAACGACGCGCATCTGGTCGGCCTCGGGCAAATTGCCGAAGGGTGCATCGCTGCTGGGCGTGCGGCCCGTGCGCACGCCGCATCACTCGGCGAGCGGCCCCGCGCTTGTCGGCGGGGGCACGATTCCGCAGGCCGGCGAAGTCTCGCTGGCTCATCACGGCATCCTGTTTCTCGACGAGTTCCCGGAGTTTCAACGGAGCATTTTGGAGACGCTGCGCCAGCCGATGGAGGACGGATGCGTGACGATCGCGCGGTCGCACAGCGCCGTGCGATTTCCAGCCGAGTTCATGATGGTTGCCGCGATGAACCCGTGCCCCTGCGGGTATTACTCCGACCCGCGCAAGCCGTGCAAATGTTCGCAGCCGCAGATTGATAAGTATCGCGGTCGCGTGAGCGGGCCGTTGATTGATCGCATTGATATACATGTGACGGTGCAGGCCGTGGCATTCAATGATCTGCGCCACTCGAAGTCGGGGACCAGCTCGGCGACCATGCTGGCGTCGGTGCTGGCGGCGCGGCAACGGCAGCGCGATCGCTTCGGTGAGAAAAAGACGCTGCTCAACGCCCGGATGGGGCCGCGAATGATCCGGCAACACTGCCCGCTCGATCCCGCGTCGGAGTTGGTGCTGAAGCAGGCGATGGGGGAACTGGGTCTGTCGGCGCGAGCGCATGACAAGGTGCTCCGCGTGGCGCGGACGATTGCGGATATTGAAGGTTGTGACGCAATCAAGGCCGAGCACGTCGGTGAGGCGGTCCAGTATCGGCAGCTTGATCGGCAGCAATAGGATGGATCGACCCGCACCATCAGGCGATCCGAGCGTACCGTCGACGAAGCCTCTGATAGAAGCCCGCACACGCCTGCTGCTGGGATGCGGTTTGATCGTAATCCTGACGCTCGCGGTTTATATCCCAGCGATTCGCGCGGGCTACATCTGGGACGACGACCACTATCTTACCAAGAATGCGCTCGTACAAAGTCCGGGCGGACTGAGTCGCATCTGGTTCGAGCCGAAGGCCAGCCCGCAATACTACCCGCTCGTCTTCACGGCCTTCTGGATTGAGCACGCGCTCTGGGGATTAAGCCCGCTCGGCTATCACCTCGTCAATGTTCTGCTTCATGCCTGCAACGCGATTCTCGTCTGGCGGCTGCTCAGATGGTTGCGCGTTCATGGGGCGTTTGTTGCCGGATTGGTATTCGCAATCCACCCGGTCCACGTCGAGTCAGTGGCCTGGATCACAGAGCGGAAGAACGTGCTGTCAGGGCTGTTCTACCTGAGTGCGTTGTGGATATATTTATCCCATGCATTGCCGGAAAGCCGCGATGCCACAAAAAGACCGTCCACTCATTACGGCGTGGCGATGGCGTTTTTCGTTTGCGCGTTGTTGAGTAAAAGCGTGACTGCCACCATGCCGGCCGTGGCGATGGTCATCGTCTGGTGGAAGCGCGGGGCGATCACACGTCGGGACGTGTTCAGTGCATTGCTCTTCTTAATCGTCGGCCTCAGCGCAGCGTTTCACACGGCCTGGCTTGAACAGCATCATGTGGGGGCCGAATCGGTCGCGTGGGGACTGTCGCCGCTGGATCGTTGCCTCGTCGCCGGTCGCGTGATCTGGTTTTACTTTGCGAAGCTCGCTTATCCGGCGGAGCTGATCTTCTTCTACCCCAAGTGGACGATTGCGGCCGACGCGGCATGGCAGTATCTGTTTCCCATCGGCGCGCTGGGGCTACTCGTGGCGGCGTATGCACTTCGGAATCGCATCGGGCGCGGGCCGGCGGCGGCGCTCTTTTGCTTTTGTGGAACGCTGCTACCCGTGCTGGGGTTTGTGAAGGTCTATCCGATGATCTTCTCGTACGTCGCGGACCACTTTCAATACTTGGCGAGCATCAGCGCGATCGCACTGAGCACGGGAATCGCCGCGAAGATTCACTTCGAGCGCGATGGGAGCACTCGGCTATTTCTCTGCGTGATCTCTGTCGTCGTGCTTGCCACATTCGGTTTCAAAACATGGCAGCGATGCGGTGTCTACCAGGACGAAGAAACCCTCTGGAGGGACACCATCAAACGCAACCCCTCGGCGTGGGCGGCCTACAACAATCTCGGAATGCTCCTCCACGATAGGGGTTCAGAGGATGAAGCCGTATCGATGCTGACCAAGGCAATCGAGGCGCGGCCGGACTACGAAATCGCATTGGACAATCTCGGACTCATGCTGCTGCAACGAAATCGCCCCGATGAGGCATTTGAGTTGTTCCGTCGCGCGACCGAGGCGAATCGATATTACTCCTCCGCACAGCGAAACTACGGACGAATGCTCTGCGATCGGGGCCGGATCGATGAGGGCATCCGCCATATTGAAGCAGCGATCCTGATCCAGCCGCGTAAATACGAGTCGTATGAAGACCTGGGGAATGCATACTTTCGGTCGGGTCGAGCAAAGGAAGCGGTCCAGTCGTATCGTACAGTACTAGAGTTGAACCCGGATTATCCGCTCGGCATGAGCAACCTTGCAGCCGCATTAGCCGCCATTGGAAACGCGGATGAGGCCATCGTGCTGCTCAAACATGCGCTGGCGATTCAGCAGACGAATCCACTCGCGCACTCCAACCTGGCCGTCTTGCTGGCGGGTCTTGGGCGAGTGGACGAGGCCCTGGAGCACTTTCAAACAGCCGCTCGACAAGCACCGGACGATGCGGATGCCCATTTCAATTTGGCGCGGACGCTCGAAGGACACGGTGAGCGCGACGCGGCGATGCGCGAGTATCGAGAAGTTTTGCGGATAAACCCGAATGACCCAGAGGCCCGAAAGGCGCTTGAGGGGATCGGGGATATCGGCGCGAAGCCCTGACTGATGAATCATCAACCAAGCTGAACGCTGGCCAACCCACTCGCAGCGTCGTCGCAAAACTCGAAGAGCTTGTCGAGGCCCGTCACAAGGAACACGCCCCAAGCACCGGTGTTGATTCCGCAGAGGCGCAGCTTGCCGGGAGAGGTGCTGTGGAGCACCTTTCGCAGCTTGAGCAGCTTGGCGATGTTTGACGAATTGAGAAAGTTCACCTGGGTAAAATCGAGGACCACGTGGGTGCCGCCATTGCGCTTCTCAACAAGCTCCTGGATGCCGTTGAGGTCATCCGAGAAGACCGGGTCGTCCTGAAGCTCTGCCAGGATGATGTTGTCGGACCAATCTTTGATGGACATGGGCGGTTCCGTGTGACTCCAAAGGCGACGGTATCGGTCGATGTCTGGACTGTCAATGGATGCACGAGGCACGGTTAATTCGGTGGAAAGCGAAGATACTCGGCGATTCGACCTGCCGTCTTGGGGCCGATCCCACGAACTCGACCCAAATCTCCAGCTCCCTTGAACACGGGCCTGGGCAGGTCGGGTCGATCCCGGTACTCGACGATTCGCCGAGCCACTGATTCACCAATAGCGGGAAGCTGTGCCAGCTCGTACCAGGTCGCAACATTGGGGTCGAGGCAATGAGAAAACTGAGCCCCGGCAATGACCTCCGCGACACGAGACCCTCGGCCCGGCAGTTGCGCTGCAACCAGTAAGCCAATGCCAAATAAAAGGATAGCGAAGGATGCAGTCCGATTGCGAGACTCAATGACCACTGTGTTATCGGTCATCCCAGTGTCGGACCGGTTCATCCCAGGAGCCTGTGCCATACGGCATAGTCTAACCACAACAATCGCACAAAACGACCGGTCCTAAATCGTCGATGCGTACCGCCAACAATTCCCCGGCGCCGCCTAACCAACCGCCTTTGCAGGGGTCTAACTTGGCATCGTCAGGTTCGCACGTCGGCGGGACTCGGCCAATGGGGATCGAGGTTCGACTCGATGTTTCGCGGATCGGTTCGATGGGTCTGAGGACCACCTTACCTCCCTCAGCCCACGTCCATAGGACGGGGTAAGTCAAAAAGAGAAAAACACTATGTCAGTCGCGCCGATGTGTGATGAGACGGAAATCCGTCCGGTCAGTGAACATCTACATTTGGAATCCTCGAAGCCCGCGCCGGCGTGCTTCGATTATCGAAAGCCAATCGACGAGGCACGCAAGGTCTCGGACCTGTCGCCGACAGCCGAGCGACGGATCAAGCTCGGCGTGCTGGTCGGCGCGGCCCTGTGTTTCATCGCAGCCGTGGCCAGCGGCAAGCTCCACCTTGAGTATTCGCTTTTCCCGGAAAGTCGTCTCGCGACAGTGTTCTGGTGGACGGCCCTGATCTACGGCGGAATGTGCTATGCCGCGATGGTATGGCGCGTCATCCTCTGGCGGCGCTATCGTCCGATGGAGGGCATCACCGACGCCGAGTTGCCCTACGTCTCCGTCATCATCCCGGCTTACAACGAAGGCCTCCTCGTTCGACAATCCATCCTCTCCACCGCCGCCAACAATTATCCGCCAGAGAAGATGGAGATCATCGCCATCGACGACGGAAGCACCGACGACACATGGGAACAGATTCTGGCCGCGGCAAACGAGGTTGACCCTCGGATTCGCATGTCGACCTACAAGCAGCCGAAGAACATGGGCAAGCGCGAGGGGTTGTACCTGGGCCTCAAAAAGGGTCGCGGCGAGGTGTTCGTCACCACCGACTCCGACAGCATCCTGCACCCCGACGCCATCCGAAACGGCGTGACCCCGCTGGTGCGCAATCGCAAGATCGCCAACGTGGCCGGATGCGTCGAGGTGCTGAATACGCGGCAGAGCATCATCACGCGCTTCCTCAAGTGCAGCTTCAATCTGTCGTTCAAGTTCGTGCGAGCCTATCAGAGCGAGTTCCTCGGCGTCTTTTGCACGCCGGGTGCCTTGTCGTTCTTCCGCGCCGACGTGATTCGCAGTGTCATGGACGAATGGGTCGCCCAGAAGTTCCTCGGCCAGCCCTGCACCATCGGCGAGGATCGTGCGCTGACGAACCTCATCCTCCGCGAAGGCTGGATGACGAGCTATCAGGGCAACGCCACGGTCTACAGCGAAATGCCAGCCACCTACGAGGGTCTGTACAAGATGCTGCTCCGCTGGGGCCGAAGCAACGTGCGCGAGACCATCGTCATGCTGCCGTGGATGTTCAAGAGCTTCCGCAATCAATATCTGCGGACCTTCCAGTTCAACATGACGCTCACCATCCTCTCGCTCTTTCTGCCGCCGTTCATGATCTTCAATAGCTGGCTCATGCTTATGACCAACTCCGGCTACGCGATGCATCAGCTTGGCATCGTGATGCTCTACGCCGCAACCTCAGCGATCATCTACTACATCAACGAACGGGACAGCGAGTGGATATGGCTCTTCGTGTACGAGTTCTTCTGGACACTCTGCCTGTCATGGATCATCCCGTGGTCGGTCTTTACGATGAAGAACACAAGCTGGATGACGCGCGGCGCGGGGTTGCACCAGGGAGCCGCCATCAAGAAGCAGCCGACGGCCACCAAGCGGCCGAGCCTCGTCGAGTCCCTGTCCTCCGGCGAATCCCCCGTGATGCAGCCGGCGATGGCCAGCCCATCGCGGAGCTAACCCCGTTTCCACTCGTAGCGTTTCCATGCGACGCGCTCGCAGCCCATGCGTCTTGCACAGTATTGTCGGATAGCAATCGCGCCGTTGCTTGTTCGACCCGCTAGGCCTTTCGCGTTAACCTCTCCTCATGGATCGCATTCGCAGAAACCGCCTCTGCATCAGACTCATCATCCTCGGCCTGTCCAATTTCATCGCCTATGCCATTCCCTACGCCATGATCGGCGGCGATGCCCCTAACGGCTACATCAAGAACGTCGACGGCCACGCGGTGTACTACGTTCGCGGCCATTTCGTCCACCGCTCTATCGGCTATGAACAGGACGTGCCCCGATGGGTCTGGATTTACAGCTATATCCACTCCATCAGCATCTGGCCCTCCATCACGGCCGTACTGCTGGCCATGCTCATGCTCGCTCGGCCGCACATCATCGCGACCTACTCCGACGGCCTCATGCAAGGGTCCACGCTGGTGACGGTCATGGCGACGGTGATTGTCGTGGTGACGTCGGCGTCCACGGCGTGGTTCATCAAAGACTTCATCATGACGCTGTACTATCAGTCGTAGTCGGGGGGACCACCGAGTGACACCTGCTGACGCCTCCCCTCCGGTCGCACCGACTCAATCGAATGACTCGACTGCTACGCTGTTGGCACGCGCATTGCGCGACTACGAATCTCGCCCACAACAATTGGCGATGGCCGAGGCCGTGGCCGCCGCAATGAAGGAGAGTCACCACTTGGTCGTCGAGGCCGGCACCGGCGTCGGCAAGAGCTTCGCCTATCTCCTGCCCGCCATTCAAGAAATCCTCCGCACGCGCAAGCGCATCGTCATCTCGACGCACACGATCGCGTTGCAGGAGCAACTGATACACAAGGATATTCCAGCCCTGGCGGCCGTTGCGCCGGGGCCGTTCAAGGCCGTGCTGGTCAAGGGGCGTCACAACTACGTCGGCCTGCGACGCTTGATGCAGGCCAGTCGTCGGCAGCAAGCCCTCTTCTCCGGCCCACGCGAGACCGAGCAACTGCACCAGATCGAGGACTGGACCTACGACACCACGGACGGCTCGCTCTCCGACCTTGATCTTCGCCCGTTGCCGCAGGTCTGGCAGCGCGTGCGGAGCGAGAGCAACAACTGCATGGGTCGGCGTTGCGCGACGTATGACAGGTGTTTCTACCAACGCGCCCGTCGTGAGGCGGAGCAGGCCGATTTGCTGGTGGTGAATCATGCCCTGTTCTTTTCCGACCTCGCCCTGCGACGAAACAACGTCACCTTCCTGCCGGACTACGACTTCGTCATCTTCGACGAGGCCCACAACATCGAGGGCGTGGCCGGCGATCACTTCGGCTGGAGCGCATCGGACAGCGCAGTGTCGCATCTGCTGACGAGCCTCTTCAATGATCGCACCGGGCGGGGCTTTCTTGGGATGCTCGACTGCCCCGAGGCGGTGAAGCTGGTCACGCGGGCCGCCTCTTTCGCGGACGACCTGTTTGGCGAGCTGCGACGTACCTATTCGGATCGGCGCGGCACGGTCCGCCTGCATGGCCCGCCAAAGGTCGCGAATCCGCTGACCCCGGTACTGAGGGAACTCGGTGAGGCGCTCAAGAAACTACGCGACGCCTTCGAGCGCGAAGATGATCGCTTTGAGTGCGGCAGCTTCGCCGACCGCTGCACCGAGATGGCGACTGAGTTGGAGAATCTCCTCACCCAGCATCACGAGGACTACGTCTATTGGATCGAGTGCGCGACGCCACGGCGGGATGAAGTCGATGCCTCTGAAGATGCACATCCGTTCCGTGGCGGACGTGCCAAAGCAAAGTCACTGGGCAGTCGCCGAAACTTTTCACCGGGGGCCGAGCGCGTCACCCTTCGGGCCGCGCCGCTCAAGATTGACGGCATCCTGCGTGAATCCCTCTTTGAAAAAACCAAGTCCGTCATCCTGACCAGTGCCACCCTCTCCACCGGCGGGGCGAAGGGATTCACCTACATCCGCAATCGCCTCGGTGCCGACCAATGCCAGGAACTGCTACTCGACTCGCCCTTTAATTATCAGCAACAGGTGACCATCCACGTCGAGACAAAGCTCCCCGAGCCGAACGATCCGTCATTCGTCACCGCCGCCTGCGACCGGATTCAACACTATCTCGAACTCACGCAGGGCCGCGCGTTCGTGCTCTTCACCAGCTACATGGCCCTGAATCAGGCGGCGACGCTTCTCGATCCCTTCTGCGCCGACCACGGTCTAACGCTCTTCGTACAGGGCAAGGACCTTTCGCCCGCGATGATGCTGGCGCGATTCCGCGAGACGCCCAACGCCGTGATCCTTGGGACTGATTCATTCTGGCAGGGGGTGGACGTGCCGGGGGACGCGCTGCAATGCGTCATCATCACCAAGCTGCCCTTCGCCGTGCCGGATCGGCCGTTGGTGCAGGCCCGGATCGAGGCCATCGAGGCGGCCGGCGGCGCGGCGTTCATGGAGTACCAGTTGCCCGAAGCGCTCTTGAAATTGAAGCAGGGATTCGGCCGACTGATTCGGACGAAGACTGATCGCGGGATGGTGGTGATCCTCGACCAGCGCGTGAAAACGAAAGCCTATGGCCGACGCTTTATCGAGGCCCTCCCCAAGTGCCGCGTGGAGTGGCACTGATAGTCAGAGGTTTTCTAGAGCGTCACGCCGGCGGACGCTGCGGTGCGGCGGGAGGGATTGGGACGGACGGAGCATCAGCAAGTATCGACGCAGCGGGCAATGCCGGTGCATCGGTCGGCTTCGTCGGGGCGGCGGGTTTAGCACCTGCCGGCTTGGGGGTGGCGGGCTTGGGCTTGTGTACCGAAGGGAGCTTCACTGGAACCAGCAACATGGTCATGCGCTTCCCGAACATGCGCGGCGGCGACTCCACCTTCGCAATGTCGGCGAGGGCGACGATGATTTCTTGAAACGATTCGTTGCCGATGTCCTGATGGAAGCGCTCGCGCCCCTTGAACATCATGGTGAACTGCACACGGTCGCCATGCGTGAGGAACTCGCGGGCGTGTTTCATCTTGATCACGCGATCATGCGGATCGGTCTTCGGGCGGATGCGGACTTCCTTGAGCTTCTGCTCGTGGTGCTTTTGCTTGGACTTCTTCGACTGGAGGTACTTGTGCCTGCCATAGTCCATGATCTTGCAGACCGGGGGGCGCTCGCTCGGCGAAATCTCAACGAGGTCCAATCCCAGGTCGCGGGCGCGGCGCAGGGCCTCGTCGGTCGGAACGACTCCCTGCATCGTGCCTGTCTCGTCAATCAGGCGGATGGGAGAGAGTCGAATCTGTTCATTGCAGCGTTGATTGCTAATGGTCGTCACCGTCCTTTCAAAGGGGGTCTGTCCTAATCACGAGTCGCTCTTGGCCGCGGCCTTCACGCCGCCCGGCTTGGAATGCTGGAGCAGCATCTCCACAAACGTCTCCAGCGTCATGTTGTCCACGGTCAATCCCTCGCGGTCATTCAGGTTCACGGTCTTGGACTGTGCCTCCTGCTCACCAATGACTGCCGTGAACGGAATCTTCCATCGGCGGGCGCGATGCTTCTTCGGGCCGATCTTTTCAGCGGAGTCATCCAACTCCACACGAAAGCCCGCCTGCCGCAGCATCGCCGTGACCTGCCGTGCGTAGTCCACGCTTTTCTCGCTGATCGTGGCGATGAGCACCTGCGTCGGCGCGAGCCACATCGGGAACGCGCCCTCGAAGTGCTCAATGAGGATGCCCACAAACCGCTCCATGCTCCCGAACGGGGCGCGGTGAATCATGATCGGCCGATGGGCGCGGTTGTCGCGCCCGATGTACTCAAGATTGAATCGCTCCGGGTTGATGTAGTCGCACTGCACCGTGCCCAACTGCCACTCCCGGCCGATGCAGTCCTTCACCACGAAATCGATCTTCGGCCCATAGAAGGCCGCCTCACCGACCTCCTCGGTCGCGTTCATGCCGCTCGCCGCTGCCGCCGCACGAACGGCCGCTTCGGATTCGGCCCACGCGGCTGGGTTCTTGATGAACTTCTTGTCGCTGGGGTCATGCAGGCCGATTCGTACGCGATAGTCACTCAATCCCAGCATGTCGAGGACGTAGCGGGTGAGCGTGAGGCAACTGGTCAGCTCCTCATGCAACGTCTCCGGCGTCGTGAAAATATGGGCGTCGTCCTGCGTGAACCCGCGAACGCGCGTCAGACCCGACACCTCGCCGGATTGCTCGTAGCGATACACTGTACCGAACTCGGCCAGCCGCACCGGCAGATCGCGATAGCTCCGCGGCTCGCTCGCATAGATGCGCATGTGCATGGGGCAGTTCATCGGCTTCAGCAGGAAGCCGTCCGATTCCTGGAGATATTCCCGAATCAGTGCCACGTTGGCGGCGGTCATGCCGGGGCCGCTCTCGAATCGCTTGCCGGGTGTCGATTTCCCGTCTTGCGCTGCCTTGGGTTGAACGAGCCGCTCCCACATCGCGGCGTTGGCAATCTTGAGTTCATCCAGGAGTTGCTGTTCTCGCGCGGAGATCGGACCATCATCCGATTTCTCCACCCCGACGATCCAAAGCTCGTTCAAAAGTCGCGCGGTATCGTTTTCATACAGCGGCGGGAACTGGGCATCGCGGTAGTATGGAAAGTGCCCACTGGTGCGATACAGCTCCAGCCTGCCGATGTGCGGCGTGTAGACCGGCTCATACCCCGCCTCGAACAGCTTCGACCGCAGATGCTCCTCCAGCAACAGGCGCACCATCGCCCCGCGCGGCTTCCACAGGATCAAGCCGCTGCCCACGAGCGGATCAATCGTGAAGAGGTTCAACTCCTGCCCCAGCTTACGGTGGTCGCGCTTCTTGGCTTCTTCGAGTCGAGTCAAATACTCGGCGAGGTCTTTCTTGTTGTGATAGGCCGTGCCATAAACGCGCTGAAGTTGCTGCTTCGATGCGTCGCCATGCAGGAACGCACCGGAGACGTTGAGCACCTTGTAAGCCCCGATCCGCCCGGTGGAGGGAATGTGGGTGCCCATGCAGAGGTCTTCCCAGTATTTCCCCGGCTCGGCCCCGGTGACGTAGAAGCTGAGCTTGTCGCCCTTGGCGCGTTCGGCGTTGTCCACCTTGTAGGGGTTGCCCTCTTTTTGCACCTTCGCCAGGCCCGCCTCGCGCGACATCTCATACCGCGTGAAAGGCCGATCCTCTTGGACGATCTTAGCCATCTCAGCCTCGACCTTCACGAAGTCTTCGGGCGTCAGTTTCCTCGCCAGATCAATGTCGTAGTAATACCCATCCTCCACCGGCGGGCCGTAGACCAGCTTCGTCTCAGGCCACAGCTTGCACAGCGCCTCGGCCATCACATGGGCCGTGCTATGGCGAAGGATGGTGAGCGAATCGGGGTTCTTGTCCGTCAGCAACCAAATCCGACAGTCGCCGACCAGCGGCGTAGCCAGGTCGAGCATCGTCTGTCCACTGCCGAAGTCAGCCTTCGCGGCAAGGGCGGCGCGGGCCAGTCCGGGTCCGATCTTGGCAGCCACATCACGGGCCGACGCGCCATCAGGCATCTCGAGAATCTTGTTGTCGGGCAGGGTGACGCGGATCATGCGTGGGGTTTCTGTGGGGTCAGGCGGGAAATGTTGGTACGGTCGAACGCAAAGCGTGGCGAGTTTCTGCGCAGGGCAGAGGCGCGATGCAGGCACATCATGTTGTGCAGGATCGCAGGCATTAATCTGTGAGACGTGTTTTGATCAAGCGGCGAATACTCGATGGACCTCGAAGGCGGCGCATCCGCGCCAATCCCATTCCAACGGACGCATGATAGCTTCGAAGACCAAGCGTGGTCAAGGGACCCCCGTTAGTCTCCAGCTATCAGCTGTCATTCTACGGGCCTGCCTTAAACGGGGCGGTCAACCCAAAAGCCTGAATCGTGTCTTTCCACACCGCAGCAACAGAATCCATCTTCGTATCCTTTGGCAGATAAATGTGCGGATTGCTGGCTGTCAGATCGCCCTGTGTCTCAGCGTGGCCGTCGAAAAAAACGAGATTGAGCTTGAACGCATTACCCGCAGCTCCTGGAGGGGCCACGCCGGATGAATGTCGGTATGCATAAGCGCGTGCATCGGTAGGACGCCCAGAAAAGTTGACTCCGTTGCCGGGTGCGAGTGATCGATCCCATGACTTGCTAAATGTCGAAAAAGGACCCCCATCGGAAAACGCGCCACCCCAGCCTGCGTTAAGCGTTAGATCGTAGTCCGGCGGTGTATTGATGTCTGAAAACCGAGCCCCATCCGCGCAATAAACCTTACTGGCCGCTACACCCATTCGAGAAACAACCGGACGCCAACCTAGTGGCAGTTTTACCACGTCATTACTTCCACTAATCGAGTTGGTGTAAAAAGAAGTTCCATTCGTATCACCGGCGGGCATCCCGGCTTCTGCCGCATTCTTGGCTTGAATAAAGAGCGGCCAACGAATCGTGTTAAAACTGATCATTCGGCCAACGCCGGCATTGGCGCCTGCAAACGGCTTGGCCAGAAAATTGTTGGCTTTGCAAAGTAATGCTGGCTCGCCCCGAATCGCCTTGAATCGCGTGGCCGCCGTTGTGTTGGTACCGGTCGCGAGTGGAATCGGCAGGCCCCATTGCTGAGCGAGCGAACCGTAGAAATCCCATCGCTGGACAAGATGACCCGCGCCGGCCGCCGGAAGCGTGCCATTGGGCTTCACCAGGGCTAATCCAGACGTGCCAGGTCCGCCGAGGATGGCATCATCGTTGTCCGTTGCGTAGTTTTGCACGCCGACCGCGACGTTGCGAAGCGTTGCCATGCAGGCGACCCGTTGTCCGGTTCGACGAGCGCTTGAAAGAGCGGGCAGTAGCAAAGAGATTAAAAGTGCGATGATCGATATGACCACCAGTAACTCGATCAGAGTGAAACCGGTTCGGGCGAATCGCAGGTGACGTCCACGGTGAAATCGCATGTCGCTATCCTCATGAACTCTTTTTTGCTTCTTCCTCGGCGGCTTTCATTAAATCCGCCTTGGGAAGTGGATTATGGCCGCGGACTTCCTTGCCACAATCCGGGCAGAAAGTTTTTTCCCGGCTCTCTGGATTCAACGTCCTTTTCAGAATCACATAGGTCGGCGTTAGCTTGGCCTTCCATTTGCCATCCTCGCCCTTCGACCAATAACACGCTTCGGGGCTGTACCCCGTCGGGCGACCGGTGAACGGAGATTCAATCGGCTCAACCTCATCCTCAACGATCTTATGCTCGAACGTCTTTCCAGTCTCCGAGCACATGAATACACGTAAGTTCGCCACAGCCGCCGGATCACTGCCGCTCTGCATGTACCAAGCCACCCCAATGGCCGCGACAAATACCACCGACGCCGTAATGGTTAGCGCCTTCTTCCGGCCGGGGGACATCTCTTCTGACAATGATCCGACTCCTGCGGCGACGGGAGACCTATCCGAACGATGGCCTATTTTCTATCTTTGGCCCTCCAATTGCAAGCTCAAACCCGGTTAAGAGTAGGTGAGACACGGGGTTAGTGCCGTCCACCCCCTGACAGCCCGTCCGACGATCACGAATCTTCCTCAGCCAACTGAATCCGGGCTGCCCCGATAAACGTGTGAATTGTCACACGCAACAGGCGGCAATCGCCCCTAAGTCGTGTACCGACTGGGGGCTATCGACGGGGCACCTAGTCGAGCAAGCTGCGGGGGTTGGGGCACACATTACGGCTCCGGCTCGGACCGAAGCGGATCGACTGACTCCCCGTCCGCCAGCGAGACGGCCGAGAGCTGTCGGAGCAGTGATTGCAAACTGAAATGTTTTCCGGGGCAAGCTGTCTTATGCGTCACACCGCCGTGCGTGTTGACCTTCGACTGCGGAATGTCGCATTTGCTACTGAGAAAACTCACCAGCCGCGACAGTGACTGCATCTGTTTTTGGGTCGGTGTGTGTGAATCGAGATTGCCGATGAGGCAAATGCCGATTCCGTGATCGTTGTAATAGTTGTTCGGCGTCTTGCAGTGTGCGCCGTGCATCTGCTTCGTCCATCGCGCGCCGACATAGACCTTGCCGTCGCCATAGCCCACGCCGTTGCCGATGACGAAGTGATACCCCAACTCATCCCAGCCGCGACCGCGTACGTGCCAGTCGCGCATGCCCTCGGGCGTACTCTTGTCACTGTCGGAGTGGTGAATAATGATGCACTCCCACCGACCCGCAATCCCGCCGGGCGGAAGCCAGCCCGCAGACGCGCTCGCATTTCGCGGCTTCGTGGGCCTCGGCTCGGGCGAAGGCTCTCGATCCGGAAGCTGCGCCACCGGCGGCGGCCGTTGTCCCACGTACGGATCGACCTGCGAGATCGTGTTCTTCGGTTGTTGACAACCAACCGCAAGGGCCAAGACACCGCAGGCACTCAACGAGTATGAACGCTTGCGACAAGTCACGAGTGGATGGCTCCTTGAACGGATGAGCAACACGGGCAATTCAGCGGTACAGCCTACCATCGGCCGGGCATCTTGGACAAGTTGGCACGATATGTCATCGGCGAACCGGTGGAATGGACCGAGTATCAGCGCGTTGATTTCCGGACAATGGGGCGGTTATCGCGCGGCCGACGCGGCGAGGTTGGAGTGCATGCGCTCCAGTTCTGCAAGGTGTCGCTTGTGGTCGGAAAGAATGCGCGAGGCGAGGGCGTCGGACTCCGTGTGGCCGGTGGGGCCGCCCTGTTCGTACAACCTCACAAGCCCGCGCAGGCCGGCAATAACCTGAGGCATGAGATAGCTCAGGTTCAGGTAATGCACCCCGCCCACATAGGTCGGATAGGCCGGTGGCACGGGGGAGCCGCGCAGCTTGAGGATGAGGTTGATGAGATCGTGTTGATGCGACTTGGCGTCGGCGAGCATCTGCTGGACCACAGCCCGATCATCGGCGGCCGGCCAGGTGACGAACGGCGTACACTCACCGAGCCGATGCACGAGACAGCCATACTCTGCCTTGAGCAAACTGTTCAGCTTGGTAATGGTTGATTCGTTTGCCATGCGAAGACCGCTCTCTCGGTCAGTGCGAGTTGGTGAGGTGAACAGTGCTCTCGGTGACGCGCAGACCGGTCGGCTTCATCCCGCCATAGATGTCACGAGAACGCGCATCGGAAAAGGACTTCAACCGACCGGCATAGACCGTGCCGCTCAGCAGGATGGCCACGGCGCACGCCAGCACCGCGAACTGTCCCATCGCCGGCGCGCGAATCGGGGCCTCGTCGCTCTGCACAAAGTACATCGCATAGACGATGCGGGCGTAGTAATAAAGACTCAGCAGCGTGTTAAACACCGCCACGAGGATCAGCCAGATGAGACTTGCGTCGTAAAGGGCGATCAGCAAATACCACTTCGTGATGAACCCGCCCAACGGCGGCAACCCAACGAGGCTGAACAGGCATGTCGCCATCACTGCGCCCAGCAGCGGATTCCGCCAGCCGAGGCCCTTGAAGGCGTCCATCGTCTCTCGCCCCGTGGACCAATACACCATCGCCACGATGCCGAAGGCGGCGAGGTTCATCAGCAGATACACGATCATGTAGGCGATGATGGCCGAATAGGCCGGGTGCGGCATGCCGGCGGCGGACTCACGCGGCTGCCAGATGATTGACACGGCCATGAGCATGTAACCCGCATGGGCGATGGAGCTGAAGGCGAGCAGCCGCTTGAGATTAGTCTGCCGAAACGCCGAAAAGTTGCCCACGGTGCAGGTGATCGCCGCCATGATGCCGACCGCGTGGGCCACCCATCGCATTGCATCCGCTGACTGCACCGTGCAACTCAGCACCCACATGATACGCAGCATGAGACCGAGGCCCGCCGCCTTGCTGGCCACCGAGAGCCACGTCGTGACCTCGATGGATGCGCCTTCAAACACGTCGGGGCACCAAAAGTGAAACGGCACGGCCGACACCTTGAACGCCACGCCGACGAGGAATGCGAAGAGTCCGACCCCCGACAGAACGCTAATGCCGTGCTCGCCAATGGCGGCGCTGATCTTCATGAGGTCGAGCGTATGGAACTGGCCGTAGAGCAGCGACGCCCCATAGACCGAGATCGCACTGGTCACCGCGCCGAAGAGGATGTACTTGAGCGACGCCTCGGCCGCGAGGCGATTCTTCTTACGGAAGCCGGCCAACCCATAGGACGGCAACGATGCCGACTCCACCGCGAGAATAATCATCAGCAGGTTCGACGTGCTGACCATCAGGGCCATGCCGAACGCGCTGCCGACGAAGAGCACGAAGAACTCCACCGCGTCGCGTCGCCTTGCCGACTCATCCGGGTCGCCCGCGTCCAGCCCCATGAACCACATGCCCGTCACGAGGACGAGAAACACGCTGATAAGAAAGATGAAGAAGCTGCTGAACTGATCGACGACCAGCATCGGTGCCGCGCCATCCGGGGCCATTCCCGCAAACGGCTCCGATCCCGACGAAAACGTTTTCCAACACAGCGCTGCCGTGAAGACGCCGCCCAGCGTCGCCACGCCGCCGGCCACGCGATGATTCCGACCGACCAACAGCGCCGTGAGCAACACGGCCACGATCGTCCCGGCCAGGCTCCACAAAGGACCGAGCCGCTGAAGATCGGCTGCACTGGGCATCCAGAAGGGGCCGGCCGCTAGAAGGGTGTTCATCATCGAATCAGTTTCCTGCGTGCGTCCCTAGTGTCAGCTACCGTGAATGACCTTGATAATGTCGCCGAGCGTGCCGTTCATCAGATCAAACGTGTATTGAGGCAGCACGCCCATGAAGATCGCCAGTGCCGCCATCGGCATGAGGATGGCAATCTCTCGGGCCGAGACATCGGGGAAGTCGGCATACTGCTCTTGCTTCTTACCCAGATAGACCCGCTGAATCATCCACAGGATGTAGGCCGCGGTGAGAACCGCGCCGAACGCGGCGATGACCGCCATCGGCTTGGCCCATTCATACCCGGCGTTGAAAGTGCCGAGCAGCACCCAGATTTCACCGATGAATCCGCACAAGGCCGGCAGACCCAGTGAGGCAAAGAAGCCGAGCGTCGCCAGCGAGCCATACGTCGGCATCGCCAACCACAATCCACCGAAGCGATTGATGTCGCGATGGTGCGCCCGATCATAAATCACGCCAACCAAAAAGAAGCACATCGGGCTGGAGACGCCGTGGGCCAGGATTTGGAACATCGCTCCTTGGAAGCCGGTGTCCGTCATGATGGCGATGCCGAGGACGACGTAGCCCATGTGGCTGATCGAGCTATAAGCGACGAGGCGTTTGAAATCCGTCTGCGCCAGACAGCAAAACGCACCATACACGATGTTGATCACCCCGAGCGTGGCGACGGCATAGGCCGCCCACTTACCCGCCTCGGGGAAGATCGGATAGCAGACGCGAAGGAAGCCATAGGCACCGAGCTTCAGCAAGACGCCTGCCAGGATCATCGAGATCGGCGTCGGCGCTTCGACGTGGGCATCAGGCAACCAGGTGTGCGTCGGGAAGAGCGGCACCTTGATCATGAAGCCAATGAAGAGCATCACGAACATGGCGTTGCCGAAATTCCAACCGAGGAACTTGGTTGTCGGGTTGTTGAAATAGTCGTGGATGGCCGGGTTGATCGCGTAGTCGATCAGATTGAACGTCGAATTCCCGGGGTTGCCCATCGCCGTGCCGCTGGCGAAGTACATCGCGATCAGCGCGACCAGCATCAACACCGAGCCGGCCAGCGTATAGAGGAAGAACTTGATCGCGGCGTATTCCTTCCGATGCCCACCCCATACGCCGATGAGGAAATACATGGGAAGCAGCATCACTTCCCAGAAGATGTAGAAGAGGAAGAAGTCCACCGCGGCAAACGTGCCGAGGACGCCCGTCTCCAGCAACAGGAACAACGCGAAAAAGCCCTTCGGCCCCTTGTTGTTCGTCCAGTGGTCGAAATTCCAACTGGCCCATGCCGACAGCCAGGTGATGAGCGTCGTCAATATGATGAGCGGGAACGAAAGGCCGTCCAGCCCGACGTGCCAGTTGATGTGGAAGTTGCCGACGTGGATCCACGGCGTCTGATGCACAAACTGCATGTTCTGGCCGTAGGCGTGCGTGGCCCAGTATTCGCTGCCGGGGAGGAACGGCCCGAACAACATGCAGGAGACAACGAACGTGATGAACGTCGTCAGCCACGCGATGCCCCGGGCCATCGACGATGGTGCGATCAGCACGGCGGCCGCGCCGATGAGCGGCAGAAAGATCAGCCAGGTAAGAATGTGTTCCACGGACGAATCTCCGATCCAGCCAAGCCAGTGGCACCAATACGAGAGCGGCACCAGTTCTTTTGTGGCACTGACTATTAGTCAGCGCAAATGTGGCACCGGTTTCCAACCGGTGTGTGGCACCGGCTCATAGCCGGTGCATCGCAGCCTACGGCACCCGCGCCGCCAGCGTCCTCGTGCCGACGTTACTCAGAATCCACTGAACGCCGCCGGCCAGCCATTGATAATTCAACACCACCAGCAGGGCCACCGCTGCGCTCCCCGCCGTGATCATGACATACATGCGAATCCGACCGCTCTGCGGCCGTCGAATCTCCGAACCAATGTCGAGCATCGTCTGGGCCAACCCGTTGGCCACGGCATCAACAAGGCCCCAGTCGCCGCGCTTCACCGGCATATCGAGCTGTCGGCCGGTGACGATGCCGACCCATTTGCCGAGCAGGCCCGTCATGTTCACGATGCCATCGACCACGATCTTGTCGAACAGGCCGCAGACAAACCCGAACGTCACCGTCCCGCCGACAAAGACGGCGTCATACACATGATCGAAGTAGAGCTTCTGCTCCAGGGCGTGGTGAATCATGTTCAGCGGCCACATCCGCCGGAACTTCTCCGCCAGCCCCAGTCCGCGCAGATAAATGAACACTGCGAACCCCATGCCGATCAGCCACGAATAGCCGACCCCGGTGGCCAGCCATGCGTGCGGATTCTTATCGTCGGCATGATTCAACATGATCATCGCCCCCGCGCCGGCCTCGGCCAACTCGTGAGCCTCGCCGTCGATGGCGACAATGGTGGATGAATCCGTGGCCACGACCGCCGCGTCGTGAATCAGCGGGCGGAACATCTGATAGCTGGAGAACACCGTGCCGCCGGCCAGCACCACGAGCGGCAGAAACATCTTCCAACTCTCGTGGGCGTGGTCATACACATGATGATCGCGCGGCTTCCCGCAGAACGTCATCCACCAACATCGCATCATGTAGAACGGCGTGATGTAGGCGATGGCGATCGGGAAATAGAACATCCACTTCGGAAACACCGGCAGCTTAGCTGCGATGGCCATCTTCTGCGGCGTGCCCTGGGCATGGCCGCCGTGAGCGTGTTCGTCGTGCTCATCTGAACCCGCATGTTCTCCCGCATCGTCCGACGCCGCGTCAGTCTTCTTCAATTGTGGCAGGTTGAAGGCTCGTTCATACGCGACCGCAAGGATTTCATCCTTGCTGAAAAACCCGCCAAGCCCGAAGTGCGTGCCGGGAATGCCGAACCCCGCAATCGCCAGCACACCGATGAAAAACGTCCAGCATGTCACCGGCATCTTCTTCCGCAAGCCGCCCATCTTCCGCATGTCCTGCTCATGGTGGCAACCTTCGATGACCTGGCCCGACCCGAGGAACAGCATCGCCTTGAAGAAGGCGTGCGTCATCAGGTGGAACAGGGCCGCGACCCAGGCTCCCATGCCCATGCCGAAGATCATGTAGCCGAGTTGGCTGAGCGTGGAATAGGCGAGCACCTTTTTGATGTCCGTCTGCACGATGGCGATGAGGGCCGTGATGGTCAGCGTGATGCAGCCGATGCAAGCCACGAAGAATTGGGCCTCGGGCGTGAGCAGGCGGAAGATTCGCGCCACGAGATACACGCCCGCGGCGACCATGGTCGCTGCATGAATCAGCGCCGACACCGGCGTCGGACCGGCCATCGCGTCCGGCAGCCACACGTGCAGCGGGAACTGGGCGCTCTTGCCCATCGCTCCACAGAACAGACCGATGCCCATCAGCGAGGCGACGGAGAAGCCGAAGAGCGTGTAGGTATTTGCAAAGATGCCCGTCCCGCTGTGGAACTGCTGGGCAAACACCTTCGCCGCCTCGTCGAGATCGAGCGTATTCAAGTGCAACGCGACCAGCGCCATCCCCAGGATGAACCCGAAGTCGCCGACTCGATTGGTGATGAACGCTTTGATCGCCGCGTTGCTGGCGTATTTCCGATCAAAGTAGAAGCCGATCAACAGATACGAGCAGAGGCCGACCAATTCCCAGAATATGAACAGGAATAGCAAGCTGCTACTGACCACCAAGCCCAACATGCTGAAGCAAAACAGCGACAGATACGTGAAGAATCGGTGGTACTTGCTGACATGATCCACCTCGTCGCTGTGGCCCTCCATGTAGCCGATGGAGAAGAAGTGAATCCAGAAGGCGATGAAAGTGACCATGAAGTACATGATCACGGTGAGGCTGTCGAGCTTGACGCCGACAGTGAGCGGCATCGACCCCAGCACGCCCCAGTGATATCGAAACGCCGAGGCCGTCAACTCGGTCCGCTCCGGCGTGCTGAGCTTCAGCCAGTTCACCAGCACATAGGTCGACAGTGCGCAGCTGATCCCGATGGCCAACAGGGCCACATAGGACGATTTCGGTTTGCCCAGGCGCGGACCGAACAAGGCCAGGAAAACGAAGCTGGCCAGCGGAACGACGACGCCCAATGCTAGTGCTGTTTGATACTGCATATCGTGTTGCAAATCGCCGGTTCACCCCGGCAAGCCGCGTTTGTCCTTACTTGTCCTTCTTTTTTTCCTTGGTCTCCATCTTGATCTCAGTTTTCTTGTCCGGGCCCTCGATGGTGATCTTGCGGGTCTTCTTTTCTTCGCAGCCGCTCAGTGCGCCGACCGTAATGCCGACACTCAACAAACATATGAGAGATCGTCGAAGCATGGTTCACTCCTCGGAAAAGGGTCTCAATGTCTCAATTCATCGCCGCGGTCGACATCAATCGTCTGCAGCGTGTTGTAGAAGTTCATAAATATCGCAATGCCGATCGCCGCCTCCGCCGCGGCCAGCAGGATCACAAACACCGCGAACATGTGCCCATCGGCCGCCCCGGTCTGATACCGGCTGAACGCAACTAGATTGATATTCGCCGCGTTAAGCACCAGCTCGACGCCGATCAGGATCCCCAGCGCGTTCCGCTTGGTCACCATGCACAGGATGCCGAGCGAAAAGACGATCGCCGAGAGGACCAGATAATGTTGTAAGCCGATCTGTAGCATCGCCGCCTATTTCTCCGGCCTTGCCAAATACGCCGCACCGATCATCACCACCAGCAGCAGCACGCTCGCCGCCTCGAACGGCACCAGATAGTCCGTCAGCAGCATTTTTCCAATGTCTTTCACTTGCAGTGCCGGCAACGGTCCAGCCGAGGCCGGCCAGGTGTGGCCCAAGAGCATCATGCAAAGCCCCGTCGCCAGGAGCACGGTCACAATCACCGCCCCGACGACCTGCGCCCGGCTCGGATCAAACACCACCCACGGCGATTTGCTCGTCAGCATCACGCCGAACACGATCAAGATCAGCGTGCCGCCCGCATAGACGATTAACTGAATCGCCGCGAGCAGATTTGCATTGAGGAGGAAATACAAACACGCCACGCCGCCCAGCGTCCCGAGCAGGCACACCGCCGAACGGACGATGTTCCGCGACACGGCCACGCCGATCGCGCTCACCAGCGTCACGGCTGCAAAGATGTAAAAGGCAAGTGCTTCCAACATTCCAATAGTCCCAACCTACGAACCGGGCAAATGCTCAATCACCAAATTGCCCACCAACTCACGTCGATTGCGGAAACCCTTCGCCGCGATGGAAATCATGCCCAGGATCGTCAACGCCCCAAACACGACCAATAACTTGTGAACGATCGAATCGACCGTCAACAGCCAGCCGATCTGCAAGTGCTCAATGCCTAATATCCAAAGCGTATTGCCGAGCAGAATCACCATCGTCATCGGCAGCAGCACCTGCACACAGGCATACAGCACCTGATCGATCCGAATTCGAGGAAGCGTCCATCGAATCCATAGCTGCACGTAATACAGAAACGCCGACTTCAACACGAAGAGGATCGGCCCCTCAAAGAAGATGCCCTTGATGATCCGCCCCGCGACCCCGTCACCGATTGACCCGGCCCACTCCGGTGGGAATGGCGACGTCCATCCGCCGAGGAACAGAATCACCGCCAGCCCCGACACCACAAACATCGCCACATATTCGCCAAAGAAAAACAGCGACCAGCGGAACCCGCTGTACTCGGTGTGAAAGCCGGCCACGAGTTCCGACTCCGACTCCGGCAGATCAAACGGCGCACGCTTGCACGAGGCCAGCGACGCGATGTAGTAACTGAAAAACGCGAGGAAACACCAGATGTTCTTGAAGACAAACCACGTGTGGAACCCGCCGCCCTGCTGATCCGCGATGGCCGTCAGTTGCAGTGTGCCCGCCGTCATGACCGGGATGAGCAGGCTCATGCCCATGGGGATTTCATACGAGACCATCTGACAGGCCTCGCGCATCGCCCCATAGACGCTCCACTTGTTGTTGCTCGCCCACCCCGCGAGGATCACGCCGACGACCTCAATCCCCAGCATCGCGAGGATGAAGAGCAAGGCCACATCCAAATCACGAAACACCCACGCCCCCGCAAAAGGCAGAGCGATCATCGCACAGATCGGCGGCACGAATGTCAGATACGGCGCCAGCTTAAACAGCACCTGGTCCGCATCCGGCGGGATCATGTCTTCCTTGAAGAGCAGCTTCACGCCGTCAGCCGGGGACTGTGCCCACCCGTGCCACCCGCCCACGCGCATCGGCCCCAGCCGAGATTGCATGCGCCCGGCGATCTTCCGCTCCCACCAAATGCCGAAGACCGGGATGATGCTCACGAACCCGACGATCCCACCGACCGCCAACAAATCCCGGATCAATTCAAACTGCAACGGCCACATCAGATAGGCCGCCAATGGCAGCTTCACATGCGGCGGATTATTAATCAGATAGTCGTTGATCTCACGGGCCGTTAGACTCGCCTCAAATCCCGGCAGTGCGACGACCTCGCTCCCATTCGCCGTGGATGCGAGCATGTCCTTCGCCAGCGTGAAAACGAGAGAATGCGCCCATACAAGGAGGCAAACACCCACGACACCGCTGCAAAACACCCCCGCAGCCGTGTAACCCATCGTCAGGGCCTTGGCGATCTGTCGGTACAGCAGTACCCCCAGCCCGCCCGCGACGAGTGCCAGCCCTATCGCCAACGGAACCAGGAAGCCGACAAACGCGACGATGATTATGAAGTCCGTGACCTTTGAGGTCGAGCCGAGGTCCAGCGCTGCATAGACCCCAATCGCCACGGCAAGATGCACGATCCCCCCCGCAAGCAGGTTGCGAATCGCCGTGCGTCGATAGCTTTGGTAAACCGCCGGGTCTTTGGCGACCCAGGGCAGGGACAACTGGCTCAAGGTTGCACTCCAACCGGCCATAGCTCCGGGCCGGATAAGGGCTTGCGGTTATAGCAGGCGGGGAGTGATTTGCAAGGGGGTGGAAGGGCTTCAGATACCGTATGCGGCGGTGGGCGACCCCGTCTGGATGAATTGGATGGAAACGTTGCCGGGTCACTTGGCAAAACTGATCGTCGGTCCGGTGACCTTTTTCTCGCCTACATCTTGGCCCGACAGGAAGTCGTG
Organism: Planctomycetota bacterium; assembly: GCA_038042195.1. Taxonomy (GTDB): domain Bacteria; phylum Planctomycetota; class Phycisphaerae; order UBA1845; family UTPLA1; genus JACRIM01. Next base: position 55,984 of record JBBTET010000029.1, on the reverse strand, counting down.
CCAGTGCTTGCGAATCTCACCGACGCCCCAGGGCACGTCGTGGGAGACATTGCTGACCACGACGAGGTTTGACTTGGGCAGGTGGGTCATAAGTTCACGAGCGTTTCCGATCGTCGTGCGCGCGTCGAGATCGCCGACGATCATCAATACCGGAACCTCGGATTTCAGCGGCCTGCGAAACTCCTCGCCAAGATCGGGCGCGCCCCATGCTGTGGCGACGGACGGATACGGGAAGTTCGACGCATCGCCGAGTAGGCAGTCCTTCGATTCCTTAGCAATGCGCGCGGCACGGGTCTTTGAGACTCCAGACGCGCTGTCCATCACCATCGCCATGGCCGACTGGATGCCATCGGCGCGTCGAAACTCCATGATTTCGCCAGCCACGGCGAGGAAGTCTCCGTCAGCCATCGACTGGATGGTGGCGGGAATCTGATCGATACCTCGTCGTGAACGGCTGAGCTTGTCGGCGATCAGGCCCTGCACGTCGAACTTACTGATGCCGACGCGAACGCCGTCAACCTCGACAACGACTGGTGCCTTGTCGAGCCGATCAAGCACGGTCTTGATGAGGCTGAGGAGATCGGGGATTCGCTTGCCCCACGCGGCGTCCGCTTTGACCAGCGCGGCGAGTCGCTCGAGCGCCCCCTGCGTGTCGCTGGGGAGCTTGAGCGTGTGGTCGGGGCCTTCTGGGCAGATCAGTACCGCGCGATCGATGAACTTTTCGTGGTGCCGAATCGTCGCTAACGCGAGATGCGATCCGTAGCTCTCGCCCCAAAGCACGATCTTGTCGTAGCCCAACGCCCGTCGAACGGTGTCAATGTCGTCCGCGCTTTCGACAGTGGTGTATCCGGTGAGATCGACCCCACTCTTCTGCCAGCGCTTTGCCTCAGTCTTGCAACGCGATTGAATAATCTTGAGCATTTTGACGGGGTTGCCCGGTTCCTCCAGCGGGAAACCATAGAGTGTGGTGCTGTCGAGATTCGGACGCGACTGTCCGACGCCGCGCTGGTCGATGCCGATAAGGTCGCCGCGAAGCATCTCCAGGATTGGGCCGCCGCTGCCGGCCATGTGGCGCTTGACCATCTCGATGCTCGACCCGCCCGGCCCGCCGGCGAGCATGAACACGGGAGGCCCCGGCTCTTTCAACGGGGATGGGACGCGCAGGAACGCCAGAGAGATTTTTCGGCTCTCCTTTTTGTTGCGATTCTCCGGCACCTCGATTCGGCCAAGATCGGCGTCGATGGACCCGCCGCCGCGGAGTTGCACCGACTCCTTGCGCAGCTTGACGCTTTCCTGAGCAGGACAAATGGACGCATGGTTCAGAAGGGCCGGCAGGATCGCAAGTCCAACGCATCGAAGCACGGTGAGTTTCATTCGTGATTCCTCGGGATAATCAAATTATGCGCGCAGAGATTAAGTCAGTGCGCCAACCGGCACGGACAGAATGGTTCCATTGGATTCCTATGTATTGGGGGGCTGGTTGGGAATATTTTGCGATGGAGAACGGGTCGCCGAGACAAGTATCTGGACTGAATAGCGGGGCAATTGAGGGATTGGGCGATACAGGACTCGAACGGACTACCGAAACCCCAACAAATACATGGTAGTCAGGACCTAGGCGCAGCAAAATGCGCAGCAACCGGGGCCGATTCCTTCGCCGACGCGATTGCCGGGATCATGCGATTGCCCCTGAGCGATGCCGACAAGGCCGAGGCCGTGCGGCGGTTGTTGGCTGGGGCCGAGGGCAAACGCTGAGCGGCTTACAGCTACTCCGCCTTCCCCGTGACTTCCAACGTCAACGTAGCAAGACGTGGCGCGCCGCCGATTTCTTCCGGCTCGATCCCCATCTTCCAGCCCGTGACTTTCGTGACTAGCTTCAACTTCTCCGACAGCATCATCGCGTCAAGGTCCAGTTTTGACCGCAACGCCTTCGGTACGATCAACTCGATTTTGATTTCCTCAGCGGCCTTGCGGCGTTTGTCGGCTGCGGCGTTGACCTTGATACCGGCCTTGCGGAGTTCTGATTGAGCGGCGGCAAGTCGCTTCTCACACTTGAACCGATGCTCCTTCGCGTACTGGTCCTCTTCAACACGGGCCTCATTATTGTTCATCGATTCCCGTTTGATTTTTGGCTTGGCATCGTTCACGGCGTCCTTTGCCAGACTGACCGCCTTTGAGGCATTCTCCAGGATCAATCGCTCATCAACCGTCCTGTACCGATCCTTCGCCCCACGCCCCACGGCAAGCGACCCATAGATGATCGCCTTCCCATCCTTCTCTTCCATCTTGCTCTTGTTCACCGTGGCGAGAAACACACCGTCGAACGCCTTCGACGCTTTGACTACTCCATCCGCAAGGTCGGTAGTGGCCTTCGATTTGTCGATTGCCTTGTGTGCCTTGATTATCGCGGCAGAGAGCGGGGTCGGCGATTTGGGATCGTCGGCGATAGCCCTTCCAGCCGAGGCGAACACAATCACGCCTGAGATATTGCAAAGTACGCGCATGCTGTTTCGGTTCATTGAAAGCCCTTTCGTTATTCGCATTGGCAGGAGCGAATGGTCAAAGCCCTCGTTTGGTGAAATGCCTATCGCGGTCCAGCCCTGCCGACGGCGGACCACAATTGACATGATACAGCAAACCGGGGGGAGATTTCACGACTATTGGCCGACACCTTGCCCGACGTGACGGACTTGGGGGAGGGGCTAGTCAATCTCTACAGGCTTGTGCAAGGCGAACGCCCTTTGTCCCGGCGCGCACGTTTTCGCGACTTATGAGAATCTGGGATATTTGGTCCAACGCTGGCATAGGGGGCCGGAAAGCTGCAACCCTTGCTATCAGGACCGTGCGGGCACGCTTGCCGCGCGTCCGCGAAATACCCCCGGCCCGATTGCCCCCCCAACGCGCCACGATGCCCCAGAATCGACGCAAGGGAATGTCGGGGTATAATGCCCGGCAACGGGACGGCGAGGCTGTTTGCAAGCGGCCATGCCAAGCGGACCCGGTGCGAGCGTCGGAATCACCTTCCCTTTCGCTCCGCCGGGACCGGCCCGGCCAAGGAAGGTGATTCATGCATAAAAACGGGCCGACCGTCCGACCATTAACAGCCGAAGATTTTGACCGAGCGAGTGACGCTGCGATCGGCGCGATATTCGAGGGCATGTCACTAATCCATTGCGCAATGACAGAACCAGAATCATCGAACCATGCTGGCGAGACGATTCAGGTATTTCGACTGGCGGCGACAATCGAATCATTCTGCGCATGGCTCGACAATCATCGGGGGCTGATGGATCACGTTCAGCCATACTTACTTAGCGTTGCCGACAAGCCCGTGTCTCACGATGGATTGACCTATCCAACGGTTCACCGGTTTGCATGGGCTTTTGTCCATCGACTGTGGCTCACGGTGAAAAACATCGTCGATGCGAAATCGGTAGTTGCAACAGGACGCTTCGCCGATTCGTATTCCGGCTCGTTTCGCTTGGATCGTGCGGCACTTGACAAACACTGGGAGCCGATCCGCGATGCACTGAAAGTGCGCCAAGCTCCCGACTCTCAGAACTTCCAAGCGATGATTCAGATTGAATCGGCGAAGGCACTTGCACAATGGCGCGACGATTCCCAACTCTTGGTACAAAAGCGGCAAAAGCGGAACGGGAAAGGAGGGCGTCCGAAATTGTCTGCCCGTGATGAAAAAGATCGTGTGAAGCTAATTGCCGCATGGCAAAAGGCAAAAGAGGCGAGCACTAGCCAACGGCAATTCTGTAGCGACAAAGAAATCGACCCGCAACGCCTCACCTGTTGCATCAATTGGGCCGCAACTCGCAAGCGTCGGGACAACGACAAAGACTGACAAACCTACCCGTCAAGCGCGAATGGGTTTGTCACGAAGATTTATTTCTGCTGGCACAGCCCTGCAATTGCTGCCTTTTCTCGATACCCCACGTCAATAGTGTCTGACAAACCCCTTGCAATAGGTTTGTGTGTCAGAGTGCCCTGAATGATCTCCGTGTCCGCGGCGCGGCGATTGTGCTTCGCCCCGGAACTGGAGATTTCCTCATGGCAGGGAATCAGAAAACGACCAGCGGTGCAATTGACGGACCGGCCCGAGCTGAGCTACTCGACACAAAACAAGTTGCCGAAATCCTGGGATGTTCCCCGAGGCATGTCGCAAGGCTCAGGGGCGCGAATCTTCTCCCTGCGCCGGTAAAACTCGGATCAACCCTTGTCCGTTTTTCACGTCGCTCAATTAGCGAATGGATCGCGCTTGGTTGTCCGCGTTCACCGAAGGGCGGTGGACGATGACACGATCAAGGTCAATCGAACGCGGCGAGTCGTGGCGGGATCGGGGGATGCTGCTTGCGGCATCCGCCGACGGCAAGGCCGAGCTGATCGCGCAATGTCAGTTAGCAATGCTCGAAGCGATGCGAGCAAGGCCGGATCGAATCGGCAGCACGGATGATGCGGCCGAGTTGGGCCATAAATTTGGCGACGGCGGCAAGTGGCGCGGAAACGTTTCCAAACTACTGTCAATCCGCAAAGTGATTGAGAGTGTCGGCAGCATTAAATCGGCGCGGGCGCATCGGCATCGCGGCCTACTGACATTGTGGCGGATCATCGACGATGCCCGAGCCGATTCTGAAATCAACCGACTCAAGCGTTTACTAACACTTCTACTGCCAGAAAACGCAAACCCGACCGTTGACGCGGCCGGGCTTGCAGAGCGAAAGGAATCGCATCTATGAAACTGACTGACATTTTAACCAACGGCAGCGGCGACGCCATGCGTCGTGCATGGGACACCTCGAAGACAGCCGAGGACTTTAAGCCGATCCCGGCTGGGACTTATACGGCTCGGATCGCATCCGGCGAAATCACCAAAGCAAAGACCGGCACAGCGGGATACAAGCTCACTTTTGAGATCATCGAAGGCGAGCACACGGGACGGCTTTGCTGGCATGATGTTTGGCTGACTCCGGCGGCCATGCCAATGGCCAAGCGCGACCTGGGTAAGCTAGGTATTGCGGAGTTAGAACAGCTCGAAAAGCCCTTTCCAAAGGGTGTCGTTTGCGAGATTAAGGTCGTGCTTCGGAAGGATGACGATGGGACCGAGCATAACCGCGTCAAGCGGTTTGACGTGATCCGCATCGACAAGCCCGAGGCCGATCCGTTCGCCCCCAAGGATGAACCATTCAACCCGGAGGCGGACCTGTGATGCTTCCTTTTGGATTCAGAGTGTTGGATGGAAAAACTGGAGAGCGTCAGACCATTATTTGGGCCGACGCCTTCCGGGCGCATGCCGAATGTGATGACCGGGCCAAGCTGCATCGGGAGTGCTACCTGAGCGCGTTCAACTTCGATGATGACTTCCGGGCGTACCTTGATTCGACGGGCGCGACAAAGGGATTCGACGGCGTTTGTCATGCGCAGTTTGTTTGGTTCGATATCGACCGTGAGGATGATCCCCGTCTAGCCCTCGAAGATACGCGCCGACTCATCACGGCCATTGTCGGACGATACGGCATCCACGACGACGACGGGCTTTACTTCCTGAGCGGCGGCAAGGGATTTCACGTTGGACTACCAACGTGCCTATGGAATCCCGGTCCGACGCTTCAGTTTAATTTGGTGGTGCGACGCTTTGCGCAACAGATCGCAGATATCGCTGGTGTGCGGATTGACACCGGCGTGTATGCAAAGGTCCAACTCTTCCGCGCCCCCAATTCTAAGCATCCGAAATCAGGCCGACACAAGCGACGTTTTTCATTCGATGAAATCATGCGCCTTAGTTGCGAATACCTCATCGACTTGGCATCTACTCCGACTGTGTTTGAGATTCCCGCGCCGACGTATCCCTCCGACAAGGCCGCCGAGGATTGGGCCGAGGCCGAACAGCAACACAAGCGAACACTCGAAGCCAAGGCCGAACGGCGTGCTGCTGAGTCGGGGGCCGCGCCGACAATAAACCGGCAGACGTTGGATTTCATACGGGACGGGGCCACCGAGGGTGATCGGCACCGGCTTCTATTCTCTGCGGCGGCGAACCTTTCCGAGTTTGGTTGTCCACCTGAGTTGGCCCATGCGCTTTTGACCGAGGCCGGTCGTGATGCAGGACTGCCCCCTAACGAAGTGCGTCGGCAGATTGAATGCGGCTTGAATTACAACAGGGGGCAATCGTGATGGATGCACGATATCAGACGGCTTCCGACGTGCTCGACGCATGGCGCGATGACATTCACACCGGCAAGGCTCCGACGTTGTTTCCGTGCGGCGTCGGCGAGCTGGCGAAAATCGAAATCGGTCCGGGGCTTGTGACGCTTATCGGTGGTGCCCCGGGCGCGGGCAAGTCGGCGTTCACGATGCAACTCATCATTGACGCCTTGCGGTTGTCGCCGGAGTTAAGGGCGTGCGTCTGCAATGTCGAAATGCCCCCGTTGGTTCTACTCGACCGGCAACTCGCCCGAGTATCCGGCGTGGACCTCACGACGATTCGCCATCGCCGATTGACGGCGGAACATGCAGAACGGATCGACGCTGGTATCGCCACCCTCGAAGCGATTGCGGATCGCCTTGCGTTTGTCCGGCCGCCATTCGACCTAGAAAACACGGCGGCGACGGTGGACGCCATCAATGCAGACGTGATCGTGCTCGACTATCTCCAGCGCATCCGGCCGCCGGGGGATCATGCAGACGGCCGGACCGCGATTAACGCGACGATGGATTTCCTTCGGCAGTTTGCAGACCAACGGAAATCGCTCATCGTGGTGTCGGCCGTGGGGCGGACAAAGGACAGCCGAGGGCGCAATTCGTACACCGGCGATGGGCTTAACCTCGCATCATTTAAGGAATCCGGCGAATTGGAATACGGGGCCGACGATGCCTACATCATCGTACCGGGCAAGACTCCCGACGTCGTGGTACTGCGGCAATTGAAATCGCGTTACGGTGAGTGTGGCGACCTGGCCCTCACGTTCGACAAGCCGAGGCAACGATTCAGCGCAGGAACTTCGGAGGGTGATGAGGCAAGGCAACACCTTGCGGCCATGTGGAATGAAACGGCGGCGGCAGACGCCAACGAGGGCGACGCCGAATGAAAGTCTCATCACCGATCATTCCCGTTGGTGGGGAACTGCCGGGAGATACCCCCCCTCGAAGTGGTCAAGGCTCCACGACCAACGGTCAGACTGGGCGACGAAAGGGCGCGGGCCGGTTTGCGGTTTTCAATCCGTTTTGTGACCGGACCATGCGGGACTTAACCGGCTCCGAATTGCGAGTTTGGATGCTGCTATGGAGGGACTGTCGGGACGGCGTTTCACGCACCGGGCAAACGGACATAGCACGGCGGGCCGGAGTGAACGTGAAGACGGTCAAGCGAGCACTTGTGGCCCTGATATCCCGAGGACTGGTAAAGGTGATCGAACGCGGGAACCTCCGACGCGGGCCATCGACCTACAAGGTGATCGGATGGATTCCGCCATGATCGACTGGGGGCGTGGGTGTCCCCTTTACTGGGGGCATGGCGCGCCCGTTACTGGGGGCGTGGATGCCCCCCATCCCATAAAGGACAGAATGCGTCCCTTTACTTGGTGGTCAGGGACGCAAAGAAAAAGAATGCGCGGCGGCACGGCGTGGGCGACTGGGAGAATCGCGGCGGTTTGTAAGCGCGGACGGGACTGCGGATCGGGTAGAGTCGAATTGCGAAAGGTGGATCATCATGGCTTCGATTGTGAACTATTCAGGCGGCTTGAAACGAATCGACTTCGCGCCCGCCCCCAACGCGCCCCGAAAGACAATCCGGCTCGGGCGCGTTAGTAGCAAAGTGGCCGAGGCGTGGAAGGCGAAGATTGAAAGCATCATCGCCGACCGGCTGGCCCGACGGCCGCACGATGCCGAAACCTCGAAGTGGCTCGGACAAATGGATGATGCGATGCTCTCCCGCCTTCGAGCGGCGGGACTGGCAGAGGGCGTAGGAACGTCTCAGGCGACGCTGGGCGACTTCCTGGCCCATTTCTTCGAGACGATGCACGGGAAGCCCGCTACCCGCGTTTTCTACGGGCATACACGGCGCAACCTCGAAGAGCACTTCACGACCACACGACCGATTCGGAGCATCACTGCGGCCGACGCCGACGGCTTCCGGGCGTGGCTGGCCGGGGCCAATGAAAAGACCTCTCCGAAGCTGGCACCGGCAACCGTGGCCCGGCGGATCATCGCGGCCCGGACCATGTGGCGGCGGGCAATCCGCTGGAAGCTGGCAAGTGAAAACGCATTCGACGGGATCAAGGCCGGGCACCAACGGAATGACACCCGCAAGGCGTTCATCCCCCGCGAAGTGATCGACAGGGTGATTGCCGAGGCACCGGACACGGAATGGAAAACGATCATCGCCCTGTGTCGGTATGGCGGACTGCGCACGCCGTCGGAACCATACGCCTTGCGATGGGGCGACGTGGACTTTCACCGGGGCACGATCCGCGTCACCTGTCCGAAGCTGGCCCATATCGAAAAGTGCGCCCATCGGATCATCCCGCTTTTTCCAGAGTTGCGGGGGCTGTTGCTACAGCTCTTCGCCGAAGCCCCCGACGGTACGGAGTATGTGATCGCCAAGCATCGGCTCGGCTCTCTGAATCTGGGGCAGCACTTTGAGCGGATCATCCGACGCACCGGGGCGACGCCGTGGCCGAGGCTCTTCCACAATCTGCGGGCGAGCCGTGAGACGGAGCTAATGCGGGAGTATGACCTTGCGACCGTTTGCAAGTGGATCGGCAACAGCCCGACCATCGCGGCCGAGCACTACGCTACGTCCGTGGACCTTAACGCCGACTTCCGGCGGGCGACGGACACGGGACAGGCGCAGCAAAATGTACAGCAGTCACCGGCGGTAAGTGGTGGACCGGGCAGGACCGGGCACCCGAAGCCGAAGCATGAAACCCCCGAAAACATTGGAAATGTCCATTGTGGGACATTCAAGGAATCTAGTGTCCATAATGAAGATTGGGCGATACAGGACTCGAACCTGTGACCCCCTCGGTGTAAACGAGGTGCTCTGCCAATTGAGCTAATCGCCCGGGGTCTGTCAGCATCATCATACTAGATCAGGGTGGCGGCTCAAATCGGGCGGGCCTGGATCGAAATAGGCAGCCGAGGGCTAGCGAACGCCGCCTTCGCCGAGGTCGTCTTCGGAGAGGACGGCGAACTTGCGCGAGCGAAGGACGCCGATAGCGGTCTCCAGGTCTTGTGTATGGATGGCGATTGCGGCGCGGCCGGTCGGGCGGGCCAGAAGCGGATAGGCGTAGTCGATGTTCACCTCCCCGACGAGTAGGGCGCTTAAGATCGACATCAAGCCGTGACCATGCGGCACCTCGACAACGACCAGCTCGGAGGTCGTCAGCGGGAATTGCTCAGCCTTGAGCACTTCAATCGCCTTGTCGTTGTGGTCGCAGATCAGGCGGATGATGGCGCAGTCGATGGCGTGAACCACCGACATGCCGACGACCTTCACGTCGGTCCCCTCGAAACAACGAAAGAGACGCAGCAACGCACCGACGCGATCTTCCAGAAAGATCGAGATCTGACGCACAACGGGCGGATGGAAAGTTTCCGCAGTTTCAAACGAGCGAGTGGCCATGACAAAGACCTTTATCGGTTGACCTACGGCACCAGAATAATGACCTCGGGGCCGTTTTGGAAACATTTTCGGGCACGATCTATCATGCCCCTTCCACCAACGGAGCCGACCATGCCTTTCCACACCACCACCCCTTACTCCGCTTGGCCCGACGCGGCCGGTCGATTCGGCCAGTTTGGTGGCCAATTCGTGCCGGAAACGCTGATGGCGGCGGTCCATCAGTTGGAAAACGCCTACGCCGAGGCCAAGGTGGATGGAGCATTCTGGGCTGAGCTGGAGCGGTACCTGACGGATTATGTCGGTCGGCCAAGTCCACTTTATTTCGCCCAGCGACTGACCGAGCAACTTGGCGGTGCGCGGATTTTTCTCAAACGCGAAGACCTGAACCACACCGGGGCGCACAAGATCAACAACACACTGGGGCAGGCCATGCTGGCGCGGCGCATGGGCAAGTCGCGCGTCATCGCGGAGACGGGCGCGGGGCAACATGGTGTCGCCACTGCGACAGCGGCGGCGGTATTTGGGCTTGAATGCGTCGTCTACATGGGGGCCGAAGACGTTCGTCGGCAACGGCTCAACGTCTACCGAATGGAATTGATGGGGGCAAAGGTCATGGCGGTGCAGTCGGGGCAGAAGACGTTGAAGGACGCGATCAATGAAGCCATGCGCGACTGGATCGCCAGCGTCGAGAAGACCCATTACATCATCGGATCAGTGATGGGGCCGCATCCGTTTCCGATGATCGTGCGGGAACTGCAATCAGTGATCGGGCGCGAGGCGCGGCAACAGGTGCTCGAGGCAACGGGAAAGCTGCCCGACATCGTGACGGCCTGCGTCGGCGGCGGCAGCAACGCGGCCGGAATTTTTCATCCCTTCATAGAGGACAAAAGCGTGCGCCTCATCGGAGTCGAGGCCGCCGGCGAAGGGTTGGACAAGCGGCACAGCGCCACGATTTCGCGCGGCAAGCCCGGCGTGCTGCATGGAATGGAGACCATCGTATTGCAGGATGAGGACGGGCAAACGTCCCAGGTACACTCGGTGTCGGCCGGTCTGGATTATCCCGGCGTCGGGCCGGAGCACGCCTTCTGGGCGACGAGCGGGCGCGTCGAGTACGTGTCGGCAACAGACGATGAAGCACTCGATGCCTTTGAGATGTTGAGCAGGACCGAAGGAATCATTCCGGCCTTGGAGACCGCCCACGCCGTGGCGCATGTCGTCAAGATTGCGCCGGAGTTGAACAGAGATCAGACTGTCGTGATCAACTTGTCAGGTCGGGGGGACAAGGACTGCGTCGAGGTGGCGCGCTTGAGGGGGACTGATCTTGGGGCATGACGTGGAAAATCGAATCGACGCCGCGCTGCGCGGATCGCCGCCGGGACTGTGGCCGTTTCTCGCGGCGGGATATCCGGACATTGCGACGACCTGCGAGTTGTTGCGTGCAATGGCCGAACTGCCGATCCGTGGTGTCGAGCTTGGATTCCCCTTCTCCGATCCGATCGCGGATGGACCGGTGATACAGGCGGCATTCACTCATGCGCTCACGGCCGGGCTTCGAGTGGATGATATCTTTGACATGGTCCGAACCGCGCGGCGCAACGGCGTGGCGTATCCGATTGTCGCGATGGTCTCGGCTTCCATCGTGTATCGACGCGGCGTTGATCTGTTCGTAACTCGTGCGGCGGAGTCTGGCTTTGACGGGTTAATAGTACCCGACCTCTCGTTGGAAGAGGCCCCAACACTATCAAAGGCCTGCGACAAGGCACATCTTCGATTGTGCATGTTGATCGCGCCGACCACGCCGGCCGACCGTCGTAGGCGTATCGCCGATGCGGCCAGCGGATTCTTGTATTACGTGTCGGTGCAGGGCGTGACCGGCCAACGCGACGCACTACCGGTGGACCTTTCGGCACAGGTCCGGCAAATCAAGACGACTACGGGACGACCCGTCCTCGTCGGATTCGGAATCAGTCAGCCGGCCCATGTACGCGAGGTGTGCTCCTATGCCGACGGAGCGATCGTAGGGAGCGCCATCGTTCGGCGAATGGCGGAGGCACATTCAACAGGCGTTTCAAGACAGGAGCTGCTGCGAGGAACCGTGGATCAGGTGCGATCACTGACCTCCTAATGTTCGGTCAAGAGTGGAGAATTAATAGGTGACTGTCCCTAGTTCCCCTAGTTCCGCCCCTAGTTTCCGAATGCTGATCATCGCCGGCGCGACGCTGACAGGGATCGCGCTGCATCTTATTTTCCGCTTCGCCGTACACAGCGAAGCCCTGACCTACCAGATCCCGCTGTGGATCGTTCTGGCATTCGGTGGGATTCCTCTCGTCTACGAATTATTGATCAAAGTCGTGAAGCTCCAGTTCGGTTCCGACCTCCTCGCCGGAATCTCGATCGTGACGGCCGTGCTGCTCGGCGAATACCTTGCGGGTGCGCTCGTGGTGCTCATGCTTTCGGGCGGAGCGGCACTGGAAAGCTACGCCGTCCGCAGTGCCTCATCTGTCCTCCGGGCGCTGGCGAAGCGAATGCCGTCGATCGCGCACCGGCGCCAGGACGGGCAGACGGTGGACGTACCTCTCAGAGACGTGGTGATCGGTGACTCGCTCGTCATCTTCCCCCACGACATCTGTCCGGTGGACGGTACCGTAACCGAGGGGCGCGGGGTCATGGACGAGTCATTCCTGACCGGCGAGCCGTTCCAGATGTCCAAGACACCCGGCTCGACGGTAATCTCCGGTGCGATCAATGGCGAATCCTCGCTGACCATCCGTGCGACGCGCCCGGCGGCCGATTCACGCTACGCGAAGATCATGGAAGTCATGCGCTCCGCCGAACAGAATCGTCCGAGGATGCGTCGGCTGGGTGACACGCTGGGTGCGTTCTATACCCCGCTGGCGGTACTGATCGCGCTGGGCGCGTGGGTCATAAGCGGGCAATCCCACCGCTTCCTGGCCGTGCTCGTTGTTGCGACGCCTTGTCCGCTCCTCATCGGAATACCGGTCGCCATTATCGGCGCGATTTCGCTCTGCGCCCGGCGCGGAATCATCGTGAAGACCCCGATTGTCTTGGAGACGATCGCGACCTGTCGGACGGCAATCTTTGACAAGACGGGGACGCTCACCTACGGCCGACCGCGCCTCACGGATCAGATCACGGCCCCGGACGCTGACGCGGCACACGTCCTCGGCCTGGTTGCGAGTCTGGAGCGCTACTCGAAGCATCCATTGGCTCGTGCGGTTCTCGCATCGGCCGAGGCCGCGAGCACTCCCCTTCAGGAGGTGACGGAGGTCAGCGAACCGCCAGGTCAGGGCATCCGCGGCACGGTGGGAGGTCATTCGGTCCGAATCATGAGCCGCGGCGCGCTCGCCAAGGCTTCGATTCAGGGCATTGATTTGATGCCCGCGCATGCCGGCGGCCTCGAGTGCTTCGTTGTGATCGACGACCGCTATGCAGCGGCATACCGATTCCGTGACGAGCCGCGCATCGAAGGCGTCTCCTTCATCAAGCACCTGAACCCCAGGCACGGCTTCAATCGCCTCATGATTGTCTCGGGAGACCGCGAGTCCGAGGTGCGTTATCTCGCGAAGCTAATTGGCATCAGCGAAATCTTCGCCCAAAAGACGCCGGAAGAGAAGGTGACGATTGTGCGCGCGGAGACGCTCAGGGCACGGACGTTGTATGTCGGCGATGGAATAAACGACGCCCCCGCGCTCATGTCCGCGACGGTCGGTATTGCGATTGGGCAGAACAGCGATATCACCACCGAGTCCGCCGGCGTGGTGATCATGGACAGCTCGCTTGAGAAAGTCGACGAGTTCATTCACATCAGCGGGCGTATGCGGCGAATTGCTCTCCAGACCGCCGTGGGCGGCATGGCGCTGAGCGTGGTCGGGATGGCGCTCGCCAGTGGCGGTCTATTGTCGCCGGTGGCTGGCGCGCTGTGCCAGGAGATCATCGACGTCGTCGCGGTCATCAACGCCTTGCGCGCGGCGATCCGTCCCAAGAAACTCACGGATTTCGGGAATGCGGAACAGCGTCATCTTTCGCTGGTGGAATGACGAGCGAAAAGGAGAAACCTCCCCAAACACGACTGGCTCAAACGTTGGCAGCACCTGGCGAACCGCCCCACGCCGGGCCGACAGGTTAACCACGAGAGCGCCACGTTTGACATACCACTCCGAAGTCACGGCGACTCTACCGGCGAACCGCGACCACGCGAAAGCCGATGTGATCGTAGCGTCGCTCCGGCTCGAACCGCAATGAGAATTAGGAGAATTAGGGACAGTCACCTATTTCTATTGTGCATGTTGAATTAGGGACAGTCACCTATTTCTATTGTGCATGTTGATCGCGCCAACGACTCCGGGGGATCGCCGCAAACGAATCGCAGAGGCGACGAGTGGGATCTTTTATTACGTCTCAGTGCAGGGCGTGACCGGCCAACGGACAACGCTTCCTGTGGACCTTCAAACACAGGTCCGGCAAATCAAGACGGCTACGGGACGACCCGTCCTGGTCGGATTCGGAATCAGTCAGCCGGCCCATGTGCGCGAGGTGTGCTCATACGCAGACGGTGCGATCGTAGGGAGCGCCATTGTTCGGCGAATGGCGGAGGCACATTCAACAGGCGTTTCAAGGCAGGATTTGATACGTACCACCGTGGATCAGGTGCGATCGCTAACCTCGTAGTTTTCAATCACGCCTCACTCTGCGAGATTTCTAGAGCAAAGTATTCTGCAGTTGGGGTTGAACAAAGTTCACTTTATTCCCGTTCAAGTGCCAAGCGGGAGATTGCACGACGCGCAATCCTGCCCTCATAGCGCTCGCGCCGAGCGCTCGGATTGGAATTGCTGATCGCACATCATATTCAGGAACTGATCTCATACGGGCCGGCGGTGGGCCGCAAACCCTCGACGATGCTTCGCAACATAAACGGCGGATTGGCGGTCGGAGTCAGTGGCACTGGTACAATTAGAGCGGTGGTACTGCCGCCTCGGCTGTGTTGCCTTTTTCAAACTGACCCACTACCGAGTCAGGCGGATGTCGGCAGAAGGGGGAGGGATCGCCTATCATACCGGGACGAATCTCGTCGTGAATTGCCAGAGAATTCTTGATGCCGCATTACGAGCTACTTCTCGAATCCGAGTTCTCCGCGGCGCATCGGTTGCGCATGCATGATGGGACGCTGGAACCGTTGCATGGGCACAATTGGCGCGTTGAGGTGTTTATTGAAGGAGGCGATCTGGACTCGGCGGGCCTCCTTGCGGATTTTGTCGTGCTCCAGAGAAACCTTGCGATCGTCGTGGGGCGATTGCACGACACGTGCCTGAACGAATTACCGGCTTTTGCGGAGCGCAACCCTTCGACGGAACTGGTCGCCAAGCACTTGCATGACGCCTTTGTGCCTATGCTGCCAACGGGCGTGCGGATGGCGAAAGTCCGCGTATGGGAGACGCGGACGTGTGCTGCGGCCTATGTGCCGGGGGAATGATCGCCGCTGGGCGGGTTGAAAGTGATGCACCGGGGGGCGGTTGACGATAAAATAAGGCGGTTCTAGTATTTTTCGGACTCCAGCCTCCGGGGGGTCCGGGAGAGGTCGTTGGATGCACATTCCCTGCCAAGCCTGCAAAAAGCAGCCGGCCACGGTTCACATGACGGACATCACTCCGGCAGGTGAGAAGAAGGAGCGGCATCTCTGCGACGTCTGCGCCCAGGAAGAGGGCGTCATGCCCAAGCCGCAGACCAATGTCCCCATCAATGAAATCCTCACCGGGCTGATGGTTCAGAAGTCCACGATCCAGCAGCTCGCCGATTTGACCTGCCCGCATTGCAAGCTGAGCTTTGTTGAGTTTCGCAACAGCGGATTGCTTGGGTGTTCCCATGACTACGACGCCTTTGAGAAGGCGTTGGTGCCGCTGATTGAGCGGGCACACGAAGGGGCGAGCCACCACATTGGTAAGGTGCCGCGACGGTTGGGAACACCGCTCACCGCGGAGAATGATTTGATTCGGTTGCGCAAAGAGTTGTTGCGGGCTGTGGATGATGAACAGTATGAGGCTGCCGCCCGACTGCGCGATCGCATACGCACCATGGAACACTGATGACGATCAACGATCTGGCAAAAAAACCTGGCGCGTGGCTGCGGGGCGACGGTCCGATGGCCGAGATCGTGATGAGCTCGCGCGTCCGACTGGCGCGGAACGTGGCGGGATACCCATTCTTCTCTAAGGCGACGGATGCGCAACGCTCGGAGTTGGCGGCACGGCTGCGTGGCGATTTGCTGCCCACCGGCGAAGGAAACTGGGACTACCTCGAGCTGGCCTCCATCGAGGAACTCGATCAGCAGGTGCTGGTCGAGCGGCA
Source organism: Planctomycetota bacterium (assembly GCA_038042195.1). Lineage (GTDB taxonomy): Bacteria > Planctomycetota > Phycisphaerae > UBA1845 > UTPLA1 > JACRIM01. The sequence goes on along the minus strand of JBBTET010000029.1, from coordinate 39,993 downwards.
TTTGATCAGCCGACAGCACGCCGACATTCGTGGTAGCCGGGGCCTGGCGCTCTCGAACAATGAAGACGTGGCGATCATGGTGAACGAGGAGGATCACCTCCGCATTCAGGTGCTTCGCAGCGGCCTGCAACTGGACGAGATTTGGAGCGAGGTCAACCGGATCGATGATCGGATCGAGAGTCGTGTCGAGTACGCCTTTCACCCGCGTTATGGATACTTGACGGCCTGCCCGACCAACGTGGGGACGGGCATTCGCATTTCCGTCATGCTGCACCTGCCGGGGCTGAAGCTCACGGGCGAGATTGAGCGCGTCTTTCGCGCGGCGAAGGACATGCGGTTGGCGGTGCGGGGTCTCTTTGGTGAAGGGACCGAGGCGACGGGCGACTTCTTCCAGATCAGCAATCAAGTCACGCTGGGCCGTACGGAAGAAGAGATCATCGACGGCTTCAAGAACATGGTCGTGCCCAAGATCATCGATTACGAACATCGTGCCCGGCGGACGCTGCTCGCCGATCGGCTCACGGCGCTGGATGACCGGGTCCATCGCTCGCTGGGAATCCTGCGGCACGCCCGGACGATCAGTAGCGAAGAGACCATGCTGCACCTCTCGCATCTGCGGCTGGGGATTCACCTCGATCGCATCCGCGACCTGGACCTGCGAAGCGTGAACGAACTCTTCCTTTTGACACAACCCGCCCACCTCCAGAAGATACACGGTACCCGTATGACGGGTGAGCAACGAAGCGTGGCCCGCGCCGAGATGATTCGACGGCGATTGGCCGGAAACTAATCCTCGCGAACGGAGTCGGACGAGCGTTCCGGCGATAAATCGGCGTGCGGCGGCATGATGACCTTTGGCACCATTGGAGCGTTCGGCTTTGATGACTTCCACCCCCCGGAAGTGATCGGGCTTTATGTGCAAGCCGGCTGCACCGTCGTGCAGGCCTATCGCAATCGCGACAAGAACATCACCGCGAAAGAAATGTCGACCATCTGCCGCGACCTGGGCGTGCGGATCGATTCGCTTCACGCGCACTTCGGCGATGATCTCGATCCATCGAGCGAGGATGAACGAATCCGCAAGGCCGCGGTGGATTTGTATTACCGTGAGGCGGAGTTTTGCCTCGACCTCGGGGGCGATCTGGCCGTGGTGCATCCTTCACCGCCGAAGGTGCCGGTGGGGAATTTGGAGAAGCGATACTCGCAGTTGCAACGATCGTTTGAGGAATTGGCGGAGATCGGGCAGCGCATTCATGTGAAGTTCGCGTTTGAGAATATGCCGGCCTATCACCCGGTCGGCGGGGACGTGAAGCGGCTCGTTGACGAAGTCGCACGATGCGGCAGCGAGCATGTCGTGTTTCTGTTGGACTTTGGACATGCCCACATGACGTGCGGGATTGCCGACGGAGTGCGGTTCGCCGGAAAGCATTTGAAATACACGCACGTCCATGACAACGACGGCGTGAACGACACACACCGGCTGCCGTATCAGGGGACGCTGCCATGGGATGCGTGCCGCGAAGCGTTGCACGAGATTGGATATGACGGCGTGTATCTGCTGGAAGTCTTCGAGAAGGCGGCGGACCTGCGGACGATGCTGCACGAGGGGTGGAAGGCGAACGTCGGGGCGATCCTACGGAATGGCCGATAGGCGGACATGGCATCCGGTGCCTAACGATGTTTTGTTGATCGTGTCTTACTGAGCATGACCATGAAAGCGAAACTATTTGCATCTCTGCGCAAACTACTGGTCGTGATGCCGGTTTGTTTTGTGACACCGGCGATGAGTGGCTGCGGCACGTCGTTCGGCGATCTGGACGAGGCGCTGGATCAGCTCTTCGAGGACTTGGACGACGCCGACGATCTGGAGGAGATCGGCGAGGCGTTTGACGATTTCGATGAGGCGATCAACGACGACTAGGGCCGACCATGTAGTGCCGTGGTGCCGGAATAGCGGTGATCCATTCAACGGATCGCTGGGGTCAGCCGAAGTGCCGGGGCATCCAGCCTCCGCTCGTATCCTGCCGATATCAAAGGAGATATGGCAGAAAAGACACCCAAGAGCGTAAGTGCTTCCAAGACCACGACTAGCATCGATCCGGCCTTCGAGCGGCGGATGGCGACGTTGCGCAATTGTCGCTTGGTGGGGGGCTGTGTGCTTCTCGCGTTTTCGTGGGTGGCGGTGCTGACGTTTGACGCGACGGACTGGCCGAACCCGGCGGTCTGGCCGCAGGCATTTCCGACGAACAACGCCTGTGGGCGGGCCGGGGCATGGGTAGCGTTCCAATTGCTGCATTACTTCGGTGAAGGTGTGTACCCGATCCTCTTCTTGCTGACCGGTGCAGCGCTGGCGCGAATGGCGCGGAAGCAAATCGGCGGCGTTTCGCTTCGCGTGATCGGAGCCGTGTTGCTGGTCACTGTCACTGCGACGGCCGTGGCACTCATGCATCCGTCCGGCACATCAAGTTTTGTTGAGGGCCGGGGTGGGATTCTTGGGATTGCCGTGGCGACACTTCTCAAGAGCAGCTTCTCGACGATGGGCACGTTGCTGGTCGTGTCGGCGTCGCTGGTGGTCGGATTGCTCCTGACGATTGACGATGTGTTGCTCGCAGTGCCGGTGTGGATTGCGGTTGGCTCGCGGAAGATTCGCGGTGTGATCTTGACGGCGAAATCCGTGACGACGCCAAAGGGCCGTCTGACGCCGGTGATGATCGGAGCGGGCAATACGGCGAAGTCGTCGCCGCTTCCGTTGCGGCCCGTTGCGCCCACACCGAGCCCAGCGATCGATGACGATGACTTGGACGTCGAGGGCAAGGCGGACGGCGTTGAAGCGACTCTGGATGAACCGGAAAAGTCTGAGCCTGTTACCGCGAACGACACCAAAGCGATTGACGAAGAGGACCATCCGCCCGAGCGTCAGTTGATCGTGAAGATGCTCGGCAAAGATCGCGTCGAGGGCAAGGGGGCGAAGAGCGCGTGGCCGACGGAGCTTGGGGATTATGTACTGCCCCCGCTCTCCATCCTGCGGGATCCCGAGGGCCGCTACAACGCAAGTCAGGAAAACGTCGTCCGTGAGAAAGCAGCCATCCTGGAGCAGACGCTGGCTGAGTTCCGCATCGACGTGCGCGTCGTGGAGATTTCGACCGGGCCGGTCATCACCATGTTCGAGTTGGAACTATCCGCGGGGACAAAGGTCAGTCAGATCAATTCGCTGAGCAACGACATCGCCCGGGCATTGAAGGCACCGGCCGTGCGCGTGGTCGCGCCGATACCGGGCAAGAATACGATCGGCATCGAGGTGCCCAATCTCGACAAGGAGAAGGTGCGGCTCAAGGAACTCATCATGCTCGGTGGCGTGAAGCCGACCAAGATGGCGCTGCCGGTCTTTCTCGGTAAGAACTCCAGCGGTGATCCGCTGATCTGCGACGTGGCCACGATGCCGCACATGCTGATCGCGGGCACCACGGGCAGCGGCAAGAGCGTGTGCATCAACTCGTTGGTCATGTCCATCCTGATGACGCAGCGGCCGGACCATGTGAAGATGATCCTGGTCGATCCGAAGATGGTGGAACTCTCGATCTTCAAGGAGATTCCGCATCTGATGTGTCCGATCGTCACGGACATGCAGCGAGCCGAGATGATCCTGCAATGGGCCACGACGAAGATGGACGAGCGATATGAGTTGCTCGCCGAAGCCGGCGTGCGTGACATCGGCAGCTTCAATCGCATGACCAAGGAGCAGATTTACGAGCGATTCCAGCCGTCCAACGATGATGAGAAGATGAAGATTCCGACGCACCTGCCGTACATCGTGATCATCATCGACGAGTTGGCGGATTTGATGATGACCAGCGGCAAGGAAGTCGAGCATCACCTGTCGCGACTGGCACAGAAGAGCCGGGCCGTGGGCATTCATTTGATCGTCGCGACACAACGACCGCAGGCGAACGTGGTGACGGGCCTCATCAAGAGCAATCTGCCGTGTCGCGTGGCGTTTAGGGTGTCGAGCCGGATGGACAGCCGCATCGTGCTGGATCAGAACGGAGCGGAGGTGCTGATGGGCGAAGGCGACATGCTGTTCCTGCCGCCCGGGTCGGCGAAGTTGCTTCGTGCCCAGGGGACGTGGATCGACGATCAGGAATTGAAGGCGGTCATCGCGGATTTGTCCGGAAAGGCGCGGCCGGAGTTTCATCACGAACTTCAAAAGCTGCGACCCGAGGGCGAGGGCGATTCCGGCGAGCGCGATCCGCTGTTTGACGACGCGGTGGGAATCATCGTACAGACCAAACGCGGCAGTGTGAGCTTGCTTCAACGACGATTGGAAGTGGGCTATTCGCGGGCGAGCCGCTTGATCGACCAGATGGCGGCGGCGGGGATTGTAGGTGAATACAAGGGGAGCCAGGCGCGCGAGGTGCTCATTTCAGACAAGGAGTGGGCTGAGATTCGCAAGCAGCGCGACACGGAGGTACGCAGCGGAGGCTATCGAGCGGACAGGAGCGCGGTCGAGGATGATGTGTACGGCAGCGCTGACCTGGACGACGAATTCAGTTCACGCAATTAACACGTCGATCGGCCATTGAAACGGGATCGACCGTGAACACTCAACCGCCCCGAACATCAAAATCGAGTGGGGGGTTCTCGGCTTTGAAATATCAATCAATGACGGTTTCCTGGCGACTTGCTCACCAACACTCGATTCGACCCCGACCGAGCCCCCAATTGGCCCATTCGCGCGAATTCCGTAGAATCGACCCCAATGAACGACGGCCCCTCGCCCAGCATGCCGTCGCTCGGCGCTTACGACCGCTTCTTCCTTGCCAGTAGCCTCGCCCTGTTGAAAAAGGGATTACCCGGGCACCACGTCTTTGCGCAACTTGCGCTCCGTGGGCCGCTCGATCTCCATCGGATGCGCACACGGCTCATGCAGATTCTTGACCATCATCCAGTCTTGCGGGCGAGGATCGAATGCTCTCGGATCACAAAGCAGCCGCGTTGGACCGTGCAGAGTGACGCCGCGATGGAACGTGTCGTCCGTTCGTCACTCCAGCCCGAAGAACTTGTCGTGATCGATCTACGCGATCCCGCCACCGATCGTGACGCCATTCTTCGAGCCGCCGCACAAGAGCAAATCAACCCATTCGAGGGCCCACTGATTCGCCTCTGGGTCTTTCAAATCGCCGACGACCGCCACGATCTCGTCCTCCGTTGGCCGCACCACCTGATGGACCTCACCGGCGCGGAGCGACTTCTCGCCGAACTCGGTTCGGAAGAGGGCCAAGCCACCATCGATTCGCCCGACGCCCCGTCGCTGGGCTTCCGTCGTTCGCTCGCCGCGTGGTGTCGGGGGATGTGGCAACTGCGACAGGTGAACTTTCTCAAGGGCAACCGTCTCAAAGCCGCTACGAACGGCGAGCCGCTCACCGTTGAAACGCTGCGCCTCGCGTGGACGCCGGAGCAGTCCGCCGCCATTGATGCCGCCGCGAGAGCCTCGTGTGCCCCGGGGCCAATGCTCCACACGCGCTGGCAGATCGCGTCGCTGGTTCGGGCGGTCGATGCGGTCTTCGCCCGGGCCGACGTCCATCGGCGCGAACACTATCTGGTCTCCCTGCCGCAGCGTCGCGACCCGCCGATGCGGCGCGATGCGATTGCGGGAAACGATCTCACCATCGGCACACTCATCCTGCACCGCGACACGCTGACCAACCCTCACGCCGCCGACGCCGCCCTGGTGTCGCAGCTTGCCGACCACGCCCGTCGCGGTCTCGACGATGCCAATGAGAGGGCCACGGCGTTTGCCGGCCGCTTTCCCCTTCCCGTGTACGCGTGGCTCCTGGGGAGATTCCGAATCTTCCCCCGTTACTCAATCGGATTCACCGCCTACCGCGCCGACGACATGGCGGGCGGCTTCCTGGGCTGCACCGTCGAGGACATGACGACATGGGTCGTGCCCACCTCACCCCCCGGCATCCTCGCGGCCTTCTGCCGATTCCGCGACCGGCTGAGTTTCAGCCTGACCTACTTTTCCAATGCCTGCCCGCCAACAATCGCGTTCGACATCTGCAATGAAATGAACCTCCAACTCGGGGCGACTGGCTTGGTGTGCAATCCCAAGCATCCTCCTGCTCCCTAACACCCGTCCACGCCTGTCCTTATGAACGCCCCCTCTAGCGGGCAGCCCCTGCCCTCGGTTACAGTTATAAGACGCTATGCGTCGATGAAAGAAGACCAAATGACGGCGGCGGAGCGCGCCGGTGGGCGGTATGGGCCAGGGTTGGCCCTCTCCGGTCCGGCGTGGGTACTGCCGTCGCATGATGACCGGCCCCATGAGCAACCCTCTTCGCTGTGATCGCTGTGCCAAGCCGCTGGAGTCGGATGATGCCATCTCGATCATCGAGGGCACTTGTGCTCCATGTCGTGGAGTCCCGTCGTCCGAGGCCTCGCTTCCCAAACCCGGGCCGCGCCGAATCGAGCCGCCTCGCTTCATTCCGCCTCGGCATATGCCCACGCCCAATCGCCACATGAATTACATACCGCCGCCTTCCGTGTCATACACGCCTCCCAGTTCGAGGCCGGGGACGACCACGACGCCGCGCGATCCATTCCCGCGGCGCACGATGCCGATGGCCGGTCCGGCGCTCGGTCGGCGACAACCGTTCATCCCTGGTTACGAATCAACGCACGAGGCGGTTACGACGGTGCGCCTGCGTCGGCGTCGTCGAGACTTGCTGATAGGCGTCAGTGTCGGCCTGATCATCACCGTCGCGCTCACCGGCTATTTCATCAGCGGTCGCTCGGAGTCGGTGGCGCTCAACCTCCCGCGCGGCGAGGCGACGCTGCCGATCACACTGTCCGTCAAGCCGGTCTGGGCGTCGGTGGTCATGGATGGCAAATCAGTCGGGACGGTCGATGCCGCAGGCAAGATCAAACTCAATCTCCCGAATGACGGCTCCACCATGAAGTGGTTGGAGGTCTCTGCGAAAGGGTATCACACAATTCGACAGCCGATCTCGGCCTTTGGTGGGATTGGTGATGTAAACGTCGAGTTGATTCAGAAGCCCTATGAGTTGGCGGTTCGCACGAATCCGCCGGACGCCGACGTGTGGATTAACAATGAAATGAAGGGGAAGTCCCCCACGACGCTATCGCTGTTGCCCGGTCAGAAGGCGACGCTCGCGGTGAAACGGGCGGGCTACGAGACAATCTCGAAAGAGATCGCACCGCCGGTCGATGCGGAGCGCGTCACGCTCGACCTCGCTTTACGCGTGGCTGGGCCGAGCATTGCGGTTGATTCGGAGCCGTCGGGCGCGCAGCTTCTGGTGAACGGCACACCGCGCGGCATCACACCGATTGATCTGCGACTCGAACCAGAGTGGCTTGGCAAGACAGTGCAACTCACGGCCGACCTCACCGGCTACGACACGACGACGACTCATGTGGACATCCCCAGCGCACCGGGCGCGGGCATTGCACCTGCGATGCTGAAACTCGCCGCGCTCTCACCGCGAATCGAAATCACCACGCAGCCGCCGGGCGGAACAGTCCTGATCGACGGCGAGGAAAAGGGCGTCGCGCCGCTGACGATGAAGCTGCCGGCCGCGCGAAGCGGATCGACCATCGTCGTCGAGGCCATGCACGGCGCGGGTCGCTATGGAAAACAAGAATTAACAGTGCCATCGCCGGGTCAGACGGCCCGACTCGCGATGGCACTTCAAGCGTCACCGGCGGGAGTCGTATTCCTGCTGGCCCCGTCTGCCGAGTCCGGCGCGGATCACTTCGCGTTGCTCGGCCATGTCAACGAGCAGATTCATCGGCTGACGAGCGAACAACGCTTCGCGGTGGTCGTCTCGACGGAGACAGGGCCGCGCATTTGGCCGGAGGATTCGTTGGCTGCCGAGGCGACGAGCGATCGAAAGATTCGGGCCTATGACATGGTGCGCTCGATTCGTCCGACAGCCGCCGGCGAACTCGCCCCGGCGCTGGATGCGGCTCTCAAGCTCAAGCCGACGACGGTGTGGGTGGTGACGGCGAATCTGATTTCCGGCGAGCAACAGGATCGCATGGGAGCGATGGTAGGCGGGCGAGGCAGCGCGATTCACGTCGTCACGACGATGCCCGGCCCCGATGAAAATGAGCTTCGCCAGTGGACCGCCGCGCATCGCGGCACGCTGACGGTGCTGGGTCGCTCGCAATCGCCCCGAATCGCGTATGACGCGAAGGCGAATCCATAGCAACCCCACGCGAGCCGCGCGTGTATCATTCTCTGCGTGGCCCATGTCGTTGATCCACAACTTCTCGAACTCCTGCGCGGAATGACCCCTGCGGAGGCCTCCGATCTGCACCTCGTGCCCGGCAATTGTCCGATGTATCGCACACATGGGCATCTGCGACGGACGTCGGCACAGCCTGCCAGCGCCGAACGCGTGCTGGCAATGGTGCATTCGATCACCGACGACAAAAACCTGAGCCTGGTGGATTCGACCGCCGATCTCGATTTCGCCGTACAGGTTCAGGATGGCGGAGTTGCACACCGTTTTCGCGTGAACGTGTTCTCTGCACGCGGCGAGCGTGGGGCGTGCTTCCGAGCTATTCCGACGTCCATTCCGACGCTCGACGAGCTTGGCTTCCCTCAGGCACTGGCGGATCGCGTCACGGCGCTCTCAAGTGGATTGGTCCTCGTCACCGGTGCGACCGGCAGCGGAAAGACCACAAGCCTCGCCGCGATGCTGCAACTGCTGAACGCCCGCGGCAACTGTCGCATCATCACCATCGAGCAACCCATCGAGTATGTGTATCCTCAGTGCGAAGCAAGCATCGTGACGCAGCGCGAAGTCGGCGTCGATGTCCCGTCGTTTCACGAGGGGCTTCGCTCGGGGCTGCGACAAGACCCGGACGTGCTGCTGGTCGGTGAGATTCGTGACCGAGAGACGGCGCAGCTCGCCCTCTCGGCCGCCGAGACGGGCCATGTGATCTTCGGCACGCTGCACAGCGCCGACGCCAAAGGCGCGATCTCACGACTGGTCGATCTCTTCCCCGCCGAACAGCACGACGACATTCGCGGCCAGCTCTCGATGAGCCTGCGATTCGTGATGGCTCAGCATCTCTTAGCCGGCGTCGCGGAAGGCCGGCGCGTGCTGGCGATGGAGGTGTTGCTGGCGAACTTTGCCGTGGCCAGTTCGATCCGACAGGGAAAGCTGGAGGCCCTCGACACCGCGATTCAGAGCGGCCGCAAGGACGGCATGTGGACGCTCGATGCGGACCTGCGCCGGTTGGTCGATCTGAAACGGATCACGCTGGAGACAGCGCGAGAGCACGCGAAGGATGCGACGGAGTTTCTGAAGTAGTTGCGACCGATGATTTGTGGCGCATCACACGGGCTTGAATTGCTCAAACGACTGTCGGCATGCGTTGCAATAGTGAATCGCCCGGCACAGCGTCGGGCCGAAGATGGACTCAAGCGCGGTGTTCGTGGAATCGCAGAAGGGGCACGCGGCGGAGGCGATCAACGATTCATTCACATTCCCGCACGCGCGGCCCGGCGGGGCGAGGCCGAACTCTTTGAGCAATCGACGGCCTTCGTCAGTGATTCGGTCGCTGGTCCATGGCGGATCGAAGACGACGTCAACGCGCACTTGATCAAAGCCGGCGGCCTGTACGGCATCGCTGATGTTGCTGCGAATCACATCGAGTGCCGGGCAACCGGCAAAGGTCGGCGTCATGCGGACGCTGACGATGCCGGCGTCCATGCTCACGGACGCGACCATGCCCATATCGATGATGGAGATGACGGGAATCTCCGGGTCGGTCACGGTGGCCAGCGCGGCCCAGACGCGCTCCAATTCAGTTGACGCGGAGTGATTCGCATCACGGTCCAGGATGTCGTCGTCTGCCAGTCGCATCACATCACCATTTCGCGCTCGGGTCGATTCGATAAACGCGCTGCATCGATTCCAGCATGTCGGCGAGGTCCTTGCCGTGTTTCCCGACGCGACCGCCGAACACCGCCTTCGCATCCTTCGGCAGCGTTAATCCGGCCTCACGCAACACGGATTCGATTTCGCCCTGCCATTGCTCTCGCACCGTCGATTCACTCGGGCCGATGCCATGCAAAGCGATGGCCTCGTCCTGCGATGTCGGCTCAAAGAGTCCGAGTGCATAGGGATAAGCAATATTGATTGCGGCTTGAATACGTTCACGCCCTTCCGTCGTGCCCTTGCCGAATCGCGTCATCCACATGCGACCGTGCATGACGTGATACTTCAATTCGCCGTGCAGCTTGCGGGCCAGGTGTGCCAGCGGTGTGTAGGAACTGGTCGACACCAACTCGAAACGAATCCGATCAGCCTCAGCAAAAAGAAACTGTCGAACCAAACTAAAGGCCCAGTCGCCGCGAGGCAGTGCAACCAATTCGCAGCATCGATACTGCTCGGTCGTCCTGAGAAACGCATTGGCATCCGGCTCCGGCTCGCCCAGCTCGTGCAACAGCGTAAACAATGCCTGCGCGTGGCCCATCTTGTCCTGGGCCATGGAGGAGAACGCGATGTCTTCCTCCAGAATCGGCCCCAACCCCGTCCACTCCGAATTGCGATGGCCCAGCACCACGCTGTCATCCGCAAGGCGATAAATCAAGTCGAGCACCGCGGCTCGCACGGCGGGACTCAGTTGCGTTTGCACGGCCTCTGCGGGCATGAATCAAATCTCCTCGTATCGATCATCGTGTCGAACGTGGGTCTAAAGTTCTTTCGTGTCACCGATGGCGCGGGCGCGTTTCGTTGTCTCGTAGCCAAACGCCTCGCGGTAACTCTTGTCCGTGCCGTGCTCAAAGATGTCGGCATCTTCATACCGCGTCTCCGTGATCGCCTCGGCGGGGACGACCCAGATGTTCACGCAGGCCTGCCGTCGGCCGAACTGCTCCTTCGCCATGAGCAGGGCCGACTCGCCATCCGTGGCATGGACCGAGCCGACGTGAATGTGCGGCTCCCCCCGGCTCTGCTGGTGAAAGACCTCGAAAACTCTCCATTGCGTGTCAGTGGTCATGAACTTCATTCCTACGGTGTGCTATGCAGCCGTCGGCATCGGCACTCGCTTACCACTCTCGACGGCGAACAGCGCGCGTCGCACCCAAGCGCCCTCCTCGTGGGCCATGCGTCGCGTCGCGAGGCGCAGGGCGCTGGCCGGTCCGCCGCCGCGCACCACTTCGAGGAAACGCTTCCAATTCGGCTCGGTGTAATGCCAGACCTTTTCGGTCTCGTCAAATCGCAGATTCGGGTCCGGCACGGTCAGGCCGAGGTTGAACACTTTCGGCAGATACTTCTTCAAGAATGTCTGGCGCTGCTCGTCGTTGGTCATCAGCTTGATGCGCCAACGCATGAGTAGTTCGGTGTGTGTCGACTCCTTATCCGACGGCCCGTGAAACATCATGATCGGATCCCACCAACGGTTCACGGCGTCCTGCAACATCTCGCGCTGCACCTTGCTTCCCGTCGCGAGCGAGATGCACATGTCATAGCCGTGGGTGAGGTGAAAGGCCTCTTCATAACAGATGCGTTTCAGTGCGCGGCCATAGGGGCCATACGAGCCGTCGGCCATCATCGTCTGATTGACAATTGCTGCCGCGTCGATGAGCCAAGCGATGACACAAACGTCGGCCCAGGTTTTGGCGTGATAATGAAAGACGTTGGAGTATTTCGCCTTACCGGTGATGAGTTCGTCGATCATCTCCTCACGACTCTTGCCGAGCGTTTCAGCGGCGCGGTAAAGGAGTTGGCCGTGGCCGACCTCGTCTTGCACCTTCGCACAGAGGGCGAGCTTTCGTTTGAAGGTCGGTGCGTGCGGGATCCAGCCGCCCTCGGGGAGCGCGCCACAGATTTCGCTGTTGGCGTGGACGTGGATCAGGCGAATAAGTTGCTGGCGATAGTCCCACGGCATCCAATCGCCCGGCTCGACCTTGTCCCCACGCGCCACGCGTGCCTCAAAGGCGGCGAGGTGCGTCGCATAGCTCGGGTCGCCCGGTTTGTCGTCGGAACATCGTGTCGGCTGCATGACCATTCACGGTCTCCTCGGTTCAGGTTATGCCGTCTTTCTGCGTAGACCGTCAAAGATATAATCCGAAAGCATTCGGCCGATGTCTTCAGCCGACATCGGACCATCGGGGCGATACCACGTCGAGACCCAGTTCAATGCGGAGAGAATAAAGAGCGTCGCGCTGGCCGCACTCTCCGCGCCGATGTATCGCTCGCGGATGGCCTGGTCCACCAACTCTCGGAAGGATCGTTCGTAATCGTCGCGCCGCTGGGTGAATGCTGTTCGTCGATCCGGCGCGAGGTGTCGCCACTCGAATGTGTAGACTGCGGCCGCATCAAGATCAGCGGTGATGACGCCGACGTGGGCCATGATCGCGGCACGGAGTTTTTGCATGATGCCGAGGTTGGAGGTCCGCACCGACTCAAGCGTTGAGAGAAAGCGATCCGCCGCGTGGTTCACGATGTCCCACAGCAAGTCGTCCTTGCTGTCCATGTGGCTGTAGAGACTGCCGCCGAGCATGCCCACCTTTTCAGCAATCTGGCGCACGGAGGTTCCGGGGAAGCCGTGCTCGCGGAAGAGGCGACAGGCCGCCCGGTGTATCTCAGCTTTACGATCTGTGATGACCTCAGCCACGGATTCTCCAAACAAGCGCTTGTTTTATCAATTATGGCATGTCTACTTCGTTAAATCAACCAGAATCCGCAGCATATGTAAGTGATTAACTGACAGGCAGATAGAACAAGTACACGGCCAATGCCAGTAGCATCAAAGTTACTCTAGCACAAATTGATAGTAAGGCCGGTTAGTTAATGACAACCACACTATCAAGCTCACCATACGGGTTTCGCTCAACGGTGTGGTTCGCCGGGTCATTCATCCAACGGCCATCCACGACGTAGCGATACCGATACCGACCCGGCGCGAGCGGCAGCTTCACGTGGTAAATGCCGTCTCGCATGTTCTGCATCGGCGTCATGGTCGGGTTCCATGCGTTGAAGTCGCCGGCGAGTCGCACACTATGAGCACGGTCGGCGCGAACAACAAAATACGCGCCATCCGAGATGGCCTGTGCGCCATAGATGAGATCGATCTTGCGATCGGTCTCTGCCGGCGTCGGCGGAGCGGCGTTGCGCGGGAGCTGCGAAATCCGGCCGGAGCCGAGCAACGTCTCTGTGGTCGCGAGGAGTTTGTTCGCGTCGGCGGCGAGGGCCTCGGCTCGTTCGAGCATGGCTTCGTCAGGCTCGTGCGAGCGGGCGGCCCGCGTCGGCATCGTGGACGGCGCGCTGGCGGCGGACGACATGCTTGGGAGGTTGAGCGTCGGCAGGAGCGTGGTCGAGGCGGACGGCCCAACGGAAATCAGTTCCCTCGCAAATCGCAGAAAGTCCTTGCAACCGCTGCTGGCAGGGTCGTATTCAGTGATGGGCTGGCCGAGGCTGGTGCTTTCCTTCAGCTTGGTATTGAAGTTGATGAAGCTGGTGAACATCGCGTCGCCGTGGCGCTTGCGAAGCTCGGCGAGGATTTCACGGCCGAGCTTCGTGCGTACGTCGTAGAGATTCGCCAGGACGCGGACGGCGAGTCCGAGGCCGTGGGTCGAGCGCATTTCGCGGATGGTGTCGAGTTGCTTGGAAAGTCCGTGCAGAGAGAAGTAGCCGGTGTCGACGGGGACGATGATCTCGTCGGCGGCGTAGAGTGCGCTTTGCGTCAGGAAGCCGATGTTCGGCGGCGTGTCGAGGAGGACGATGTCATATTTGTCGCGGACTTGATCGAGCAGACGGCGCAGCCGCTTCTCACGGCCCTCAACGCCAGCGAGGGTCGCTTCGAGTTTATGCAGATTCGTTTTAGCGGGAATCAGGTCATAATTGGTTGAGATTTGCCATGTGACGCGGGAGATTTCAAACGTGCCGTCCTCGGAGAGCAGAGCATCGGCGACGTTGATCTCGATCTGTTCCTCTGGAACCGCGAGGCCGAGGGCGCAATGTCCCTGTGGATCGAGGTCCACCACGAGGGTGCGTTGATTCTCACGGGCCAGGCAGGCGGCGAGATTGATGACGACCGTGGTTTTCCCACAGCCCCCCTTTTGATTGGCGATGGCGACCGTTCTCATCTGGTAAATCCTTCCATGGGCCAGACTTATGCTTCATAGACCGGCTGTGATTCGTCCGTGTCACATCCCGGTCGTTTTTGCGCTTCCGCTCATTGTAATTCGGCATCGCCAGATTGGAATCTTGAGGTTTTATGAGACGGAAAGGCGTTTTCAGCGTCAGGAGGGGCGATTCCCGCCGTACGCAATGGCTGCACGGCGAAGTTTGCCTTCGGTCAGAACATCGCAAGTGATAGCAGAGTATAAGGTTAGTGCTGATTCGTTAAGGTAGGAACTTCATAGACAGAGTGTCAACTCTCTAAGGGTACTTACAAGCGGGTTCGACATCGAAACCCCAACTTTGGCGCGATCGCCCACCACGGGAATAACTGTGGGCTACACTACCACCCCGATTCAACCCATGTGGCAACGACTCTACGACTTACTCCAAAACACCGCCGACCGGCACATCCTGGTCGTCGGTGATTACATGATCGACCGCTATCTGTACGGAGATGCCGAGCGGATCAGCCCCGAAGCGCCGGTGCCCGTCTTGCGGGTGGTTCGACAGGACGACGCGCTCGGCGGCGCGGGGTCGGTCGTCGCGGATATCGCCGCGCTGGGGGCCAAGGCGCACGCGGTCGGCGTCGTGGGCGATGATGCCGATGCCAAGAAGCTGACACAGTTGCTCACGGCGGCAGGCGTCGATGCCTCCGGGCTGGTTCAAATCGCGGGGCGACCGACGACGCGCAAGACGCGGCTCATCGGTCTGGCGCAACATCGCCATCGCCAGCAGTTGATCCGCATTGATGATGAATCCACTGAGCCGATCACCGACCTTGCGCCGATGCTCACGCAGATCGACCGGCTTCTCCCAAGTTGCCAGGCGGTGTGCATCGAGGATTACAACAAGGGCGTCGTGACATCGGCAATGGCGAAGGCGATCATCGAGCGGGCGGCGAAGCTCAAGATTCCTGTGCTCGTCGATCCCGCGAGCATTTCGGATTACGCGCGCTACACCGGCGCGACGATCATCACACCGAATCGGACGGAGACAGAGAAGGCGATTGGCGGCCGTCGACTTCGCGGCATGGACGACGTTCGTAAGGCGGCGAAGCAGATTCACGCCGCCTGTCACACACAGCATGTGTGCGTAACGCTCGACGCCGAGGGCGCGGCTTTGATCCACGCGGATGGGTCGTGCGAACACGTGGCCACCGTGGCGCGAGACGTGTACGACGTGACCGGCGCGGGCGATGAGGTGTTGGCCGCGATGGCTGTGGGGATGGCGGGGGGGGCGACGTTGAGTGAGGCCGTGGCGCTGGCCAACATCGCGGGCGGACTGGAGGTGGAGAAGTTCGGCTGCGTGCCGATCACGCGCGATGAGATGCTTGGCGAGATACTTCTTCTACATAACAAAGACGGCGGCAAGCTACGTACACTGGAGTTGCTCATTCCTGAGTTGGCCCGCCGACGTTCGCGCGGGGAGAAGATCGCATTCACGAACGGCTGCTTCGACCTGTTGCACGCCGGTCATGTGGGCAACTTCGCGTTCTGCAAGGAGCACGCCGATGTGCTCGTGGTCGGTCTCAATTCCGACGCCTCAGTTCAACGGCTGGGCAAGGGGACGAATCGTCCCATCGTCGGCCAGGCAGATCGAGCGGCCGTGCTGTCGGCGATCAGCGACGTGGACTACGTCGTAGTTTTCGATGAGGACACGCCGCTAACACTCATCGAGGCGATTGTGCCGGACGTCTTGCTGAAGGGTGCAGACTGGGCCGGCAAGACGGTGGTGGGGCAGTCCATCGTCGAGAAGCACGGGGGCAAGGTGCTGCTG
Organism: Planctomycetota bacterium; assembly: GCA_038042195.1. Taxonomy (GTDB): domain Bacteria; phylum Planctomycetota; class Phycisphaerae; order UBA1845; family UTPLA1; genus JACRIM01. Next base: position 24,055 of record JBBTET010000029.1, on the reverse strand, counting down.
GTGCCGCTGCTGGAGGGGCGAAGTACATCATCGCTTATCCAACGCATTCGAGAATCGACATAGCGACCCCTCTTTTTTCACGACGAGCGCCCGATGTCGCACGTCGCCGCGATTCAAATCGATCAGCGATTCACAGCCCATAAACGACATCGATCCGCACCGATTGCGCCCCGGGCGACCGAACCACATCGCGCTTGCGGCCGAGTTCATCGGAAAGATTGCCCACCGCCCCAAGCCCCTTGATTGTGAAAGGATGTGCACTCCCTTTGAGTAATTGCCCGCCCGCGTGTCCGTCGAGATACAACACGTTGGCCCGCCCCGCATGACGAAAATGCCCATATCCTCCGTTCACGCCGGCCGTCGTGTTGAACACCGTTTCACTCTGCCACTGAATGTACGGCGGCTCGTTAAACCCCTGCTTCATCGGCGGCGAACCAGACAGTGTCAGGCGGTCGAAATGAATCCCGTCGGCGAGTGCAAACACGTCGCTCGTCCGCCCGGCAAACTCCTGAATTTTCCGCGGGCGCACCACCGGCTCCGTCGGCGAACCGAACCCCGCGAGCGCCTCGGTGTTGTAGCCATACCCCCCGGCCGGATTGCCGAACTTCCGAAAGTAACCGCTCGCCTCATACGGAAACGCCGGGCAGACGAAGTCTCGCCACGAGCCACCCATGTACTTCCCAAGAAAGCCGGCCGCCTTGTCGAGCGAGCGATTCCGCTGATTCGGGTTCATCGCGGGGCCGCCTTTCTCAAAGCCAAACCACCAGCGCCGCCCGCCGCCCGGGCTTGGAACATCTTGAAAGTACGGGAAGAAGGCCCCTTCGTTGTCATCGAGATAGCACGCCAGGGCGACGCCCGCTTGATGCAGCGACGCAGCGCACGCGGCTCCTCGCCCGATGTCACGCGCCCGCCCCAGCGCCGGCAACAGAATGCCAACCAACAACGAGATCATCCCGATGGACACGAGCACCTCGATCAGTGTGAACCCGCGTCGGCCTGATCCCGGTTGCAGAATGTCATTCTTCGTTACGGACACAACAGCGTCTCCACAAATCGAGGCACGTCATCCAACGTCGCCGCTCCGTCATAGGTGAAATCCGCCCGCTCGACCTGCATCGGGTCGGGCATCGCCGCCGTCAATGTACGGACGAACCATGCAATGTCCTGCCCATCCACGGCGTTGTCATCATTGACATCGCCCTTCGTCCACGCCGGCGCGAAGAACGAGATGTTGAAAATATCCACGTCGGCCCGAACCGACGAACCCGCAAGATTGAAACTGTCCTGCCACGCCGTCAGAGCAAATCGATCCAAACACAGCGGATCATCGGAAAAGAAAAAAGTCTGGATCGTCGTCGGGTCGCCATCCGGCCCGCCCGGTCCGCCCGAGCCATCCGCGTCGATCAGCACCGGTGTTCCGCCCTGCGTAATGGACGTTGTCAAAATCTGATCGGCGGAAGAATAGCTCACCGTCGCGGTGTAAACGGTGTCCAGTACCAGCGCCTCGTCGCCAAATACCGTGTCGATCCGGCTCTCAGCACCAAACGGAAACTCAAACGCGCTGAAAAATCCCTGCCCGACATCACTGTGAATCCCAGACGCCGCCAGCGTCGGCCCGCCAAACAGTGGGCTGACATTTGGAAAGTAATCGAACGTCGCCACATTGAACGCGTACGGCGCACCCGGTGGATCGTTGCCCGCCCGATTGGTCCCGGTAGAAACGGTGTTGACGAGTCCCCACCCGATTGGCGCGAACTGATCCGGATCGGCGAAGAATCCCGCGCCGTGAATCCGAAATGTGACTTCAAATTCAAAATCTCGAGTCCGACAAATCCCTGCGCCGCCGATCGGGTCCACGGGTCGCCAGCAGAACGCCGTCGGAAGCTGCGTGTCGTAATGCACCGTCAGGTGTTGCCCCATCACGTCATAATTGAATCGTGACGACGAATGACTCGGGGCAACAGTAAACCGCCCCGCGGCAATCGGATCAGTCGAAAATGTCTCCACCCAACTGATGGCGGGTGGAAAGGCCCGCACTGGCATCGCTACCAGTGCAACAATGACGGCACACCAGCAACGCGACTGGCACAATCTCGTACACCGATCCTCAATCCGCCTCAATAAATGCACACGCATGACTCTTCCTTTCTCCGGCCATCTCTCGCGGCCGAAAAAAACCTCCGCGCCGGAATTCCGGAGCGGAGGTGGAAGCTCGTCAGCGTATGGGGCACAGGCGCGCCCGCGCAAGAACGAGTCGTGCATCCAGCCCAGATCCGGGGCGGTACGACAACTCGGTGCAGGCAGGTCTTCTGGCTCTCGGATCAACCAACGTGCCGCGCCTTCTCCTCGCCGAAGCGAGAATGGCATGTGCGACGGTTGTCCCCGATTACAGCGGCGGGACCGCGGTGGATTTGCACCACCTTCCCTCTTGAACCTCCCACGCGGGAGACCCACACCAGGATTATTCAGTTGTCAGTCTCGACGCGCGATGGTTCGCTCGCCGAAGGTCGGTGTCATATCCGATCTGGCCTCGAAATGTCAAGACGATTCCCCAACAACATGCGGCGCAAAAAATAAGGGGTCGCGCCGTCTCCCCACGGCACGACCCCGCTGCCAGATAGCAGCAACCCGCTGAGTGAAGCCCACGGAGATTCCCCAAACCCCGCTGCGGAGGCGGTCATTCCGACCGTGGGCGTCGCCCGGCAAGTTGCTGACTCACACGTATCGAGTAATCGAGATGTGCGAGGCTGACAGGACCTTCCCCCGTATGACACCTTGCGTGCCACGCATACAAACCTGCATACCCGACATGACCGCGTCTGTATTCCAACCTCAGTGATCCGCGTGAATTACGACTTTCAACGAAATGCCATGACAGTACGCAGCCACCTTGCAAATCCGTGAATCGGGCAATAGTCCCCAAAATGCAGGTGGGCAGGGTGCGCTGCCAGTTCCCACAATTCCAAATTGATCTGGTTTAGGAATAATTGGTGGCGAACCAAGTTGCTTGAAACACCTCTCAAGGACCATGAGCCAACCTGCCGCCCCTGCCATCATCTCGATAAACTGGGTTCCAACGTCTCAGTGGCATCCTGTTTTGCATCCACGCTCCCGCAACGGTACAACAGATCCGAACCCTCATGGAGCAGCATCATGCAATTACGACGGATGGGAAACACAGGGCTGCACGTCTCCGAGCTTTGCCTCGGGGCGATGAACTTTGGCATGCCTGATTGGGGCGTGGATGAGAAGACCAGCCTCGACGTGATCGCCGCCTTCCTCGATACCGGCGGCAACTTCATCGACACGGCCGACGTGTATGCCAAGGGCGTGAGCGAGGAGTTCTGCGCCAAGGGCATCGCCGGCAAGCGCGACAAGGTCATCATCGCCACGAAGGGGCACTTTCCCGTCGTGAAGCGATTTGGCGAGCCGCCGGATCACGAGAACGCCCATGGCTCATCCCGCCGCCACCTCACGGCCGCGTTGGAGGCGAGCCTTCGCCGCTTGAAGACGGACTACATCGACCTCTACCAGGTTCATTGCTGGGACGCTGTCACGCCAATCGAAGAGACACTGAGCACGCTCAACGATTTCGTGCGCACCGGCAAGGTGCGTTACGTTGGTTTGTCTAACTTCGACTCATGGCAGATCGCCGAGAGCCGGCAGCTCTGCATTCGCCACGGCTGGGAGCCGTTCGTCACGGCGCAGATGCAGTACAGCCTCGTGCGGCGCGACATCGAGTCCGGCGTGCTACCGGTGTGCAATCGGTATGGCATCGGAATCCTGCCGTGGAGTCCGCTGGGCGGCGGCGTGTTGTCGGGCAAGTACAAGTCGGATGGGACGGGGCCGACCGATTCGCGCTTCGGCCCAACGCCGGATGCGGCCAATGCGTGGCGAAAGGACTTCGTAAATGAGCGGAATCTGGGTATCGCGGAGACTGTGCGAAAGGTCGCCACAAAGCTGGAAGCTTCGCCGACGGCGCTGGCCATTGCGTGGGTGCTGGCTAGGCCGATGGTGACGAGCGTGATCATCGGGCCGAAGACGGTGGCCCAGTTGCGCGACAACATGACGGCCTGCGCCATTCGGATTCCTGAATCGGAGATGATCGCGTTGAATGATGCCAGTGAACCTACGCCGACCTATCCTGCATCGTTCATCGCCAAGAACAAGCGCAACACCGGACAATACTCCGACGAGGTGCGACGGGGGTGATGGCATCCATCAGCCTTCGGTCCTGTCGGGGGTTTCATTGAGAATACGAAACCGCCAGAAGAGCTTGAAAACATCCAGCAACATCCGAGAAGCATCGCGCCCGATGCGAAGCGTGCTGCTGGTTGGATTGTCCCAATCCACCGGCACCTCTTGAATCCGCAGACCAAGGCTCCGTGCCAGTAACAACAATTCCACGTCAAACGCAAATCGCTCGACCCGTTGCGCTGGGAAAATGCTTTCCACGGCCGACCGCCGAAACAGCTTGAAGCCGCACTGCGTGTCCGAAATCTCCGGCAGAAGCAATGCTCGTACCACATACGGGAATGTCTTGCCGAGTGCCTGCCGAATGCGCTGCTGTTCTCGAACGATCTTCGCCCCCGCTACTCGACGAGACGCAATGATGACGTCGACTGACTCGGCGTGTTCGGCGAAGGCGTCGAGATTCTCAATCCGCGTGGAGTGATCCACATCCATGAATAACGCCCACGCCATCTTCGACGTCATCATGCCGCGCCGTACGGAAAACCCCTTGCCGCGATTCGTCTCATTGCAAAGGAGTTGCACGCTTCGGCCGCGCTCTCGAACGATTTCCGCCGTGCGGTCCGTATTGCCATCCGCCACGACAAGGATTTCATTGGGTACGCCGCTGGATTCCAGGTAGCCCTGTACCTCGTCAAGCGTCGTTGCGACCTCCTTCTCCGCGTTATAGACCGGAATCACAACGGAGAGCGATCCGAATGCCTTGGTGAGATTCGCCACGACGGGTATCCTACGACGCATCGCGTCCATGTCGTCAGATGATTACATACCTCAGGATACCGCATCGACCGGCGTAGCGTCGCCACACCCAACGATGAATGCGCCTGGCGCGTTCTCGGACCGGACCGTCATAATCATCGCAATGGCCCTGATTGCGCTCGCCTTCTGGAATTCTCTGCGCGGCGAGTGGGTCTATGACGACAAAACGCAAATCGTCGAAAACCATTTCGTGCAGCATCCGAGATTTCTCGGGAAAGCCCTGGTCTCCGATGTCTGGGGATTCAAGGGCGACAAGGGCAAGACTTGGAGCAACTACTGGCGACCGACGTTTGTCATCTGGCTCACGGCCAATTACCAACTCTTCGGCCTGGAGACGCCGGGTTGGCACATCACCAGTATCCTCGCCCATGCCCTCGTGACGTGGCTTGTCTTCCTGGCGCTAAGGCGGCTTCGACTCGATCCCGTCGTCTGTGCCATCGCAACGTGGGTGTTCGCCGTACATCCAGTCCATGTCGAGTCGGTGACGTGGATTTCCGGCGTCACCGATGTCCTGTTGTCAGCCTTTCTGCTGACGGCGTATCTATTGCACCTCCGCTCACTGGACGAGGCCAAGTCCGGCCTTCGACTCATGGCGTTGCTGGCCTATGCTTTGGCACTCTTAAGCAAAGAGGCGGCAGTCACGTTTCCAGCGATCATCTTCCTAACACATTGGATTCGATCCGAGTCGGTGACGCACCATCGGTTCAAGACGGCGCTGATGCAGGCCCTGCCATATGCGGCACTGGTGCTGGTCTATGTGCCCGTTCGCTATTTGATCCTCGGTCAGATGCGCCAGGATGCGCCGGGCGCGCCGGGCGTGGTCGGGATGTTGGCCACAGCCCCGAGCCTGATCCTCTTTTACATTCGCCAGTCTCTGTTCCCAGTCTTCCTCGGCCCGGACAATCCGCTCAGACCCGTGACGAACTCCAATATCGGCTTAATAAACTTCGTTCTCCCGCTCGTTGTACTGGCCATCCTCTTCAACGTCCTTCGTCCGATGGTTTGCCGATCCACTTCGGCTCGCCTCGGGCTGATCTGGTTTGTCATTCCGCTCATGCTCGCCGTGGACATTCGCGTCTTCCTGCCGGACCAGATCGTCAATAACCGCTACCTCTACCTTTCCGTCATGGGCGCATTCATCATGGTCGCGTCGGCCATGCTGCACGCCGCGCGAGCCATCTGGCCCGACCAACCGCGCCGGGCGGCGCGCATGGCAACTATCTTCGGCTTACTCATCGCCGTCACGATGACTCCCTTGACGATGGACTACAACCGCGCGTGGTGCAACGAGATCGCCCTCTGGCAACGCGGCATCAAGACCGATCCGGCCTCCAGCCACAGTTATCACATGCTCGGCGTCGCCTACCGCATGGCCCATCGCATGGAGGACGCCCGATCGTCACTGGAGCGTGCCATCGAATTGAACCCCGAGCATTCGTTTCCTTATGTCGAGCTGGCACGCGTGCAATTAGCAGACGGCCTCTACTCGCGCGCGGAGGAAAATCTGCGAAAGGTACTCTCGGTGCGTCCAGAGTTGTCGTTTGCGTGGGAGTTGCTCGCATCCTGTTTCGAGCAACAAAAAAAATACGCCGCCGCAATCGGCGTCTTTCGAGAGGCCATCGCCGCCACACCCTATTTTCGTCCACGTTACGCCAAGAACATCGCCGTGCTCCACTACCTTGCCGGTCGAAAGGCACAGGCCCTGAGCGATTTGGAATCGCTACGTCCTGATCTGGAACTGGCAACCACCGAGGACGTGCTGGAGGCGTGGTTCTATTTGGGCAGCCTCTATGCAGAGCAGAATCGACACAAGGAGTCCATCGAAGCGTTCCAACGCTACATGACGTCAACTGAAGGAATTCCGTCGAAGGCAGTTTTGGCACGGCAAAATGAATGCAGGCAAATCCAGACAGGCATGTCACAACCGTAGCATTCATGTCGTATCGGACCCTGCTACCGCAATTTTCGTGCCCAAGGTACATTGACCAAGCATTTTTTGGGGCGATTCGTATAATTGTGCTGGAGACACGCCCTGCGGTCTCCGAAGATTTCGACAGGAGAGATTGGTTTAACTCCCTAGTCGACAATTAGTTAGCTGGTTCACAAATGGCCCATCAACTCTCCATGATCCCGTCGCAGCAGATGCGACTTGAGCAGCGTTTGACCCCGCAGCTCATCCAATCCATGGAGATTCTGCAGCTCCCCCTTCTGGCCCTCGAAGCCCGCGTCCGCGAAGAGCTGGAACAGAATCCAGTCCTTGAAGAGGTCGAGGCCGAGGTCAGTGAAGAGCCGCGCCAACAAAAGGACGAGCCGACCAACACCGAGGCCAATCGGGCCGAAGCCGAAAGCTTTGAACGACTCGAACGCATGTCGCGCGAAATGGACCTCGATGCCGGCGACCTGCCCTACGGTCGCGCCGCACGCAACGACGGTGAGCGCGATGCCAAGCTTGACGCGATGGCCAACACCGAGTCACGCACCGAAAGCCTGCGAGACAGTCTCACGCGTCAGTGGTCGCTCATTGAGACCGACGACGTCGTGCGCGCGGCCGGCGAAGTGCTGATCGACTGGATGGACGACGACGGCTATCTGCGGCTGGAGTCCGAGCATCGCCCCGGCAATGGCGACGGTGAAACGCACGAGGTGACGCCGCTCATCATGCAGCGCGACCCCGATGAGATGCAACGGTTGATGGAAGAGATGGCATACTCGCGGAATCCGCCCATCGAGATGCCGATCCTGGAGACGGCGCTTTCGCTGATTCAAACACTGGAGCCGCCCGGTGTCGGCGCGCGCGATCTGACCGAGTGTCTCCTGATTCAATTGCAAACGCTCGACGACGTCGATCCGCTGTGCGAAGAGATCGTTCGGCACCACCTGGTCATGCTCGCTCGGAACAATTTCCCGGCCGTGGCCAAGGCGACCGAGCGATCCATCGACGATATTCGCGCGGCATTGAAGACCGTCGGAAAACTCAATCATCATCCCGGTCTCGTATTTCGGGCCAACGACGTGCCCAAGGTCTCGCCGGACATCTTGGTCGACTATGCCGAGGAGGGTGATGGGTTTGTCATCAAACTCGCCCGCGGCAGTTCGCCGAAATTGCGCATTTCACCGCAATACCGAGAGATGCTCACGGACAAGGACGCCGACAAGGAAACGCGCGACTACATCAAAAAACGCATCGAGTCCGCTGGTGCCATCATTGACGCAATTGCCTATCGCAAACAGCGCATGCTGGAAATCGCCAAAGTGATTCTCGAACGTCAGCGAGAGTTCTTCGACTACGGTCCTCAATTCATGAATGTCCTTCGGATGCGAGACCTGGCCGACGAGTTCGGTTGTGACCCTTCCACCATCAGCCGCACGGTGGACGGCAAGTACCTCCAGACCCCGCGCGGCATCTACCCCCTGCGCATGTTCTTCATCAGCGGCCCCAAGGAGTCGGACGGCGGCGACGGCATGAGCTGGAACAACATCAAGAACAAGGTCAAGGAAATCATCGACGCCGAGGACAAGCACAAGCCCCTGACGGATGATGAGATCACTCAGAAGCTATCCGAGGTCATCGACACGCCCATCGCCCGTCGGACCATCGCCAAGTACCGCGCCCAACTCGGCATCGCGCCGAATCGCGAGCGGAAGGTGCATTAGTAATCAAGTACGGACTCCGCATTGATACTCGTGATCCGCTATCGATTTTGAATCTCACTCATGAGTCGTTGTACGTCTGGATCGCCGGGCCGCAACTTCGCGGTGGCTTCCAATTCCAGTCTCGCAGCGTCGAATCGACTCATCGCCACCAACAACCGCGCCAGATTCAATCGCACGGCCAGATCCTCGGGAGCGCGTCGAATCACCTCACGATACTGCTTCACCGCCTCATCCAGTCGTCCAACGCGCCACAGCCCGGCGGCCAGATTGTTCCGCGCATCCGCAAAATCGTCGTTCACGCGTAGCGCCTCTTCAAACTTCGCAATCGCGCCGGGCCAATCTCCCTTCACACTGAGTGCCACGCCCCAGTTGTTGATGGCTCGCACCTCCGTTGGGCGCTTTTGCAAGGCTTCGCGGCAGCGTTGAATGGCGTCGTCGGGGCGACCGCTCGACGTGAGGGCCAGCGCGAGATTGCTCAAGACATCCGGCGCGCCCGGTGTCTGTGTCAGCACCGTTTCATAGTGGGCAATGGCCTCGGCGAATCGGCCCTCGTCGGCAAGGAGAAGGGCGAGGTTATTTCGCGCATGAACATGGCGCGGGTCGCACTCAATCGCCGTCGCGTACGCCTGAATCGCATCACGAATCCGGCCGCGCGTCTCGTGACAGTGGCCCAATCCGAAATGGAGAGTCGCCGCGCGCGGGGCGAGGCCGAGCATGTGTGCGTACAGCGACTCAGTCGTTCGCCAGGCACCGAAGTAGGTTCGCGTGGCGCGGACTTCGAGGGTAACGAGCGCGAGAGTTGCAACACACACCAGCGCGATTCGCGGGGTTCTGCTGCCGGGGCGAGTGGAAATCGTGAGATGTCGAGTCAGCCCAGCGCAGAGAATCATCAGCAGCCCGACACTCGGCAAATAGGCATATTTGTCAGACGCGATGACGATGGTGAACCCCACCACGCCCAATGTCGGGAAGATCAACACGAAAAAGATCAACCACCCAATCAGCGGCGCGGCTGTCCATCGTCGCGTGACGACGAGCAGCAACATCAGGAGTCCCGTCCCAATCACGCCCGCAAGCACCATCGGCTGCGACAGGCTCATCGGCTCCGGGAACGGGTAGTGCGATGAAAGATTCGTCGGCCACACGATCTTCCACAAATAAAACACGATGTTGTGGCACACAACGAGCGGTATCCGCCACGGCCCCACCTCGCCCGGCGTCTGCACATACGACGCCGCCTGCGACACAAAGGTGATCACCGACGACACGGCGGCGAGCGCCAAAAAGGGAACCTTCTCAATCAACGTCCGACGACTGGAACGCCCCAACGGCCAAACGTCGAGCAACATCATGGCCAGCGGCAGCGTCGTCGTCGTTGGTTTCGAGAGTAATGCAAGCAGGAAGGCGACAAGGCAAAGCACGTACCAGCCCCGTCGCTTCGATGTTCCCACGCTGCGCGTGTACCGCACATAAAAAATCAAGCTCCCCAACGCAAAGAAGCTCGCCAGCAGCGTCTTCCGTTCGCCCACCCACGGGATCGCCTCCACCGTCAACGGATGCACACCGAACAGCAGCGCCACGACAGTTGCAGCGAGCAGGCTACCGAACAAGTCATGGAGCAACACGAGTACCAACATCGTGTTGACGACGTGCAGTATCAAACTCGTCCGATGCAGCGGGCGCAGATTCGTTGGTCCCGCGCCCAGTGCCACGTCACCCATCAGCGAGATCATGTTCAGCGGCTGGTAATACCCGCCAACCGTTGACGGCTCGAACACCTCCGACATGAACCGCCGCGCCGACGCCCAACTCGGGGTCATCACCAAAGGGTTGCCGACGAGATACTGGTGGTCGTCAAAGGAAAGTGCCTCTGCCTCGAGCGCCGGCCAGTGGGCGAACGTGACGACGCCGGCAATCAGAACCGCGCAGGCGAACAGGAGGTCCCACGACTGGCTGCGAACGCGTACTGATTCTGGCATCCGGCTATCCCAATTGATGATTGGAATTGGCAATTCTCAATTCCCCGCTGATTTGCTACTGTACCCCCCATGAACCCCCCTCCCAACATCGACACCGGCGATACCGCCTGGATGCTCACCAGCACCGCGCTCGTCCTGATGATGACGATACCCGGCCTGGCGCTTTTCTACGGCGGCCTGGTTCGTTCGAAAAACGTCCTCTCCGTTCTGATGCACAGCTTTTTCTGCGCCGGGCTGATCGGTGTCACTTGGGTGCTCGTCGGTTATTCACTGGCCTTCGCCCCCAGTGACTCGGGCTGGATCGGTGGCACGGACTTCCTGGGGCTTCGCGGAGTTCTGGGATCGACCAACGCCCTCGCTCCAACCATTCCACACATACTTTTTGTAGCCTTTCAAGGCACCTTTGCCATCATCACCCCCGCGCTCATTTCCGGAGCCTTCGCCGAGCGCATGCGTTTCAGCGCCTTTGCGATCTTCATACTGCTCTGGTCGTTGCTCATCTATTCGCCGCTGGCCCACATGGTCTGGGGCGGCGGCTGGATCGCCACGAAAGTCGGCGCGCTGGACTTCGCCGGCGGAACGGTCGTCCACATTGCCAGCGGAATCTCCGCGCTCGTCGCCGCTCTCTATGTCGGCCGACGCATCGGCTATGGCCACGAACCCATGCCGCCGCACAATCTCCCGTTCACCGTGATCGGGGCCTCGCTGCTGTGGGTCGGTTGGTTCGGCTTCAACGCCGGCAGTGCGCTGGGGTCGAATGAACTGGCCTCTCTTGCATTCCTCAATACCAACACCGCCGCCGCAGCAGCAGCGCTCGGTTGGATTGCGACCGAACGCCTTCGCACCGGCAAACCGACGTTGCTCGGGCTTGCTTCCGGCGCGGTCGCGGGCCTCGTCGTCATCACACCCGCCGCCGGCTTCGTGACGCCCGGCGCATCCATCATCATGGGACTCATGGGCGGCGTACTCTGTCAGGTGGCCGTCTCACTGAAGCATCATTTCCGTTACGACGACGCCCTTGACGTCGTCGGCGTTCACATGGTCGGTGGCACACTCGGCGCGTTGTCGACGGGCTTCTTTGCAACATCGGCCGTAAATCCAGCCATCAAGTCGCTCACCCTCGGGCTGGACGGCGGCCTGTTCTATGGAGGCGGACCGAGCCTCGTGTGGAAGCAACTCATCGCCATTGCCGTGACGTATGTCTTTTGCGGCGGCGGCACGTTTGTCCTTCTCTCGGTGATCAACTTGTTTATTCGGGTCCGCGCTGAAGAGGACGAAGAGGTTGCCGGGTTGGACCTCTCACAGCACAGCGAGCGGGCCTATAGTCTCGGCGATGCCGAAATGGTCGCGCAGGTGTCGGGCGAGCTTCGCGCGGCAACGGCCCCGCCGACCTCAGGCGAACGATTCAGCATTCGCCTCGATGGCATCGACGCCGACGCGATGATCAAATACTGGCGAAGCCTGTGCCAGGTGCATCAAGGACCGGTCTCGCCGCAATTCAAGTCGGTGTATGGTCTCGTGACGACGGTGACCGGCACGCGCTTCCGCTTCCGAGGCGGAGACCGCGAAGCCATCCGTCAGAATCTTGAGCAGCTCTTCAAGCCGGTGTCCCCAACGGCGAAAGCAATGATCGAGGTGTAACCGTGAAACTCATCGTCGCCATCATTCGACCGGAAAAACTCGACGACGTGCAGCAAGTGCTCGCTCAAGATGACGTGTTTCTCATGACCGTCAGCGACGTGCGCGGTTTCGGCAAGCAGCGCGGCTTCACCGAGGTCTATCGCGGACAGGAAGTCGTCGAACGCATGGTCCCCAAGCTCAAATTGGAAATCGCCGTGAACGACGCGTTTGTGGACGCCACGGTCGATGCCATCGTCCGTGCCGCGCGAACGGGAGACACTGGCAATGTCGGCGACGGCAAAATTTTTATCCTGCCGCTGGATCAGTGCATACGAATACGAACCGGAGAGATGGGGCCGGATTCGATCGGACCGTGATCCCCGTTTTTGGAGTCGAAGGGGCGATTTTGGACGACTTCAGCGGACTGATTTGACCGATGACCGCCATCAGGCTATCATCCCGTCGATTCTCGTGTAGGTGAGTGTCCGATCGGCGCGGTCGGACGCTGTTCCGTATGGCGCGGACACCGAGAACCTCAGCCTGCAAAGGCCCATACGTTGACTGACCGAACATGGACGACCCAACGCGCATGGATGCCGACACTCCAAAGTCATCGGTCGGTCGGCTTCCCCTGACATTTCGGAGAATCCCTTACTGTGACAATGCCCGCTTTGCTTACGTCCGTCATGCGGTGGTTTGATGCCTCCGCGGGCGTGACCCCCGACGGAAATTACCTCGACAAAGAACCCATGAAGGTCGACTGGGTGCGCACCACCCCCTTCTTCGCCATGCACGGCGTCTGCTTCTTCGCCCTCCTCACCGGATGGAGCTGGACGGCCGTCGGCGTTGCCTTCGCGATGTACTGGATACGCATGTTCGCGATCACCGGCATCTATCACCGGTATTTTTCGCATCGCACATACAAGACCTCGCGCGTGGCTCAATTCTTCATGGCACTCTGGGGCGGCACCTGCGCCCAAAAGGGGCCGCTCTGGTGGGCCGCCCACCACCGCCATCACCATCGCCACTCCGACATGCCGGATGACGTCCACTCGCCGCATGAGCACGGCTTTATGTGGGCACACATGGGCTGGATCACGTCGAGAAAGATGTTCCCGACGAATTACAAAAACGTGCCCGATCTTGCGAAGTTCCCCGAGTTGGTCTTCCTAAACCGATTCGACAGCTTCATCCCATTCCTGACCGGCGTGGCCATGTTTCTGCTCGGCAAGGCCCTGGAGATTTGGGCACCGCAACTCGGCACCACCGGCTGGCAAATGCTGGTCTGGGGCTTCTTCATCTCCACCGTGTTCCTCTTCCACGGCACCTGCACGATCAACTCGCTCGCCCACCTCATCGGCCGCAAGCGCTACAACACCACCGATCACAGCAAGAACAGCTTCTTCCTCGCCATCATCACGATGGGCGAAGGCTGGCACAACAACCACCACCACTATCCCGCCGCCGTCCGACAGGGCTTCTACTGGTGGGAAATCGACATGACCTATTACATCCTCCGAACCTTCGAGAAGCTCGGCCTCGTCTGGGATTTGAACCCGGTGCCGGATGTACATCGCGAGCGCGGACAGATCGCCCAAGGGGCCACCGCGACCGTTCCAACAACGCTCAAGAGCACTCAACCGTCGCAACCGAGCCTGCCCGTACTCGGCATGCCCGAGCCAACGGTGTGATTGAGGTCACGCAATCGCCTCGCTTTCATACAAACTCTCGATGTGATGCACACGTCTTGAGTGACTGATTAACTATTTCCCGCGAAGCCTCTCCGCTATCCGCCGCGCCGCAATCGCATTCGCCCGTTCATTGGGATGCTGGTCGGTCGGATGCACCCAAAGCGACTCGGGCGCTAACCCACGATAGTCGTCGAGCAGGTCGATGCACTCGATCTTGCGCTCCACGCACGCCGACCTCACCAGCCCGTGAAGATCCGCAAACGGATACGACGCGTCTAACTGCGTCAAAACCGGAAAGATCACCACCACGAACCGAAACGGCCGCCGTCGTGACTCATCGGCGAAATCAGACAACGCCCGTTTGCACGCCTCCCAGTCAGCCGACGCAAAGCTCGCCCGCGTCGTCGCCAAAAACTCCCGCGCCTGACCGCGCGACCAGCGAACCCGCTCAACCCACTCACTCAGTTTTGATACGCGACCAAGCCACGACAGTCGAAACCCCTCCGTCCACTCCGTATGGTGGCGCATGGTCTCCAGTCGTGGCGTCGCATCGTTCAGAACAAAGCCAAGCGTCACCACGTCGGGCTGGAACTGCCACGGGCCGATGCGAAACCAGTTCAATTCGTCCACCGTGCCCTGCGCCTGCACGCCCGCGTTGATGACCTGCACACGCTTCCCCGGAACACTCCCCGCGAGCAACGCCTCCATACAAACCGGATACGTGTCCACCTCCTGAACGCCCTCGCCAAACGTAAACGAATCGCCAAGGCAAACAACGCGCCACACATCGGGCGGCTTGGCGGCGGTGGTGTCTTTGCCGCGGATTCCATTGGAGTTAATTCGGTACTCGACCTTCCCATCCGACGGGAAGTACTCGCGATCGTCTCCCTTGGGATCGTAGATCGACCAAAACAAAACGTTCGGCTGATAGTTAAAGCTCTCCACCCCTCCGTTCCGAACACCTTGGAACGGCAACCCCGGCTCAATTCGCCGCGCTGCATACGACGGTGGACCAAGTCGCAACACGCGCACGGAAACATCAACAAGAACAACACTGCCAATGACTGCCACGGCCGCAAACAACGCGCGACGACGGCGCGACGCCTTCACAACACAGGTGTCACTCATTTGATTCAAGCGACCTGACATGCGTAAATGTAAGTCTAAGCGAGCAAAAAGATAAATGCGCGTAGGGTCAGTGGGCCGTCGGTACGACGACGATAGCTGAGAGTGCGGGACGATCAATGACCCTGTTCACGGAGAAGTCGCCCGACGGACACTGGCCCGGCCTGAATTCGTGCGCCGCGATCCCCGATGCGCTCGTGTTCACAACCCCTGGATGGCAAGCACGATCAATGGAGGTGCCAGCCCGATGGCAATCAGCCATTTGCCGCGGCCTGAAATCCCCTGTTTGCCTCTAAGAACGAAAAGACCCGTCACGTTGATCAAGACAAGCCCAATGGCAAATACGTCAGACGCCCATCGCCAACCAGCAACGCTGTTACGATGCAACACGTTGCTTTGATAGAACAGGGCGCGCTTCGATACCCTTTCATAGACCCCCTGCGCGGTGGTCAGATGGAGATGAAGTGAGGCATTGTCATAGTAGATCTTGACCTGCCCCTCAACCGGAGAATCGTAAACTTTATAATCCCGTTCGCCCACAAGCCTCCCAAATGCTGCAATGGCCTTGTCGTCGATCTCGGCCGTGCTGTACGTCCGGTCGAGACGGATTGGAACCCTGGTGATTACAAAGTCGGGGTTCCAGTCATCTTTGTGATTCAGCGCCACGCCGGACACGCAGTAGGTAATAATCAAGGCAGAACAGAAATAACCCACGTCGCGATGGGCTGCGGCGTTCAGGCTCCTGAAATTTCCAAGTTGCCACATGCCCATGATCAGTCCATTGCGATTCCATGATGAGCCTTGTCTGCGTAGGTGCTTGCAATCTGTATGACCCAGCGCTCGATGTGGGCGTCCGGGAGGATGGCGTCCGGTCGATAGCGCACCTTGCTCTTTGCGTCTGGAATCTTGTTTATCCCATCAGCAATGATCTGCACCTGAAACATCTCGTCGCGCGCCACCAGCACGGGAATCACAATCGCGGTGGTCTTGGTCGTGAGCACCTCCCGTATGGCCGCGGTCGTTGCGTCCGGACTGTACCGCGCGACATGACCGCACCAACCGTAGGAGTAGTCCGTGATTCCGGTATTGTGCTTGACAAAGTCCGCCACTTTTTTCAGCAGATCACTCCACTCCTGGGAATACGTTTGATCACCATAGGCGATCAGAACCAGCCCTTCCTCGCTCGGACGCCGGGAGAGTTTCTTGACCCTGTTGAGTACATTCTCCTGAAGCACGCTGGTAAAATCGAGAAGCGGAGTAATCCTGACCCTGGCTCGTGGCGTGTATCGCTCAATCTTTTCAAGTTTTAGAGCCTCGAGGGAGTGTGCGTCTTCTTTCGCTCCAATGATGGTGGGAATGTCGTCAAAGGAATGAGTGCTGACGGTCAGGAAAAGCGGGACGATGATGACGTCGGTGTATCCAGAGGCGTCAAACGCCTTAAGTTGTGTGGCGATGGACGGCTCCGTGTATTCCATAAAGGCGGTTCGCACCTCCTTCACGATTCCGCCTCTGCGGAGGGGTTCTGTCACCTCTCTTTCGAGATCGAGAAGGGCCTGCCGCCAGGTGCTGGATCGGGACCCATGATTAACCAGCAAGACCCCGATCTTCTTTAAGGTGGAGGGCGATTCGCCCTGGTGTTCAGGTTCGTATCGGTGTGCAGCGAGCACGAGCGCACTCAACAACATGGACAATACGGCTGTCGGAACGGCCAGAGATCGCATATCCAGTCTCCCTCTAATTGAGACTCAGTCTCAATTAGACAGAGTAAGGGAGGATGTGATACAGGTAAAGTGCTAGGAAAAGGCACCGTAACTTAATGTCTTGTAACAAGTTAGCAACAGTTCGGCGCAGGCATTCAACTGCCTAATGAGATGAAAAAGTCTTGTGTTTGGATTAGGTATGAGGCAATCGGGGGGGACCAAGAATGCCAAGAAAACTGGAATGCCACAGCGAAGTCTGCGCGCCGGAAAGACGGCACCACGGATGACGAATCATCGCGCTATTTGTAAACGTGCGTGCTCTCGGTCTCTTCAACCGGCACCTTCGACTGATCGCTGATCATGCTGATCTTGAAGCGAACGTCGCCGGCATCCTTGCCCTTGACCGTCACGCGATACGTCGCCTTGGTGCGCTCCGGCAGTTTGGCCAGCGAGGCAAAGGTGATCGTTTTCTCGTTTTCCGCGAACGACGTCGGACCGACCGCCGACACAAACTCCAACTCCTCGGGCAGCGTCGCCACGACCGCGATGTTTGTCCCCTCGGCTGAGCCTTGATTCGTCACCACGATCTCATACGTCGTGTTCGCACCGATCTCGATGGGGTCCTCCACGTCCAGCACTTCCAGCAGGATCGCGGGAATGCCCATGATCTTCGTCGTCGATTCCGCCACGGCCTCCGCACAAAACGCCTTCGCCTCCACCGTGTTCTTCACCACGCCCTTGACGATCGGCTTCAATGAGACACTCACCGTGCCGGATGCGCCGGGGGCAATCGTGCCCAGCTTCCACGCCACCCGACTGCCCATGATGGAGCCGCCTGCCGTCGTTTCGATCAGTTGTGTGCCGGCGGGAAGGTCGTCAGTAAGGATGCAATCATTCGCCGGAGCATCGCCATTGTTGGTGACGGTAATTTCGTATTTCGCGGGGCGGCCGATATAGCGCGTCTCGGGGCCGGTCTTGGTCAACGCAAGTTCCGGCTTGGTGACGAGCACCGTCGCCGACGCATCCGCGGAGAGGCCGCCGTCTTCAATGGCATTGCCCGTCACAGAGAACGAGCCTTTCATCGCTGCTTTGAGTGTCCCGGATACTTCGCGCATCTGACCAGCGGCAAGATCGCCAACGGCAAACGTCAGTGGGGCATCCGTCGTCAGGCCCGACGGCAACGACGCCGTAATGCGAACATTCCGTGCCACGCCCGACCCGGCATTGCGCACGACAATCGTCATTGGAATCGGATCGCAGAGAATCACTTCGGGCGGGAGCGTGATGGCCAGTTGCAGAACCGGCTCCACGACTTTGATCGTCGAGCAGATGTCCGTGCGAAACGTGATGTCGGCGCAAGATTGAATCTGCCCCGCCATCTTGGCACTGCCGCTGATGGACACGGTCTTGGTCTCGCGCGGGCTGAGACGGTCCCACGACCACTTCAGATTCGGGGCCGCGCCGCCATCGGGGTTCGTCCCCTTAAGCTCAAAGCCGTCGGAGATATGTTCAACAAGGCGCACCTCCGCAAGTGTCAGGCCGGTCATGTTGGTGATCTTGATTTCATAAGTGAACGGCTCGCCGCGACGTACTTCGGCGGGGCCTTGTCGTTCGAGGAGGACTGCACTGGCGCTGCGGTCGCCGGAGGGGAAGTAAAGCTGCGTGAGTCCGGGCATCTTGCCCATATGGGACCGACTATCAGTCTGTCCAGCGCCGTGCATCGCTTGCATGGAACCATCATGGCCTGCATGTGAACCGCCGGACGGAGCGCGCGTCGCCGGCTTCGTTTTCGTGCCCGTCGAGTCTTTGGAGTTCTTCGGGGCTTTGTCCGATGCGTCGGCGACGAGCATCATGTCGCCATCGTCCACGCGCGGCATGACCGGCTCATGGTTGACAGGCGTCATCGGTGTCGACGCCCCACGCACGCGAGCATTCTCCTGCGCCCCGGCACGATTCAGCGATACAGCCAGCACCGGCAGCACCAGAACCATCATCCATGTCAGTCGCTGTCTCATTACAAATACCCTCTGTGCCGCAGTTTACCCGCCGCGGCGGGTGCCTCAGTGCCTTTGTGCCTGTGCGCCTCAATAAAGGTGCGTGCTCTCAGTTTCCTCGACCACCGTCGTCGTCTGATCCGTCTTCATCGTCGCACGGAAACGAACGTCGCCCGCGCGAAGGGCCTTCACAGTGATGCGATACGTCACCACACCGCCCGGCGACAGGCTCGGCACCGGTTCAAATGAGACCGTCTGCCCTGCGCCCGCACTTCGACTCGGCCCCTCAGCCGAGACAAACTGAAGCTCGCCCGGAAGTCCGCAGGTCAGCACGATGTTCGTACCATCCGCCGAGCCTTGATTCGTGACTTTGATTTCATAGACAAGGTTCTGGCCCACTTCGATGGGGTCATTCAAGTCCACGACTTCCAGCAGCACGGCCGGAATACCCTGCACATTCGTGACGCTCGACGCCGCCGCCTCCGAGCAATAAGCCGAGGCCGTCGCCGTATTGTGCATCGAACCGATGCCCACCGCCTGCAACGTCACGTTCACAGTGCGCGAGGCCTGCGGGGCCAGCGTGCCAAAGTTCCACGTGAGCTTGCCGGCGTTCGGGGCCGCGCCATCGGAGGAGCTGATGAACTTCATGCCCGGCGGGATCGTATCGGTGAGCACGGTATTACGAGCCGGAGCATCGCCGCTGTTGGCAACGGTGATTTGGTAATTTGCCGGCCGACCGAGATATCGATTCTCCGGTCCGGTCTTGGTGACAACCAGCACAGGCTGCGTGACACGCGTCTGGCACTGGGCCTGGGCATGCAACCCGCCATCCGCATTCGCGGCGGCCGTCACGGTGTAAGTCCCCGAACCGCTCGCCTTGACGTTAAACGTTGCCTTCTTCGACGCACCGGCTTCAAGCAGGCCTGCGTTAAACGTCAGCTTCGTCTGTCCCGCTTCAGTCGTAAGGCCCGGCGGCAAGTCCGCCGTCACCATCACGTTGCGGGCTGGTGCATCGCCGCAATTGGCCACGCGCAGCGTGTACGGCAGATTGTCACAAACAATCGCCTCACCCACGCACTGCAACTCAACCGTGATGTGCGGCTCAATGACTTCCGTATCGGCGCAGTCGCGCGCTGCCAGGCCCATTGCCGCAGCCACGTCAGCGCAGTTTGTATATCGCCCCTTCTTCATCGCCTTCACGGCCACCTGAATCGTTTTCTTGCGTCGCGCCGAGAGCCGGTCAAACTGCCACGACAACACGCCGTCCTTGCTCTCCGCCTTGGGATTCGTGGAGACAAGCTCGATGCCCGCCGGCAACGGATCAGTCACGACAAGCTGCGTCGCATCAACCGGAGACGGATTCGTCACCACGATCGAATACGCAAACGATTCGCCAAGCAGCGCCGTCGGTGGCGCATCCTTCTCAATTCCAATACTCGGCGCGAGCCACTCCTTCGTCGTCTGCCCCGTGGCGATGTGGCCGCCGGGCTTGCAGCAGTGGTCGTTGTCGGGGCGGATCAGATCAACCTGAATGTGATTCATGCCGGCCGCCGGATCGACCTGATTCAGCGTGGCACGTGCCACGCCCGCGCCATCCGTGCGCACGGAAATCGTCTCCGCGCCGCCGTTGTCGAACTTGCCGGCCGGGCCGTCGAGCAGTTTGTAGTTCACCACCCAATTGGTCAGCGGCGTGTCGTCCGATCGATTGAAAACGCGCGTGATCAGTTCGTGCGGCGTGCCGGTCGGGTTCACCGCGGGCGGCGGCCACTCCCAGCGCACGTCGTACCAATGCTTCACCGCGAAGACCTTGTGCTTGCTCCAGTCGAAGATGGCCGGGCAATAGGCGGTGATGTACGTCTCGCCTTCCAATGGCGACGTGATGACGCACCACGTCTGGCCAACTTCGAGGTGCAAATCGTTCGACGGGTCGTCATCACCGCGCGTAATCGTGTGGACGTAATTATTCGTATGCGAGACGGCGAAGTGATTCGTGATCTTCATTCCACGGCTGGCGCGGAAGCCGCTCTCGTCGACCTCCACGATGTCGCCCACGCTGCCATCCGAGATGATCCACTCAATCCGGCGGTTCGGCAGCGGCTGCCCCTGCTTGTCGCGGACCGTGGCGATGAGGACGTGCTGCGTCTTGACGGGGTTCACGTCATCCATCGGCGTCAATTCAATGGACCCGGCAAACGGATCCCAATCACTGTAGTAGCCGCCCTCGGGTGGCTTCGGATGGGTCTTGATTTCATCCCCGGTGGCGGGCCACGTCGGCGCATGCGGCATGGACTCACGGCAACCGGCGAGTGCGGCGAGTGAGAGAACAATAAACGAAGCGGTGAGCGTGATAGTCCGTCTCATCTGCGAAGACCTCCGGGAATGACATGCGGGATGGACAAGCGTGGCACAGGATTTTGACCTGTACGGCGTCGGGTGCAGCAAACTCGTGATCGATGTATGTCGCACGTCCCTGTGCATGTCGCGCTTCCTTGGAATGCAATTCAACACGCCCCCCGCGAGACCATTCGCGCACAGCGGGCGTCAATCAAGCCCGACACCATTCGGACTCATCCCCTTCTTCGCTCCGAGAATGCGCCGACTAAAGATAGAAACCCACCGCGCAAGACCTGCGCGGCCCCTCAGCGAGTAACGAGTAGGGTGGGTTCTTCCTGAACCTACCTCCCTCGGCATCAAAGTCAAGCCACGAATTGAAGTTTCGAAAAGCACGCCTCGTAACGTAGGCTATGATCGCGCCACACACCCGCGCACTTATCGGAATCCGCTGGTGCAAGCGAGTACCGCTGGTGCGAGATTCTCATCTCGAACCCACCCCCGCGGGAATCCCATCCCGCGAACCGTCCCAGCACCAACCCCGCACACCAACCGCATTCCCCGCTCGACAGAGCGCACGATAGTTGCCGGAGCCTGCCCGCCGCGGCGGGAAATTCCTTCCGTTGTACCGCCCCTTTTCTGTTCCCCGCCCCGAAGGGGTGCCGGACCGTAGCCACGGGCGCAAGCCCGTGGTCCATCAAACACACCACACTCAGTCCCGAAGGGACGAAGGCTCGCCACGTAAACAATTCAAATGTCCTGCCCCGCGCGCCAACACTCCCGATATCAAAACCATCAGTCTGAATTGGATATAATGCAGGCATGATGATTCCAATCGAACCTCAAGCCAACCATCACGGCCGCCCGGAATCTCCAAGATGACGCGCGACCAATTCCGAAAGGCCCTCCAAAAAGGCCAGGGACGCGCAATCCTGCACCTCTTGCAAAACGATCCCGCGCCCTATCTCGACGAAATTCTCTACGCCTGCCTGCACAACACCACATATGACCAAGAGTGCGAGGGCACACGGGAGGATTACTTATTTGAGGCGATCAATCTTTCCGGTAGGCTCGATTTCCTCAAGAGCGAAGTCTTTGAGAAGCTACTCACCTCAACCGACAACCGGGATGCCTCCCAGCTTGTTGAACTGGCCCGCCTCTTTGCAGAGCGAGGCGACTCAAACGCGCGTGAGGCAATTTACAAACGATTTGACAACGGATGCGAGCACGAGAAATACCCCATCGGTTCCTATTCAATTGTTGAACTCGACCGCCTTGACGGACTGCTGCATGTCATGGAGCAGAATGGCAAGCGGATGTTAAGAGACCCCGATTTTGAGCCAACAGTCTATGGAAATAAACATGAAGTCACAGGACTCACTATCTTGGAAGTCCGGCATGCAATAAGAATGGCCTCGAAACAAAGTCAGAATATCCAGGCCTGTCGAGCCAAGATTGCCTCCGAACAGCGAACATATCGAACACATAGGGTGGACCGCCGCAGTCCGAAGGACTTCACCTTGCCCGAAATCAAGTCCGTCATCGACGACGCAGCGAATAAGCCAAATGGCATCAGCCTGTTCTATCTCTTTCGATCTTGGGCACATCACGCGACAGAGAACGACCTCCGGCTTGCCGCCTTGGGTTTCCCACGCGAACTGGACTCGGATCGCATCAAACGATACTTGTACATGTTTTCAGGCAGATCCTTATCCGAAATGATAGACCGCCTGCTTGAATTGACTCGAGACGACGATACCGAAATAGAGAGATTGGCCTGTCTGGCGTTGAAGAAAAGAAAGGACGTCCGGGTTCGAGAGTTGGCACTACAGCGGATCGCCGATGGCAAACTCAATGGATCAACTCTTTCGCTCTTAAAGCACAATTACCAGCAAGGTGATGGTAAGACTATTCAAGATGCACTCCCCGCCGACCCGGATGATCACCTTGCTCACGACATCGGCATGGGCCTGAGAGACATTTTTGAGGAATACCCCGAACGGGATTGTGTCCAACTCTCATTCTGGCTGGTCGATCACACCCCTTGCGCCATGTGTAGATTTGCCGCGATCAAAACACTGGTCGAATCCGGAAGCGCCCCTCAATCATTGATCGAAGAAGCCCGCCACGATTGTTACAGCGATACACGAGCCTTGGTTTCTACCGCACAACAGCAAGAATGACCTGCCTCCGCAATGCAGGACGTGTTTCCCCTAACACACCCGACGCTGTCTACTCAACTCATTCTTGCACAACACTTTACAACAATCCACAACTCCTGCGAAGCGCTGAGCAAGATTAGTTAGGTGTACGTTCGTGTGGAACCCCCGCGTCGAAGACCTCGCCGTGGCGGGCGCGAACCGTTCACCCGGTCCCGGTCCGCGCCCCTGCTCTTTGACAACCTGACCCATCGTTGCAAAGCAACCCCTTCCTCCCCGCAGTTTACCCGCCGCGGCGGGTGCCTATGTGCCTTCGTGCCTACGTGCCTTCTACTACGAAAGGAAACCCAATGTCCGAAACCACCAACCCCACTACCGCGCCTCAAGACTCAGGACTCAGGTCTCATCGCTCTCCGGGCCGCCCCGCCACCCACGGCCTCCGCCGCCGAAAACTCTACATCGCCCCCGAAGATCACGAACGCTTCATCCACTTCCGACACGACATGATCCAAGAGATCGATCCCCAGGATCACACCGAACACTTCTTCGCCGAACAAATCATCGCCAAACGCTGGCTCCTCCTCCACGCCGACGAAGCCGAAACCGCCGCCATGCGAAACGCCTACAACGCCCAAATGGCCTACGCCCAAAAACGAATGCAGGCCAACACCCCCGGCGATCCCCAAAATGAAGACGACTGCTACGACATGGCCATCGCCGCCACCTGCACCAACGAAAAAGTCCACCTCGTCCTCCGCTACCGCACCACCCACGAACGCGCCCTCTTCAAAT
>JBBTET010000028.1:0-37469 GCA_038042195.1 Planctomycetota bacterium | reverse complement strand
ACTGTCAGTACATCGAAACCGATAAAACGAAGTGCCCGCACCACGGCGAAATCGCAACTCTCATCCGCGAGAAACTTCATGGCCCACCGTCATCATCGAGGTCGTGGAGGACGCTGGACGTAGTCAAAACTTGTCTCGTGGGCGACAGACTTCGCGGCATAGGCCAGGGCTGCTTGAATATCCTTGGGCGAGAGGCGTGGGTATGCGTCGAGGATATCCGCTTCGGTTGCGCCTTCGCCGAGCTTACGCACAATCAGTTCGACCGGTACGCGAGTGCCCCGTATGACCGGCTTGCCCAGCATGACACGCGGATTTACTTCGACTCGTGAACGAGATGCCATGACCAAGGACTCCAATCGGATTGCTTCCTCGAACGTCTAAGTTTAGCACAACCCATCAGACCATGCTTTGCTGAGGTTGCCTAGCCACAGACGAGCACCCCTGCTCATCGGAAACCCTCCGTCGTTGTGATTTCAATTGCCCAGTGCCATCGACACCCCTTACCCTTCCCTCATCACCCATGAAACGCGTTGTCCTCATCTCCTACCACGTCTATGCCTCCAAGCGGCGGGCGGGGTTTCATGGGTTGGCGGATGCCTATCACGCGGCGGGGTGGGATGTGACGTTTGTGACGGTCGCACTGAGCCGGTTGTCGCGGCTGCGCGGGGACTATCGGCTCGCGTTTTTGGGGGATCACGCGGCGAATCGCATTGAGCAGGTCTATCCGCGACTGACCAGCTTTATCTGGTACACGCCGTGGCATCCGGCGAATCTGCGGCTGGGGTTGTTGAACGCGCTGAGCCGGGGGTTGTTCTCGCGGTATGGCGAGCTGCCGATGGGAGAGGTTGAGGGGCGCATCCGCGATGCCAATCTCATCATCTTCGAGAGCACGCCGGGTATTCTGCTGTTTGATCGATGTAAGCGACTCGCCCCGGCGGCGCGGTTCGTCTATCGCGTGTCGGATGATTTGCGATATCTGAAGAATCACCCGCTGGTGATCGAGACGGAGGATCGCGTCGCACCGAAGTTCGATCTCGTGAGCGTGCCGTGCGAGTACATCCTGCGGCGATTCGGACATCTGC
The DNA here is from genome assembly GCA_038042195.1 of Planctomycetota bacterium. Lineage (GTDB taxonomy): Bacteria > Planctomycetota > Phycisphaerae > UBA1845 > UTPLA1 > JACRIM01. The sequence continues at coordinate 36,387 of JBBTET010000028.1, read as the reverse complement.
CGACCGCGCGGCTGCACTACCACGGCATCCGCAAGCCGACCTTCGACACGCCCTGCGACAGTCCGTTCCAGAAAGGCTGCGTCAACGCCGTCTTCGTGGGCAACTCGTTCTTTGACGCGGACTTTCTCGCCCGCGCCGCCCGGCTGATGCCCGAGTGGCGGTTTCACATTTTTGGCGCGATCGACGACCTGCCGTCTGCCGACAACATCATTCCGTATGGGGAGTGCGCATTCGCCGAGACGGTGCCGTACATCGTTCATGCAGATGTCGGATTGCAGAATCGTTTGTATCGACCGGGAAGCGAGTCGCTGACGGATAGCCTGAAGGTGATCCAATACACCTACTGTCGGCTGCCGGTGGTCGTGCCGGAGTTTCTTCGTTGCGGGCGGACGAACTTTTTCTATTACAAGCCGGGCGACGACGCGAGCATTCGGCAGGCCCTCGTTGATGCAAAGGCGATGGATCGAAGGACGGTGGCCCGTGACGGCATTCAATCGTGGGATGAATTGGCGGCCGAATTGGCGGGGGATACATCCGCATCATTTAGCCCTGGGTCATTGACCCGGGGCTAAGTGTGGCCGGGGCGCGGCCTTGCGATAATCCATAAAAAACGTGACGCGCTCCATGATCTCCGGCGAGACTAGACTGGAAAGCGTGCGTTTAGCCTCACCAATGCCGGTGCGGCGGCTGACGTGGTGCAGCAGAATGTGCTCGTTGCTGAGCTTCATGAGAATTCGCGCCGCGTCGCGAACGTGCAGGTGGTAGCCGTCGCGGGCCCGGCGAATGTGATCCGGCTCGAAGAACGTACACTCCATGATGATGACCTTGGCCTGACGCACGATGTCGAGATCGAGCCATGCCCCCTCGGCCGTGTCACCGCAATACGCGACGAGCGGTACCTCGACCTGATGCTCGATGGCGATGCCCTGTTTCTTGAGTGCGACGAGTTCGGGGCCGGTGAGAGTCGCGTATTCTTGCTTCAATTTGTGTCGCACATCGACGATGGAGAATCCCAACGCGGCGACGCGATGATTCACGTCGAAGGCCTTGGCAACGAGGCCGCGACGGATTTCAAAGCTCTCGCCCGCGGCAATGCCGATGACCTTGTGCGGTGACAGGTGGCCCTCGATCTTCGTCCAGACGTGCATGAGCTCTTTGATCGGCTGGACGAGGGGCTGTGGGCAGATGACGGTGCCGGGGGCGTTGTCGATGAAGTTTCGCTGGCTGAAGTAGTAGGCGAGGCCCGCCGAGTGGTCCATGTGGCCGTGGGTGAGGAAAACATTGTCGATGCTGATGATCTCTTGCGGGGCGCGGCCGACGTCGAAGCAGACGTTCAACTCGGGCGCGGCGATGACGGTCTCCTCGCCGGCGACGCTGTAGCCGACGAGTCGGATGTCGGCGAGGCGATGTTCAACAAGCCGAGCGGCCACTGGGGTCTCCGGGAGCAATGATTGGAAAGAGACGTAGGGTCCGCTGTTCGGACCGTTCTTGAAACGCCGGAGTATACACGCGCGGTGCGCGGGTTGGTAATTCGCGCGTCCTGCGGTCTAATGCGGGGCATGGCGCGCAAAGAACAACTGACGCATCTCGACGCGAAGGGCGCGGCGCGGATGGTGGATGTCTCGTCGAAGGCGGTGACACTGCGACGGGCCGTGGCGACCGCGGAGGTGCGAATGAAGCGTGCGACGCTCGCGCTGCTTCGCGACGGTCGCGTCCCAAAAGGGGACGTGGTGGCGGTCGCGCGGATCGCGGGGATTCAAGCGGCGAAGCAGGCGTCGCTGCTCATCCCTTTGTGTCATCCGTTGCCGGTGGAGGCGGTGAAGGTAGACATTACGCTCGCGCCGCCGGATCGAGTGCGGATTCGGGTCGAGGCGACGGTTCGGGCGCGGACGGGTGTCGAGATGGAGGCACTGGCCGGCGCAGCGGCGGCGGCGTTGACGATCTACGACATGTGCAAGGCAGTGGACCGCGGCATGGCAATAGGGCCGATTCAGTTGGAGGAAAAAAGCGGTGGTCGATCCGGGGCATGGAGCCGTGTGTCGGTGCGAAACAAGGGCGGCGTCAAAAAAAAGCGCGTGGCTCGGTCGCAAAGAAAGAAATGACTCTTGGCGGGGGTTCCCGGAGTTTTCAAATCTTCTGAAAGATCGCGCGAGCCGATTCAATCCATCCGCGCCCCTCATTAGAATCCCCTGAGTCTCCACGACGCACCATGACAACCATTGCCGTACATACAGACCTGATTCAGGCCGAGCTTGCCGACGTGATTGAAGTTTTCGATCGGGAGATTCGGTCTGACCTGCCTTTCGTGAACGAACTCACCGAGCGGACTCGCGCCTATCGCGGCAAGCTGTTGCGTCCGCAGTTGCTCCTTCTTTCGGGAATGGCCGCGGGCAAATTAACACGGGATCATGTCGTGCTCGCCGCCGTCGTGGAGATGGTCCACATGGCGACGCTGGTGCATGACGACGTGCTCGACGAGGCCGATGTGCGGCGACGAAGCCCGACGGTGAATCGGCTGGTCGGCAACGAGGCGGCCGTGCTGCTGGGCGACTATCTCATCTCGCATTCGTATCACCTGTGCAGCAGTCTGGGTTCGACGCGAGCCTCGCGACGGATCGCCGACGTGACCAACACGGTCTGCGAAGGCGAGTTGATGCAGATCGCCAACCGGGGCAACTGGTCGCTGACCGAGGATGAGTATCTGGAGATCATTCGTCGCAAGACGGCGGCCCTGACCGGCGTGTGTGGTGAGTTGGGTGCAGAGACGTCGGGTGCGACGGTCGATGTGGTCCGGCACATGACCGAGTTTGGCATTGATCTTGGCATCGCTTTTCAGATCGTGGATGACCTGCTCGATCTAACGGCGACACAAGCCGAGATGGGCAAGTCGGTCGGGCGCGACGCCGAGATGGGCAAGCTGACGCTACCGGCGATTCGCTTTCTGCAACGGGCCGATGCGATGAGCCGCCAAAGGTTGATCGACGCACTCAGTGCCGGGGCGCGTGGTGATGAGTTGCAGACGATCCTCAGCTCGGGGGATTCCGTGGAGGGCGCGATGGACACGGCGCGAGCCTATGTGCAATCGGCCGTGCAGCATCTGGCCATTCTGCCGGCGAGCGATGCGAAGGATGCACTGATCGCCGCAGCGGAGTTCGTAACACAGCGACGGCAGTAAGACCATCACAGGCTGGCAACTCCCCGATCATCCAATTACCATTTGCTGCGAACCCAGCGAGTCTTCATGTGATCTACATTGCCTGGACCATCGCCATTCTCTACGGCCTCGGGTTGCTGTCGTTGTGCCAAAACATCTGGCGAACCATGCAACTTGTGGAGGAGCAGCCGGCCTTCGATATGCGACCCAGCGCAGGGGATGGGCAAACTCCGCGCATCGACGTTGTGATTCCTGTCAAGGATGAAGAAGCCCACGTCGCATCATGTATTGAGGCGGCGTTGGCCCAGGACTATCCCGACTTCCAGGTGATCGTGGTCAATGACCGCTCAACCGATGGCACCGGCCGTGTCGTGTCCGCCATTGCGGATCGTGAACCGCGCGTGAAGTATGTTGAGATCAAAGAGTTACCGGCCGGACTTTATGGCAAGCCGCACGCGATCTCGCAAATCACGTCGTCGCTGTCCGGAGAGATCGTCTTTTTCATGGACAGTGATCTTCGCGTGCAGCCGAACTGCTTTCGCGCGATCGTTCGCCATCTTCAAGCGAGCAAACTGGACTGGCTGGCGGTAATGGGTGCGCCGGACTTGACGATGTTTTGGGAGCGTCTGCTGGTGCCGCTGTTCGGGGCCGTGGCCTATGCTTGGTACGATCCGCGCGCTATCAGCGATCCCAATTCGGATGTCGCCATCGGCAGCATGTTCATGGTGGCTCGACGTTCGTCGTATCACACCATTGGCGGACACGAGGCCGTCATACGGGCATACGACGAAGACAGCGCACTTTTGCGATTAGCGAAGAAGGCCGGCCAGCGCGTGTCGTATGTACTCGCTCCACAACTTTACACGGTGCGGTTCTATGGGAACCTTAAGAAAACAATTCTCGGCATGACGCGCACCTGCGTCGGCGGCATCAAGACCCTGCCGCGCATGATGATTACGCTCGGTGCGATCAACTTCGTGGCGTTGCAACCGGTTGAAATTCTCGGCGGACTTGGTATTGCCCGCGCGTGCGGTGTTTCAGTCCCGTGGGCAACGGTTTGGGCAGGCATGGCCGTCGTGCATTTCGGGCTGTCGGCCCTACTCTGTCGGCTGATCTACGACCGCGCGAGAACCAATCGATGGCTGTCGCTGTTGCATCCGCTCGGCGCTGTGCTGGTCCTGGCTGTTTGTCTGCGGGCTACTCGAAGCATGATTCGAGGCGGCCCGATTACCTGGCGCGGCACCACCTACGAAAAGCCGGCGACCTGACGCGCGCGTCATCCGACATGTTCAGTCCGCATTGATCGGGGGCAACGATCAGGCGATAATGAAATGATGCGGTTCCTCGACCGGATATTCTGCTTTATACGCGCTGCCTCACGGGCGCGTTTGTTTTGGATGGGGGTTCCACTGGTGCTCTACAGTTGGACCATTACCGGTCCGTTGCTTTCCGACGATCTGCACATGATCCTCAAATGCGAACGCTACCTTCGCGGCGAGTCGACCGAGCCGGACTTGTTTCGTTTTGCCAAGTCGGATCATGGATGGAATGAACTGCGCAGCCGGGGAACGGTGCCTTGGTGGATGCCAGAGCAGGGACGCCAGGATTTTCTCCGCCCGCTGAGCGAGTGGACATTCCTCACGGCCGTCCGGCTCTTCGGGCGCAACGTTCTCGGCCACCGACTGATGAGCCTGGCGGTGTTTGCCGGAGCGCTGATTGCCGTTCGTTGGATGTTTCTTCAGATACGGGCCGACACGATCCGAGCCGGCGTGGCCACATTCTTTTTCGGAGTGTCCCAGACGGTCGCAGCCCCCACGGTTTGGATGTGCAATCGCTCGGACATGCTGGTCGTCCTGGGTGTGGCGTTCTCCGCCGGTGCGTATTGGGCGGCTTGGAATCGGCCGCGCGCATGGCAAGTCCTTTTGGCGGTCGGCGGACTTGTCTTTGCCCTCCTTGCGAAGGAGGTTGCTATCGCATTGCCCGCGGTCATTGTCGGACATGAGCTACTCGTACGGCGACGGCGCTCTGAGCGATTTGCTCGGCCGCAGAATGCACTCATCGCCGGCATGATGTGCGTGATCGCCCTGGGATACGTGGCGTATTTCCGATACACCCGCCCCTGGGCATTCGACATGGGCAGCACCTACGCGGGTTCGGCCGTTGCCGGTACCAGTTGGTGGCTTTCGCTTCTGTTGTACGCGGCTGTATGGACGATGGGGTTTCCCATCGACGCGCTGCTGTCGGCAACAACGGAGCAGAATCTCGCGGTGGGGGCGGTTGCCGCGTTGCTGGTCATTCCCGCCGTGGTGTTCCTGCGACGTAGCGCGAAGGGGGATCCGGCGGCACTTTTCTTCTTGATCTGGGTCGTGCTCTTCGTCGTGCCGTGTTTGAAATCCATTGCCCCCAGTGCAAGATATATTTGTGCCGCGACCGTTGGTTGGGTCTATCTCCTGTCGGGATTGATCGTGCCGGCGCGCGAAGAGGACGTTTTCATTCCCAGCCCGCTGCGCCACTGGTTCTTAACGGCCAACGGCGCGATCAGCGCCGGCTGCGTGATTGGCTCGGTGTTATTTCTCAATCAGGCCGAGTCCTCTGCGCGAGCTCGCATCGAAGAGATGTCCGCAAACTGCTCGCCGCCATTGGCAAGTGGTGACGTACTCTTCGCCACCCAGGCCGACTCCATTGTGGACAACATTTGCAGCGGCGACCGATTGGAGTATTTGACTGGGCTGCAAGACGTCGCGCTTATTTATTTTCTGCCGCCCGGGATCGAGGCCATCACGGACGTGGAGGATGATCGCACGTTGCTGGTGCGCGCCGGCAGGCAATCGTTGCTTGGCGCTCGTGTGCACACGCTGGCCCTGGCCCGAGATTGGACGCCGTGCGTCGGCCAGAGCTTTCGTACAAAGCACTTCACCGCGGAGGTCGCGGCCGTGCGCGGGGACGACTTCGTCGACGCGATGCGCGTGCGATTCAACGAGCCATTGTCATCGAAGCGGTTGCGATTTTTTCCGGCGTCGCTCAACGCCTTGGCCAAATCCGGCCGTACCGCCTCCGTTGCTCAAGCGAAAGGCTCCTGATGGGCCGTATACCACTCAACCCCTGTGATTACTTCTTCTTCGGGCAGCATCAACTGCTGACCCGGACGTCGGAAGAGGGAAACATCGCGTTCATGCTCCTCGATGTCGATGGGCACATCGAGCCTGACGTGGTTCGTGACGCGCTTGCCCGAACCATCGCCCGACATCCGGCGACGATGGGCCAGTTGCGAATCTCCTTCCCCCGTGGACGACCCTATTGGAAAGTGCCGCGCCAGACCGAGTCGGCGGGGCGCGTTGCGGCCGCTCAGGCATACCAATATCACGACCTGCGTGATGCGCCGGACTGGGAAGTACGCATCGCCCGTCTGCATCCGAGCGGGCAGGCGTCGCCGTGGAACCATCGCGTCGGGCCGCAGATACGCTTCGAGCACTACGCGCTGCCCGATTCCCGCACGCGGATCATCTTTCGTTGGCCGCACTTCATGATGGATGCCGACGGGGCGCAGCGGTTTCTTTCGGAACTGGATCGGTACGCCCAAGAAGAGTCGGCGTCGGGTTCGCGGCCGCCGTTTGAGACGCCGGCGAGTCTCTCCAACGAGCATTGCCCCGTGGATGTATTGCGAAACTTCTCCTTCTGGCGGCGGGTGGGGCTGGCCCAGCGCGGATACGCATTTCACCAATCGCATGAGGGTCTGACCATTCGCCCGCTGGCCCAACCCCACGCGCAGCCGTGCGCCCGGCATGAGGTCGTGCATCGGCACTGGTCGTCCGAGCAGACGGCGCGTTTGCAGGAGACGGCGAAGAAGTCGACGCCCTTCGGCCCGGCGCTTTACGCGCGACACGTGGCTGCGTGCGTCTTGCGCTCGCTGGATGTGATGTATCGAGAGAATGGCGTGGAGACAGAGGCCTATCTGATCACCATGCCGATGCGAGTCGGCATCTCGCAACACGACGCCAATCTATTAGACAAGCGACCGGTCCCCGGAAATTACCTGGTGACTCCGATCCTTCATGGGTTGCGAAGCCAGATCGACGATCCACCGGCGCTGGCGAATCACCTGTTGCAACAGTTCCAGGATTTCCTGTCGCGGCAGATGGACATGAGCCAATGGGCCTTGATGTGGGCGGCGTCTTTCATTCACAAGTGGTCGTACTCCATGATCTTCAAGCTGCCGCTCAGCATTGCCGCATTCTCGTCGGGGTACTCCTACTACGGCGAGATCGCCCAGCCGATTCGCAGCCTGTGCGGGCGTCGTGTGCTGAACCTGTGGGGCGGCGGACCGACACCGACGCCGCCGGGGCTGAATCCGGTGTTCAGCAAGTTTGAGGACCGGCTGAACCTGTGCCTGACGTATGACACGCAAGTGATCTCCGACGAGATGGCACGGCGATTTGTCGAATTGATCGAGACGCAGATGTTTGGCGGATCGGCGAGCTAATGCGTCATGAGCCACTCGACGGTCTTTTTGCGAGTACATCCATCACATCCCGAGCCGGACATCATTCAGCGAGTGGCCGAGGTGCTTCGCGCTGGCGGACTTGTGGCGTTTCCGACGGAGACGGTCTATGGGCTTGGGGCCAATGCGCTCAGCGCGGAGGCCGTTGCGCGAATCTTCACGGCGAAGGGGCGGCCGTCGAATAACCCGATCATCGTGCATGTCGCGGACGCCGCCGGTGCAAAGCGGCTGGTCGAATCGTGGCCGGACGAGGCGCAGCGATTGGCGGAGCGATTCTGGCCGGGGCCGTTGACGCTGGTGCTGAAGCGCCGTTCGGTGGTCCCGGACATCGTGACGGCGGGCGGTGAGACGGTTGGTGTGCGCGTGCCGGCGAATGCGGTCGCGCTGGCGTTGCTGAAAAGCGCGGACGTGCCCATCGCAGCGCCGAGCGCGAATCAGTCATCGAACATTTCTCCCACGACCGCCGAGCATGTGCGGCACAGCCTCGATGGGCGCATCGACATGATCCTCGACGGCGGTCCGACGATCGGCGGCGTCGAATCGACCGTGCTCGATCTGAGCGGAGCGACGCCGTGCATCCTTCGACCGGGCCTGATTACGGCGGAGCAGATTGGCGAGGCGCTCGGCCGGGTGATTTCGATGGCAGCCCGGAATCCTTCAAGCGATGCCGCGTTGCGTTCGCCGGGACTGTTGGAGCGGCACTACGCGCCGAAGGCAGTTCTTGAATGCGTCGCGGGCGATGGGATCGCGCGCGTCAACGAGTTGTTGCAAAGCGGAAAGCGAGTCGGCTGGTTGGCGATGAATCGCGTCGATCCGATTCCATCCGGGGCAGGTTGCATCGACATGCCGACGGGTGCGCCCGCCTTTGCCGCGCGGTTGTATGCAGCGCTGCATGAGTTGGACGCCGCCGGCGTGGAAACAATCGTGGCCTCGCAACCGCCAGATGGCCCGGAATGGTTGGCCGTGCGGGATCGGCTGGGGCGGGCGGCAAGGCAGACGTAGCGGCCCGTCTGACCGGGCATTGCGGAAAAAAATACCCCCACAAAAAACCGCAAAAACTGCGTTCTTGCCCACAAAACCGCACAAACGGTTTGCAGTTTTTTGCACTTATTTGTGGCTGAAAGAAGAGAATCCGCAGATTGCGCCGATGGCGCAGATTGGGTGAATGGGGGAAGGAACGAAGGCACTGAGGCACTGAGGCACTGAGGCACTGAGGCACTGAGGGGAGGAAAGGGCTGCTTCGCAACGCGGATCATCTGATGCCTCCTTTCTTGCGGCAAAAAAACGGTGGGCACGCCCGGCCGACTACATGGGCTGTACTAACACATACCTAACTAATATAGCACAGGGCTTGGCGGGGGCAAGGGGAATTCTCAGATTTTTTTCGGGGCGTTAAGTGTTGGGTGGGGCGGGAGTTGGGATCGACGCCATTTTGAGCCGTCGAATAGAGATCAAGGCCATCGCCGCAGATTGCAGCGATTGCGTTACGTTGGGGTCCGTGATCGGGCCAGGAGAGGTGGGTTGAGGAGCAACCCACCCTACACGGCTGGGGCGTGCCACAACGGATTCCTGAATAGAGTCGTACACGCAATCATTGTTGGGCACACGGAGTACAAGCGTGTGGCACAGGCCCACTAGCCTGTGCTGAACCGGTTATTAGCCGGTTCCACACTCGCGGACGTTTTGTTGGGAACCGGGCGACCTCATTTTCGTCTAAGAAACGGTGTCGATGAACGTATACAAGGGTGGCTGTTTCACGAAAGGTCTCTGAGCCATGTCGGGATCCAACGGTGACGGTCGCGCGGTGTGGATTGCGGCGGCCCTCGAAAAGCACGAGGGGCCGTTGATTCGCTATGCCGCGCGGCTGACGGGCGACGACGACCGGGCACGCGATGTCGTGCAGGAGACCTTTCTGCGCCTTTGTCGCGAGCGGCGGGACCTGGAGGGCAATCACGTTGCGGCGTGGTTGTATCGGGTGTGTCGGCAGCGGGCGATGGATGCGTGTCGAAAGGAATCGCGTATGCAAACGGTCGCGGATGACGTTGTGGAGCGGCGGGCGGCGACGGCGAGTACGCCGAGCGAGGCGTGTGACGAACGAGAGAGCGCCAGCGCGATGATGGATCACCTGGCGAAGCTGCCGGCGAATCAACAGGAAGTCGTGCGATTGAAGTTCAGCGGCGGACTGAGTTATCGGGAGATTAGCGAGGTGACGGGCCTGAGCGTGACGAATGTGGGCTTCTTGTTGCACACGGCGATTAAGGCATTGCGAATGAGGATGAAGGCGAGCGGGGGAACGGAATGATTAGGCGGTCGAGTGACGAGTTGATTCGGTGAACGCCGCGATCAGCGATGTCGGCTCCATCGCCCCTTCGGGGCTTGGTTGATTTCGGTTCGTTACCACGGGCTTGCGCCCGTGGCTACGGTCCGCGGCCCCTGCCGGGGCCGAGCTTGGAGATGTGCGGAGATAAGCGCGAGCAAGGAATTGGAAGAAACAGTGAGGCTCTCTACAGGAGAATGACAATGGCGATTGATATGGATGATCCGAGGCTGACGGCGTATGCATTGGGCGAATTGGAGGGCGTCGAACGGGCGGATGTTGAGGAATTCGTCGCGGCGTCGGCGGAGGCGCGGGCGGTCGTCGAGGAGATTCGGGCGACGGCGGAGGTGTTGTCCGCGGGATTGGGCGGCGAGAAGGGGCCGGAGTTGCAGATGTTGCAGCGCGAGCGGGTGCGGCAGGAGGCGACAAGCGGAACCGCCAGAGGTCGGACGGCTCGATATGCGAGAGCGGCGATCATCTTTCTGGCGGTGGGGATTCCGGCAGGGATCATTGTGTCGCAGTCGATGACTGGGGCGCGACAGGAGACCAGAGAATATGCTGCGAATTACGGAGGGAAGTTAGAGACGCCGGGCGGAACTGCGAATCCGTCGCCTGTTGGAGGATCAAACTCCACCGCTGATGCGCTTAAGGCCCTTGGTTATGCCATCCCGGCGCAAAGCGGCAACAGTGGCACAGCACCATTGCAACCAGGCGCAAGCCATCGAGCGGGAGCGCCGAATGACGTTAGTCCGACGACCGGTGCCGAATCGACTTCAGTAGTTTCGGCCCCTGACTCGGGGGGGCTTCTTGTGGTTAGGGTTCCTGATGAGCAGTTGCGAGAAATCAAGTCGATTATTGATGACGGCCATGAGATGAAAGTGTCGCAACAAGTGGTTGGAGCGGCCGCGACCGCAGGCACAGGCAGGTCAGGGAGCTATGTGTATTTACGTCAGACCATAACCGGACCGGTGTACTCGGCGCATTTAGGTGTGCCTAACGCGGAAGGCCCTTTGACCATAGAAAGTCGAAAAAAGCTTGAGTCCCTTGGATACATTTCAGATTCCCGAACAGACGAATCCTACGACCAAATCCGCGACAATCCGTTCTATCTCGTACGCGAGCAGCCGCTATCCACCTTTTCCATCGACGTGGATACGGCGTCATATTCCAACATTCGCCGATTCCTGACGAGCGGGCAGATGCCGCCGAAGGATGCGGTTCGGATTGAGGAGATGATCAATTACTTCTCGTACAACGACGCGCCGCCGACGGTGGATGATCCGTTTTCGGTGAATGTGGAGATGGCGTTGTGTCCGTGGCGTGCCAATCATCGGCTGGCCCGGGTGGCGCTGAAGGGGAAGACGTTTCCGGCGCAGCAGCGGCCGACGTGCAATCTGGTGTTCCTCGTGGATGTGTCGGGGTCGATGCAACCGGAGAACAAGCTGCCGTTGGTGCAGCGGGCGCTGGGACTGCTCGTCGAGCAATTGGACGAGCGCGATCGGGTGGCGATTGTGGTGTATGCGGGGTCGTCGGGGTTGGTGCTGCCCTCCACGACGTGCAACAACCGTGACACGATTCGGCATGCGATTGACAATCTCAAGGCCGGCGGCTCGACCAACGGCGGCGACGGGATTCAGCTTGCGTACAAGGTGGCGGCGGAGCATTTCAACGCCGAGGGCGTCAATCGGGTGATCCTCGCGACGGATGGCGACTTCAACGTCGGCGTGACCAGCCAGAACGACCTCGTGCAGCTCATCCAGGAGAAGGCGAAGAGCAAGGTGTTCCTCAGCGTGTTCGGGTTCGGCATGGGGAATCTCAAGGATTCCACGCTGGAGAAGCTGGCGGACAAAGGCAACGGCCAATATGGCTACATCGACACGCTCAACGAGGCGCGGAAGGTGTTTGTCGAGCAGGTCGCCGGCACGCTGGTGACGATTGCCAAGGATGTGAAGATTCAGATTGAGTTCAACCCCGCGGTCGTCGCGGCGTATCGGCTCATCGGCTATGAGAATCGCATCCTCGCGGCGCAGGATTTCAATGATGATCGCAAAGATGCGGGCGAGATCGGCGCGGGGCATAGCGTGACGGCGTTGTATGAGATCGTGCCGGTGGGGCAGCCGATGGATGTGCCGTCGGTCGATCCGTTGAAGTATCAGCGCGTCGAAGGGGCGGTTTCCGCTGCGAGTTCAGAAGCCAAGCCGGCATTGACTCCGACTGCATCCAACGGAGAGAGCATGACGGTGAAGCTGCGGTACAAGCAGCCGAATGGTGATGTGAGCAAGCTCATCGAGCGGCCGGTGATGGATAGCGTGCGGCAGGTGTCATCGGCGTCGAATGATTTTCGATGGTCCGCGGCGGTGGCGGCGTTCGGGATGATTCTGCGTGATTCACCGCATCGGGGGGATGTGACGTGTGCGACGGTGCTGGATATGGCGCAGGGGGCCGTGGCGAATGATGCGAGCGGGTATCGGGCGGAGTTTGTCGAGTTGGTGAAGAAGGTGAACGGGCTGACTCCAAAGCCGCCGGGCTGGTGCGGCACCCGCTAATAACGGTGCAACGTGCAGGTCGTTTCTGGTAAGATGCGGTTCAGGAGAATCAAGATGTTCCGAGCATTTTGTCCTGTGATCGCGGTCATGGTCCTTGCCGGTTCGGCGCAGGGGCAGAGTTTCAACATCAACATCGCGCCGCCTGGCGTGGTTCCGCCCGCAAGCTACGGCGGCGCGGGACAGCCGGGCGTGTGGAATAGCGTGACCACGAATTCCGGCGTGTACACGAATGGGCTGCTCGACATCAACGGAACGCCGACGGGTGTTCGGTTTATCCAGATCGGCGGTTTCGAGCTGCGCGTCGGCGATGACCCGGGAACCAGCGGCGCGGACGATGCGTTGATGGATGATTGCCTCGTCACTTACTCGCCCACGCTGGAGACCTGCCTTTACGTTCGCGACATCCAGATCGGCATTTATGAAGTCATCGTTTATGCCATGATGCCCAGTCGGCCCGACGTGATGAGCTATGTCAGCTCCAATGAGGAGCCGGGCTATCCGCACAAGGTCATCGGCGGCGGCTGGCCGGGCTACCACAAACAGGGCGTGACCTATTCGCGGCACATCTGCTATGTCGATGGCGGTGGCACGTATAACCAGATTCAGGCGCACTCCGGCATCGTTCCCGGCAATCCCGCTGCAGACGGTGCGGCCACCAACGGGTTTCAGATTCGACTGCTCCCGCCTCAGGCGACCGGCGACATGAACTGCGACGGCGCTGTGAACGCGGGCGACATTGAGGGCTTCGTGAAGGCGATCACGTCCGATGAGTCGTATTCACTGGCTCACGCACTCTGCAACATCACCAATGCCGACACGAACCTCGACCGGTATCGTGACGCGGCCGACGTGCCCGGATTTGTCAACGCCCTGCTCGCCCCGTAGCCTTCGGGCCTCATGCGATCCCTCTGTGTTTTCTGCGGCTCTTCCACCGGCGACGACCCGGCCTATGCGTCGGCGGCTGGCGAGCTTGCCGTTGCGATGGTGGCGGGCGGGATGCGTCTCGTCTATGGCGGCGGCAGCGTTGGGTTGATGGGGATCATCGCGGATGCCATGCTCGCGGCGGGGGGCGAGGTGGTTGGTGTGATTCCACGAGCGCTTTGGGAGCGCGAGGTCGGCCATCGAGGGCTGACGGACCTGCGAATCGTGGAGACGATGCACGAGCGCAAGGCGTTGATGGCGGAGGTGGCTGACGGATTCGTGGCCATGCCGGGTGGGATCGGGACGCTCGAGGAGTTCTTCGAGGTCTGGACGTGGGCGCAGCTCGGCGTGCATGGCAAGCCGTGCGGCTTGCTGAATTCCGGGGGATATTATGATTCGTTGCTGACATTCATCGATCAGATGGTCGCGCGAAAGCTGCTCAAAGGAGCGCATCGGGAGATGGTCATCGTCGAACGGGAGCCGCGGATGCTCTTGCAGCGATTCGCGGCGTATCGGGCACCGAGCGTGGCCAAGTGGATCGACGGCAAGGCGACGTGAGGACGCCATCTGCGGGACTGGCGGAATGCCGATATAATGTGTGACCGTGCGGGCACTGGATCGCCCGTAGAATCAACATTCGGAGGCCGATGAGATGAACGACCCCATGAATCGAAACGAACGAAACTCCGCATTGGAGACCGATGGCTTTTATGCCGTCCCCGCGGCCCCGGCGATTCCGCTGCTTGGGGATCGCAGCGTTTTCATTACGCGCACCTACCTGACCCTGCTCGGGGCCATCCTCGCGTTCGTTGGGTTGGAAGTGGCGATCTTTCAATCGGGATATGCCGAGTCGATTGCAGGCGCGCTGCTCGGTGGTCGGAGCAGCTGGCTCGTGGTGCTTGGGGGCTTTGTGTTGGTCTCATGGTTGGCCACGAAAGTCACCCAAACGGCGGAATCACTCGCATTGCAATATCTGGCCCTCGCGGGTTTCGTGGTCGCCGAGGCGCTGATCTTCGTCCCCCTGCTTTACATCGCTGAGCATTATGCGCCCGGCGCAATTCAGAGTGCGGCGTTGGCGACACTTCTGGGCTTCGGTGGATTGACGCTGGTGGCCTGGGGCACGCGAAAGGACTTTTCCTTCCTGCGCGGCATACTGTTGTTCGCGGGCGTCGTCGCCATGGTGACGATCCTGTGTTCGTTCATCTTCGGGTTCACGCTTGGCACCTTCTTCTCAGCGGCGATGGTCGCGGTGGCCGGGGCGTCAATCCTCTATGACACGTCGAACATCATTCATCACTATCCATCGAATCGCTACGTCAGCGCGGCGTTGTCGCTCTTCGCGTCGGTCGCCCTGATGTTCTGGTATATCCTGCGAATCCTCTCTGCCAGCAGGCGATAGGTTCGCCTTCTATGATCTTTACAAGCGGCGCGGCTGAGAGAATCGGCCGTGCCGCTTTTTTTGTCTCGCCCTCGGTGACGAAGATTCATATCATGGGCCGCTCATTCGACAGGAGAATGCCATGACGCCAGTGACAGGGATTCACATTCGCCCCGCCACCATCGACGACGTGCCGCTGATACTCACGTTGATCCACGAGTTGGCCGAATACGAGCGACTGACGCAGGAAGTCCGGGCCACGGAGGAAACGCTGCGGGCCACGCTCTTCGGCCCGCGCCCGGCCGCCGACGTGTTGCTCGCGTATGTCGATGCGGTCCCTGTCGGCTACGCCCTCTTCTTTCAGAACTACTCAACGTTTCTCAGCAAGCCGGGACTGTATCTTGAAGACCTCTACGTGCGACCATCGGTGCGCGGGCGCGGCGTGGGCCGGGCGATGTTCAAGCGCCTTGCCGAGATTACCGTTGAGCGGGGGTATGGCCGAGCGGAGTGGGTGGTGCTGGATTGGAACGTTGAGGCCAAGGGCTTCTACGAGCGCCTCGGCGCGCGGCACAACACGTCGTGGCATCCGTTTTGCATCTCGGCTGAAGGAATGCACAAGCTTGCTGAGTGAGCGCGATGATCTTACCGTCGCGCGTGTCGCCCACGATTTCGCAGGCAGGCGAATGCGCTCATCGCCAGCATGGTCATGGTTGCCGGCTCAGGAATGTTTGGCTCAGTCAGTGCCGTGCCGTATTGGAATGAAACGTTTCCAATAACCGCTGAGGGATCGAAGTTTCCATCGATGCCCGACAGCAGGAAGACCACGGCGTTTTTGACGAATGCGTTCGAGCCGGTGACGGCCGCATTGCCGGTCGCGATGTTGTCTCCCGCTGAAAGGATGCCGTACTGCATACCATCCACGCCTGCCGGTCCCTGAAGATTCGATCCCGGAAAATTGGGGCCGCTGAAGAGTCCCAGCCCCGAGGAACTGATGCCGCGCGTGGCTCCGTGGGGCGCACCGGCCAGCGACGCTCCGTAGGCCCACTCGCCACCCACCACGCCACCTAGATCAGTGACGCCGAAGACCGCGCTGGAGCCAAGCCCGAGGATGGCACTGACCGGCGTAAGAACCGGCGCAGCGCCATTCACATCAAAGAACATGCCTGTCAGCACGTCCGCCGGCACGAGGACGTCGAACAACGATGAATTGGTCAAGGTCACCTGGAGATTACCACCGACGACCTCGAATGTGGCGGACGCCGCTAGGTTACCAGATGAGGCGCTGAAGGTGATCGGCGCGGCCGACGTTGACTGAATCGGCGTAGCGCAGAGGATCAAGGCCAATGTGCAGGTAGAGATTGATCGGAACAGCATAATTTCTTCCCCCTTTTGAATCGTATTGCCGGACAGTTGCGAGGAGCGATGCCGCTACGATCGGCGTGCGCCGATCATGCGACTGTCGCGAAGCGCCGAACCGTCCGATACCCCCAAGTGCCTTTCATGCCCCATGAAAGACGAGCTAATCAACTCTATTACGCGAACGCGCAGAGGCAAGTGAGCGGCGAGTTTTTTCGGTGTGATAACAGACTGCGCCGGCCGCGTTTTCGGAGCATCCCACGGTGGAACAGCTATTCGGACACTTCAAAGTCCGAGTTGGGATGCGGTGCTCCGAAATGCGCGACCACTGATGGGTTCAATAGAGTGGATTAATGACCAGCCCCGTCGCCAGCTTGGGGAAGAAGTAGGTCGACTTCTGCGGCATCAATTCCCCGGCGAGGCAGATGTCGCGCAACTGGCTCATCGTTACCGACGGCATCAGCACGGCCACGCCGCCGGTCTCCATGGCGTCAGCGATGGATTCCTGCATATTCTTGTGATAGTGCAGCGTCGGTGCGTTGCCGCCGCAGAAGGTGGGCTGCACGACTTCATCGAGGATGTAGCGATGGAAGATGGCGTACGCGAGGCCGCGCCAGGTCGGCTTTCGCTTTGGCTCGTACTTGGCGAGCAGATCGGAGTCGGTCGGCGAAATCACCGCACAGACGTTCTCCGTTGCGAAGTACAGGGCGAAGGCCTGAGGGCCGACGGCGGCGAGTCGGCGTGCCAATTCCTCCGCGCTGGCCGGTTTGTTGATCGGCGTCCAGGTGAAGACGTCGTTGAGGGCGGTCTTTAGCGCCTCCGTGGTCAGGCCGGGCACATCGACCATGCTGCGGAAGTACGGCTGGATCACCGCGCCGGGGTCTTCCATCCCGCACAGTACAGCGAGCACGTAATTCACCGGATGCTCCTCCGGCACGCGGACGAGTTGCTCCATCTCCTTTTGGTGATACATCAAGGCCGTCGAATAGCGATGATGGCCGTCGGCGATGAAGATGGGTCGGTCGGCGAGCTTGCCTTTCACGGCGGCGATCACGTCCTCATCCGTGACGACCCACAGCTTGTTCTGCACGCCTTCCAACATGCCCAACTGATCCGGGTCGCGCGCAATAGCATCATCGAACAACGTGGCGACTTCATTGCCTGGGTCGGGATAGAGGCCGAAGATCGGGCTGAGGTGGCATCGCGTGGCGAGCGTGAGCTTGAGCCGATCTTCCTTGGGGCCGCCGAAGGTCTGCTCGTGGGCGAAGACGCTGCCCTCGCCGAACGGTGAGAGCCGCAGCCGGGCGAAGAACTTTTTGCGCGTGAGCGTCTTGGTACCGAACTTGTACGTTTGGTGATAGACGTAAAGGGCCGGGGTCGGGTCGCGGGCGATGGCGCGGATGTCGAGCCAACTGGTCAGCTCGCCGGCGGCCTGGTCGTAGACCTCATCGGGGCCGGCGGACTTCGGCGGTACGTGCGGCAGATCGACGGCGACGATGTTGTGATCGTCCTTGGCGAGGAGGATTTGCTTGTCGGCCTCGCTGAGGATGTCGTAGGGCGGGGCGATGAGGTGACTGACCTCGGCGTTGGTGTAGCGAATCGCGGCAAAGGGTTCAATGCGTGCCATGCGGAAGTTTCTTTCGGAGCTGATTTCGATCTTGGTCGTTGGGGAATATGATGCGGCCCGCGCGGTGGGATGTCCAGCGAGGGAATCGCCGTGATACAGAGAGAGTGACACATGAATCACGCGCCCGGTGCGACTGCGACGAAACTGACTTGGCGATTCCCGGCGACGTTTTGGTATGCGAACGTGGCGGAGTTGTTTGAGCGCGCCGCGTTTTACGGGATGTTCATCGCGCTGTCGCTCTATCTCACGAATCGCGTGGGCTTTTCAGACGTGCAGGCGGGCATCGTCGGCGCGTTCTTCTCCGGAGGCCTTTACTTGCTGCCGATCTTCATGGGGACGCTGGCTGACAAGATCGGCTTTCGACCGTCGCTCATCCTCGCATTCTTCCTGCTCATGATTGGCTATGCGCTGCTCGGCGCATTTCAACTCAAGTGGACCGCGCTGGCGGCGCTCGTTCTCATCATGGCGGGCGGGGCCATCGTGAAGCCGGTCATCCTCGGCACGGCGGCCAAGGTCTCGGATGCCGCCCATCGAGCAAGGGCGTTCTCCATCTTCTATTTCATGGTCAACATCGGCGCGTTTCTAGGCAAGACTGCGGCCGCTCCTTTGCGCGAACGGCTCGGTTTGGAATACATCAACTATTACTCATCAAGCATGGCTCTGTGCGCGCTGGTGCTCGTGGCAGTAGCGTATCAAAGCCCGGACACGCGCGGCACGGGGCGGCGATTCTCCGACGTGCTTGCTGATTTTCTCCATGTGCTCGGCAATCTCCGCTTCATGTGTCTCATTCTCATCGTCGCCGGCTTCTGGCTGATTCAGGGGCAGCTCTACGCCTCGATGCCCAAGTATATTCTTCGACTCGTTGGTGAAGGGGCGAAGCCGGAATGGTTGGCGAACATCAATCCGTTCGTCGTTGTGTTATGCGTCGTGCCGATCACGCACCTCGTGCGGCACATGAAGCCGGAGCGTTCGATCGCGCTGGCCCTGATGATCATTCCGATGTCGGCCCTGGCCACGGCGCTTAGTCCGTTGTTGCAGAAATCCTACGGTGACTCGATCCATGTGCTGGGCATGTTGTCGCTGCATCCCGTGACCGTGATGGTGATCCTCGGCATTGCGCTGCAAGGCTTCGCCGAGTGCTTCCTGTCGCCGAAGTTCATGGAGTATGCGAGTCGCCAGGCGCCGCTGGGACAGGAGGGGATGTACATGGGGTTCCAGAATCTGCCGACCAGCATCTCGTGGTTCATCGGTTTCTTCGTGAGCGGCTTCCTGCTCGATGCCTACTGCCCCGACCCGGCCAAGCTCGCCACGACCGATCCCGCGCAACATGCCCTTTGGCAGGCCGCGATCGCCGGCCACGGCCCCATGCCCGCCGCCTACGCGCAGGCCCATTACATCTGGTACGTCTTCGCTGCCATCGGCGTCACGGCGTTTGTCGCGCTGTTGATTTTCAACACGGTGACGACGCGGATGGATCGGGCGCGGGCAAACTGACTCTCGCTTCGCGGGGCGTGCCGCATATCGCGTTGCGAAATGACAATTGCGAAGAGCGCGCCATTCGCGTGTTGTCTTTTATGCCGCCGAAATCGCCTTCTTTTTCGGCCAGCGGATTGAATTGCGCTCCCTGATCTGGTAAATCAGAACGCGGGCCGCCTCGATGAGCTGTTCCAGCGACTCGGTGATGAAGAGCACATCCTGAAACACGTCGATCCGGAAGGGCTGTGCGATCACCTCTGCCAGGCGGAATGGTTTGCGCTTCACACGGTCCGACAGGCAATGGGCGGCTTCGCCCGGCGACGACAGGAGGCCCGAACCCAAGAGCCGCGTCTGTCCGGCTTCGTCGATCAGCCCGAACTCAACCGTGAACCAGAACAGTCGAGTCAACTCAAGCACGTCCTGATCCGTGTTAATCACCTCGTGAATCGTGCCGAATGTTCGCATTAAGTCGCCGTAGACCGGGTCGGCCATGAGGGCCACGTGGCCGAAGACATCGTGGAAGATGTCCGGCTCTTCGACGTAGTCCATCGAGTCGGCGCTGCGCAATGAGATCGTCGTGGGATAGACCCGCCGACCAAGGCATTGGAAGAAGTACCGTGAATCGATGTATCCCGGCACGGCCTGGGCCTGCCACCCGGTGATTGGTGCGATTCGCTCGTTGATATCGTCGAGGCGGGGAACGCGGGCGAAATCCAAGCCGATGCGGGTCAGGCCTTCGTAGAACTGTCGGCACGCCGCGTTCTTGAGCGCCGCCTCCTGCCGCCTGCAGAGGGCTTCCCAAACCTTATGCTGTTCATCGCCATAGGTCTCGGGCCGTTGGGTAATGAAAAGTTTCTCCAATTGCATGATTTGTTCCTTTCCGACTCCATGTTTTTGCGCAATAAAAAAGCCCGCCGACTTGGGCGGGCTTCAGACTGGTATGCACATGACCGAGGCATCACCAGACGGGAGGCCCGCCAGTGTAGTAATAGCCTTGGTAATAGTAGCGCGACAGGTACATGACTCGTGAGCAAGTATATCAGATTCGGCCATGCGAATCAATCCGAATGGAATAAATCAGCATTCATTATTGCCCGTTGTGGCGCGGGCATGGGGCAACACGAGGGATTGGAGGAGCTACCCACTCCTGACCTTTCGAAACAATTTCAAGGGCGGCCGGCTCGCCCTGACCTTCCCCACGCTTCGGGGACACCGGCAGGCTTTCACGACCATCATTGCGCCGTATCATGTCAGCATGTCCAACGACCTCGCCACGGCCCTGCGCAACCGCTTTGAGGCAGACGCCATTCTCGGTGCCCGCGCCTTGCCGTTGAAAGCCCCCGCTCCCCGGGCACCGCGAGCCACCGCCGACGTGCAGAACGATGTCGTGGCCGATCTTCTCGAACGGCCGCCGCTCGCCCCCGAAGAGGTGGAGCAGCGAAACGTGGCTCTCCGCGTCATCGACGACAACGAAGTCAAAGGCTGCACTCACTGCGGCCTGCACACCACGCGCACGAAAACCGTCTTCGGCGTGGGCAGCCCCACCGCCCGGATCATGTTCATCGGCGAGGCCCCCGGCGCGGATGAAGACGCATCGGGCGAACCATTCGTCGGTCGAGCCGGGCAACTCCTGACCGACATGATTCAGAAAGGCATGGGCCTGAAGCGCGAGGACATCTACATCTGTAACGTCATCAAATGCCGTCCGCCGAACAACCGCACGCCGGCCATCGATGAGATTATCGCGTGCAAGGGCTACCTCGTGCGACAGATCGAGATCATCCAACCGCAAGTCATCATCGCCCTCGGCGCGCCGGCCGTGCAGACGATTCTCAACACGCGCGAAGGCATCGGCCGACTGCGCAGCCGGTGGCACAACTTCTACCCCAGCGGCTCGGAGACCATCGGCGACCCGATCCCAGTCATGCCCACGTTTCACCCGGCCTACCTGCTTCGCAGCCCCGGCGAAAAGGGCAAGGCCTGGGCGGATTTGAAAATGGTGATGGGGCGACTGGGCATTCCGATCCCATCACGCGGTTCATGATGCGGTATCAAGATATGCATCCACCAGCCATGCGATCCCGACGCACTTTCGAGACAACGCGCGATCGCACGTGACCATCGGCACACTGTATGCTTGGGCCAATGCAACGAATTGCGCGTCATAGGCGGAGATACCCTGGTGTGCGGCGATGTTTAACACCGCACGTCCCGTCGGTTCGGCCGCGACCGGCAAGACGATGCCCCGCGCGGTGTCCCAGGACTGCTCCGCCTGGGCCATCGACAGCAGCCGCTGTTTCATCATCGTGGTGAGGACGTTTAGATACTCGCTCCGCCAAAGCAGCGGGGCCAGCCATTCGGGGTCGGCCGCATGGAGTTGACGCGCCGATTCCGTTCGCGGCCCTTCCATGCACAGATAGGCAATCAGGTTGGTATCAACAACGATCATTTGCGACCGCGGCGCTTGGCATTGTTGATCATCCGATCGCTCAGCGGCCTGGCCGGTCGAACACGACGGCGGTCGACCTCGGCGAGTGAAACGATGCGTTCCTCGCGCACGAGAGCGTCTTCAAGAATATGCAGGGCTTCGCCGGTCAGGCTCCGCCGGTTCCGGCCGGCCCGTTCCTTGAGCCGACGATGGAGTTTTTCAGGGACGCCCTTGAGTACAACAACAGCCATGCGTTTCCTCCCGGCGCGGATTCGATTCAACGCCTACTACCATAATGGTAGCATAATGGATGCGGGATGGCAACGCGGCTCGGTCGTCGTCATACGACGTCATGATGGAATCAATGGGCCCTTAAACAGGGCTGCATTACCACGGCCATCCAAGCGATTATCATGAAGGCATGACCGTCGACACGAATCAACTGATGATCGTACAAGCCTGCGGCCGATTCCCACGCGAGCGCGTGCGCGTCGTCTACGTTCCAACGCCGCGCCGCACCACGCCGGAGTTGGACGACTTCATCGCCGCCGAATGGGATCGGCAACTCGCCCTCGCCCAGGGAACGCAGCGCGTCCTCTTCAACGGCGAGATGCTTCGATACGTCAGTCACGCAGTTCACTCGACTCCGGTCGGCGAGACGTTTGAGATGATCGTCGGCCCCACCTGCTACCGCGACTTCGTAGGCACCAACCTCTACGGCCAACGCTGGCTTGACCGCGTCGGGTGGGAATGCTTCTCCAACGCCGTCGGCACCACGGCCACCATCCTCACCAGCGACGGCATGATCTGCTACGGTCGCCGCTCCGAGCGCGTCGCCTTCCACGCGGGCCACGTCCACACCTTCGGCGGAGCGTTGGAAATGAACGACCGCGCGCCGGACGGCAGTGTGGATGTGTTCGGCAGCCTGCAACGCGAACTACGCGAGGAACTGGGTCTGACGCCGGAGGACGTGGAGTCGCTCGACTGCGTCGGCCTGATCCGCGACAAGGAAATCCACCAGCCCGAGCTGCTCTTCGAGGCCCGCGTGCGACTCACAGCGGCCGAGGTACGCATGCGATGGGAGACTGCCGAGGCGAAAGACGAACATGCAGACGTTGTGACGCTGGAGGATCGTGCGGAGGCGATTGAATCGTTCATCAAGTCATGCGACCTGATCGCACCGGTGGCGGTCGGGGCGTTACTGATTCACGGGCAATTGAAGCAATCGGAGAGCGTCGGTTAATCGGCAAAGAAATCGGTGACCAACGCTGTAAACCCCGGCAGCACAGTGGCATCTTGAATCGTCTGATCACGTTCAAGAATGACCGGCTCGGTGTCCGAACGATAGATATGGAGCCGCTCGCTGTCGGGATCGATCACCCAAACGCGATCCACACCCATGCGTAGATACTCGCCGACCTTCTCGACGATCTCGCGCCAGCCCTGGCCTTTGCCGATGATCTCGACGACCAACTCCGGCGGAACGGCCAGAAAGCCTTCCACACGCCGGCCTTTCGGCAGCCGCTGATAGGAAATGAACGCGACATCCGCGCCGCGGACGGTGTCGGGGCCAACCTCAACGATGATCCCGGCTTCGTTTGTCAGGACTCGGCCATGCGTCCCGGATCGACACCACTGCCCCAGAATGATTGCGACATTGGCCGACGAAGAACTGTGATCAAAACCGCCCGGAGACAAATGAATCACCTCACCTCGGGCCAATTCGCATGATCCGAGTTGCCGGCAAATCGTCTCGAATTCTTTCGCAGTCGTCAATGTCGGAATGGTAGCCATGTGGACTCTCTCATTCCTATTATACCATCCTCGCGCCACCATCGTCGCCTTGCGGAAGGCCCCCCTCCAGACTACGTTTATCATTGCATGGCCATCAACTTCAACGAGGTCTTCGCCGCCTTCGGCTACACCCTGAGTCTGCCAGAGCGTCTGGCCCGCTCTCTCGCGGCCACGCTGGGTGGCGCGACGAAGATTCTTACGGACACGCTTATCCCCGAACCGCTGCGCAAGACGAACACCTTCACCGCCGTCGTCGGCAATGCCCAACGCTTCTTCATCGAGAAGGTCGCCGAGGTGCAGGGGGCCTATGGCGACACGCCCGGGGCAACCCTGCCGGACGATTATGTGCAGCGCGCCATCGCGGGGAATCTCATCAACACGGTCGGCATCCTCTCGGTGCATCTGTCGCCGCTGTGGGTCTTTGCGCTGGCGTCGGACGTGTCGCACGGGTCGAAGGTGTATCTCAATCGCCTCGTTACCGAGTTGAAAGAGAACAAGGTCATCCCGCAGGATGCGAATATTTCTGAAGTGACCGAACTGCTCGACTCCCTCGGCAAGGCCGGCAAGGAGACGGCGCAGGTCTTCGACATTCCGCCGGTCGACGTCGGCCAACTCCGCGAGCTGCGCGACCGACTCACCAGCGGTTATCAAAACGTCTTCCGCGAGGCGACGGACCTGCTTCCGCGCATGGACACCCTGTGGAAAAAGATCGAGAGCCTGGCCAGCCGAGACAACGTGGCGATTGAGTCCATTGTGGGCCTCATGACGGTCGATCTCGCCAAGGGCGCAGGCAAGGCGGTAGACGCAGCCTTTGTCGTCGGAAACGTCACGACCAACGTCGTCGCCGAGACGATCCTCCAATCCTATGGTGAGACCATCCTTCGCGTGCAAAACCGAGGCGCACTGGCGTGTCTCGACGAAGCGACGCGGCCTTACATGGACGCCATCTCCACGCATATGAGTTTGGAGAAGGAAACCTGGACCGAGTGGGCCTTGAAAAAGGTGCTCAGCCCCATCGCCAGTAAGGCCGCCAAGCCAACACCGGACCCGGCGAGTCCGGAGTCGCCTCCCGATGGATCCATGAATTAGAGCACCCCGAATAGCATTGGCCGAGCTGTTGATCACTTCCGTGGGGCGGGCACGTGCTGATCGATCAGGACCGGGTTTCCATCGGGATCGACCAACGTTAGAAACGCAGGCCCCGTCGTTGACTCATCGGCTTCGAGGGTCAGGGCAAGGCCTTTACTCTTGAGGGTCTTCTGAATGTCACGCACGTCGTCGAAGTCGGGCAATGTTGCACATGTGCGATCCCAGCCGGGGTTGAACGTCAGCGAGTTCTTCTCGAGCGCCCCATGGAAAAGGCCGATCGTACTGGTCTCATTCTGAAGGATCACCATGTTCTTGGATGCGAATTTGCCGAGCGGCCGGAAGCCGAGCTTTTCGTAGAACGCGCGGGACGCGGCAAGATCCTTGACTGTAAGACTGACTGAAAAGTTGCCGAGCCTCATGTGTGCGTCTCCTGTTTCTTTCGTGTTACTGGACTTTGGACCGTTCATCGACGTGAATCCGCCAAGAAATCCCACGAGAACTGCAACGATGTATCGTGTCATTTGGTAGCTCCCAGTTCGATCAAATTCCGCTCTGACAATTCAGGGCTTGGAACCCTATAGTACAAACTCGGAACATGGAGGTCTTGCCAAATCTTGCGAATTGACGTGAAAAATCGAGCTGCAACAGCGACGGCTTACGTCGAGCGGATCAACCTCGCCATCGACCATGTGGTGAGGCACCTTGGAGAGCCGTTGCTGCTCACGGACGTGTCCCGTGCTGCCATGCTCTCGCCGTTCCATTTTCACCGAGTGTTCCAAATGATGATGGGGGTGACGCTCGCTGAGTTCGTGAAGCGGCTCCGACTTGAGAAGGCTCTGGCCATGATGGCTCGCCCTCGGAGATCGTCGCTCACCACGATCGCCATGACCTGCGGGTTTTCATCTTCGTCTGATTTCTCAAGGTGCTTCAAGCAGCGCTTCGACGTGTCCCCCAGCACGTTCGACATCAAGCGGTGGTGCGATGCTCATCGATCCGAGCTTGAGGCAACGGTGGCCGGATCCGTCGAGCGATTCCATCTTGACCGGCTGCCCGTGGGACACAACCCCGATGGTTTCAGGGTGAAAATCCGTACTCTTCCGGCACGAACCGTAGCGTACATCCGTGTTCGCAACCCCTACCGAGGAGACGCCGTCGCCAAGGCCACCCAGCGCCTCGTCACATGGGCTGAACGAAACTCCGTGGCAGACGGCCAATGGCTCGGGTACCAGTGGGATAACCCGGAGATCGCTTCCCTTGAAGATTGCCAGTACCACATTGCCGTCGAAGCAGAACGATTCATCCAGAAGGGAGAGATCGGCCGGTTCAGATTCCCCCCGATGGTCATCTCACAAGTCGAGTTACGCGGCGGGATCGATCTGGAGTTACGAGCGCTCCAATGGCTCTTTGGCACATGGCTCCCACG
Organism: Planctomycetota bacterium; assembly: GCA_038042195.1. Classification (GTDB taxonomy): domain Bacteria; phylum Planctomycetota; class Phycisphaerae; order UBA1845; family UTPLA1; genus JACRIM01. The sequence goes on along the minus strand of JBBTET010000028.1, from coordinate 10,380 downwards.
GAGCGGCTACGTGCCGGATGACCAACCATGCTTCGAGGCCTTCATCGGACGACCGTTTGCCCACGGCACGGAGCATTTCGAACTTCACGCCCAACTGCCCGTAAAACAGGTCTAACAACGCTTCGGTACCGGTGCCTGAGAAGGCTTCCTGTCTGAACGGTTGATCGTACATCGCGCAAATACTGCCGTAACCAAGCCTTAACGAGAATTCGTTGACAGCCGCAGCAATCGGCTGCATACTTGCTGGGCTGTTGTACTGGCGCGTCCAGCGATTCTTCTCTTCGCCGCCGCTTGCGTGGAACCGTCGCGTCAGATTTGATTCCGCGCGCTCGCATGACGATGGGTCGATCCCGTCGGCGCGAACCGTCGGCGCGAACCGACTCTAGAATGTTTGTCGTGGTTGAGCCATGAATATCTTCATGCTCGGATGGGAGTTTCCTCCGTTCATCAGCGGCGGCCTCGGCACCGCCTGCTATGGGCTGACGCGCGCCCTCAGCGACCTCGGCCATCGCGTCATCTTCGTTTTGCCGCAAACGGTCTCCACGGAATTCACCACGCACGTCACACTGCGCACGCCGGCCGCCGTGAAGGGCTTCATTCCCGGCGTGACGTCCTATCGCCTCGATGAGTTCGACAATGTCGAGTTTCGCTCCGTGCCATCGACGCTCAAGCCTTATGGACCGGCCGGCCCCGGTGGAATGGAAACAGTTCATCACACCGGCTCGACAGTTACTTCGGAGACGACCGACCCCCACGCCCCGACGACGGCCGGCGTTTCCGGCTCCGTCATTTCAACTGGCTCCAAGAATCTCAATGCCGTCGCGCACTACGACGGCGATATGGTCGGCGAGACCGAGCGCTACGCCGCAGTGGCCGTCGCGCTGGCCCGCAATGAAAACTTCGACGTGGTTCACGCCCACGACTGGATGACCTATCCCGCCGGCATCGCCGTGGCACAGGTCTATCGCAAGCCGCTCGTTGTGCATGTTCACTCGACCGAATTCGACCGCAGCGGCGAGCATGTGAACCAACGCATCTACGACATCGAACGGCGCGGCGTCCACATGGCTGACAGGGTCATCGCGGTGAGTCACTTCACACGCAACCTTTTGCTGGGCCGCTATGGCATCAGCCCGGATCGGGTGGAGGTGGTCCACAATGCCATTGACACCAATGGCAAGTTGCCGCTGCCCTCGACGATTCGACGTGACGAGAAGATCGTGCTCTTCCTCGGTCGAATCACGATGCAGAAAGGCCCGGAGTACTTTCTTCAGGCCGCCAAGCTGGTGTTGCAGCACGAGAAAAACGTCCGCTTCGTCATGGCCGGCAGTGGGGACATGGCTCGTGGCATGATTGAGTTGGCCGCCGAACTGGGCATTGGGCAAAAGGTCGTCTTCACCGGCTTCCTTCGCGGCGACGACGTGGATCGAGTTTATAAGATGGCGGACCTGTATGTGATGCCGAGCGTGAGCGAGCCGTTCGGCATCGCCCCGCTGGAGGCATTGTCGCACGACGTTCCGGTCATCATCAGTAAGCAATCGGGCGTCTCCGAGATATTGACGCATGTGCTCAAGGTCGATTTCTGGGACACACACGAGATGGCCAACAAAATCATCGCGGTCTTGCGTCATCCGCCGCTTCAGGCGACGCTTCGCGAGCACGGCAGCTTTGAGGTGAACCGCCTGACCTGGAAGGATGCCGCCGGAGGGTGCGTACAAGCCTACGGCATGGCGATGGGTCAGTACGGTCGCAAGCGACCATAACGAGATCGGGAGTTCGTAAGCAATGGCATCGGTGTGCTTCTACTTTCAGGTGCATCAGCCCTACCGGTTGCGGCGATACTCCGTTTTCGACACCGATCACAACTATTTCGACGACACGAAGAATGGCGAGATTTGCCGCAAGGTCGCCACGAAGTGCTACCTCCCCGCGAACCAGTGCATCCTCGACATGATCCGAGTGCATGAGGGGCGATTCCGCTGCGCCTATTCCATCACCGGTGTCGCGCTCGATCAATTCGCAACGTACCACCCCGAGGTGCTCGACAGCTTCAAGCGCCTCGCCGACACGGGTTGCGTTGAGTTCCTTGCCGAGACGTACTACCACAGCCTCTCATTCCTCTATTCGCGCGAGGAGTTCAACGCCCAGATCGAGTTGCATCAGAAGAAGATGATGGAGCTGTTCGGCAAGAAGAGCACCGTCTTTCGCAACACCGAGTTGATCTACAACAACGACGTGGCCCGGGCCGCGCACGAACTGGGATACAAGGCCGTCATCGCTGAGGGGGCTGATCATCTACTCGGCCATCGTTCGCCGAACTTCGTCTATCACCCGCCGGGTCAGCAGATCAGTGTGCTGCTGAAGAACTACCGTCTCTCCGACGACATCGCATTTCGTTTCGGCAACCGCGGCTGGGCCGAGTGGCCGCTCTCGACGGAGAAGTTTGCCGGTTGGGTGAACCAGGTGAACGGCTGTGGCTACACCGTCAACTTGTTCATGGATTACGAAACATTCGGCGAGCATCAGTGGACCGACACGGGCATCTTCGAATTTCTCTATCACCTGCCCGGCGCGGTCATGAGCCTGCCGGAAAACGATTTCAAGATGCCGAGCGAAGTGGTCGCCGCGTACCCGCCGATCGGCGAGTTCGACGCTCCGCATCTCATCAGTTGGGCCGACACCGAGCGCGACCTGTCGGCCTGGCTGGGCAACGCGATGCAGTCCAACGCCTTGCAGGAGTTGTTCAACCTTGAGCAGGCCGTGAAGGCGAAGAAGGATCCCGAACTGCTTCACGATTGGCGTCGCCTGACCACCTCCGACCACTTCTATTACATGTGTACGAAATACTTCGCCGACGGCGACGTGCATAAGTACTTCAACCCCTACGAGTCGCCGTATGACAGCTATATTAATTTCATGAATGTGCTGGACAACGTGGCGGCGCGGATCAGGTAGCGTACGAGTGTCTTATAACAAGCGAGTCAACACCCCCAGACGCCATGGGGAATCATCCGATAGTTGCCGTGTACGGCAAACTAACGTACAATTCCGTCAGAGGTGATTCATGGCAAAAACCAAGCGACTGGAGGCTCGGCTCTCGCCGGCCGCATACAAACTCTTGCAGCAGGCCGCGAGTTTGCAGGGGCGGACGGTGTCGGACTTTGTCGTCTCCGCTTCACAACTAGCCGCCCAGCGGGCCATCCATGAACATGACCTTCTGCGTCTTTCGCGGACAGACCAGGAGCGGTTTGCCAAGGCCTTCCTCGCGCCGGCATCCATCGCCCCCGCCCTGCGCCGCGCCGCTAAAACTCGTCGGAAACTCATCGGCCGATCGTGAAGCCTCCATTCATCATTGAACGGCTCGACGAACACGACCGCAATTCGTTTGACTGCGGCGTTGAAGCGCTCAATGAGTACTTTCGCCGCCGGGTCGGACAAGATGTTCGCCGCCGCATGACCGCCTGTTATGTCGCTGTCGAGCGCGAGACGAATCGAATAGCGGGGTACTACACGCTCGCGGCGTATGGTATCGCGCTACCCGATCTACCGACCGATTTGGCAAAGAAGCTCCCGCGATACTCGACCGTCCCGGCCGTGCGGATTGGACGACTAGCTGTAGATCAGGGATTCAGGGGTAGAAAACTGGGCGGGGTGCTCCTCTATGATGCCATTGACCGCACCTGCCAATCGGGAATCGCCGCCTACGCCGTCGTCGTCGATGCCAAGGACGAATCTGCCGTCGCCTTCTACGAACATCATGGCTTCCAACGGTTCAGGGGCGAAGCTCAATCACTTTTCATGCCCATCAACAACGGACTTAGGAACTGGGTGGAACGCGGTCAATGAACATGCCACAATGCCGTGCGCTCGAGCATTTGCTTGGGGGGCTTCCTGACCCCCCCAAACAACACCACGAGCTACTGGTTACAATCGCTTGATAAATCGTTTGACCTAGGCGGAGACTCCTCACTTGAACCATCGAAAACTCGCCATTCTCGTCGGCGGCGGGCCGGCACCCGGGATTAACGCCGTCATTGGTGCCGCCGCCATCGAAGCCATCAATCAGGGCATGTCGGTCGTCGGCATCTACGACGGCTTCAAGCATCTCGCCTCGGAGCGGTTTGTCTGTGAGCGCCACACCGAAGAGCTGAAAATCTCCGACGTGGCCCGCATCCACTTTGACGGCGGATCTATTCTTCGCACCAGTCGCACTACGCTGCTTGACGAAAAGAAACTCGAGGAATCCACCGTCGTCCATCCCGACGCCGCGAAGGTCCAACTCGTCCTCGACCATTTCACCGAAATGGGCATCACGCACGTCATCACCATCGGCGGCGACGACACAGCCCTGTCGGCGCGATTCGTCGCAGAGCGCACCGGCGGCCGTATCCGCGTCGTGCATGTTCCCAAGACCATCGACAACGATCTGCCGTTGCCCGCTGAGATTCCCACGTTCGGCTACAACACCGCGCGGCATCTCGGCTCCGAGTTGATTGCCAATCTGATGGAGGACGCGCGCACAACGGGCCGCTGGTATCTCGTTGTGGCGATGGGTCGGCACGCCGGCTTCCTCGCCCTCGGCATGGGCAAGGCCACCGGCGCGACGCTGACACTCATCCCCGAAGAGTTCGCCGAGACCGTCACACTCAGCCAGATTGCCGACGTGCTCGAAGGCGCGATCATCAAACGCAAGGCCATGGGGCGCGCCGACGGCGTGGCCATCGTCGCGGAGGGTCTCGCGTATCGCCTGGGCGACCGCGAAGAATTGGAGCGGATGCTCGGTCGAAAAGTGGAACTGGACGCTGCCGGTCACTTGCGACTTGCCGAAGTCCCGCTGGCCCGAATGCTGACCGACGAGTTGACCCGTCGCTGTGGCGACCGCGGCGACAAGATCACGGTCATCCCACAGACCATCGGCTACATGCTTCGTTGCGCCCCGCCGACGCCGCTCGACATGGCGTATTGCCGTGAACTGGGCAATGGAGCAGTGCGATTGCTGCTTGACCCAACCATCGACGTCACTGGTGGCGTCATGGTCACGATCCAAGGCAACAACCTCGTGCCGATGTTTTTCTCGCAGATGATCGACCCCAAGACCCACCGCACTGCGATTCGGCAGGTGGATGTCACGTCGGATGCCTATCAGGTGGCCCGGGCCTACATGATCCGCCTCGAACAGCAGGACATGGACAACCCCGTGATGCTGGCGAAACTTGCGACGGCCGCGAAGATGAGTGAGGGTGATTTCAAACAGAAGTTCCGCCGAGCGGCAACGCGGTTGTTCGTGCCGCAACGGCCGTACCTCACGGGTTCGTTTGTCGCTCCGCAAGGCGTTGAGCCGTCGAACCTGCCGGCCAGTGGTTCAACGTGAATTGCGGCGGCGCATTGTCGGATCGATCGGGGTGACCGGCCTCCGCTTCACCGGCACTTCAATGTTCCTCGCGCCTGTCAGATACTGCGCGGTGAGCGACTCCTTCACCTTTATCACATCATCAAAATCACCGTGCGCCACGACATGCCCGCCGCGCACGCCGGGGCCGGGGCCGAAGTCGACGATGTAATCCGCCGCGCGCATCGTCGCTTCATCATGCTCAACGACGATCACCGTGTTGCCCATGTCGCGCAACGCGAGCAGGCTGGCGAGTAGCTTTTCATTATCCCGTGCGTGCAATCCGATGGACGGCTCATCGAGAATGTACAACACGCCCGTCAACCCTGAGCCGATCTGCCCCGCAAGACGGATGCGCTGCAACTCGCCGCCCGAGAGCGTCGGGGCCGTGCGCTCGAGCGTGATGTAGTCGAGGCCGACGTTGCGAAGAAACTCCAGCCGCGTGCGGACTTCCTTGAGCACTTCCTCGGCGACGATCTGCTGCACCGGCGTCAGCGTGAGTCGCCCGATGGTCTCCGTCGCGCGAGACACGGACATCGCGCAAAGCTCCTGGATCCTCGGCCCCGGTTTGCCGCCCACCACAAGTCGCACGGCTGACGCCTGCTTGTTCAGCCGTGCGCCCTTGCAATCGGGGCACGATCCGCGGCGCATGTATTTCTCGTAATACTCGCGCACGAATCCTGCCTTCGCCTTGCGATACTTGTCGCGCAGCTCGGCGATCACGCCCTCAAACGTGCCGCCGTGCTTCCAGACGCCGCCGGACCATTTCCATTCATAGGTGATGTGGCGGTCGCCCGTGCCGAAGAGCAGCGCGTCGCGGGCCTTCTGCGGCAACTCCTTCCACGGCTTGTTGATGTCAAACCCGACGACCTTGGCCACACCCTCAAAGACATGTCGTCGCCATTTACCGATCTTCGTGCGCATCGGAGCCACGCAGGGGTCGTAGAACTTCAGCGTCGGATCGGGCACGAGCAACGCCGGATCGAAGTCGGTGAGTTCTCCAAGGCCGTCGCAGGTCAGGCACATACCGCTCGGCGAGTTGAACGAGAAAAGTTGTGGCGTCGGGGGTTCGTAGGAGATGCCGCACGACGAGCAGGCGTATTTAGATGAAAACACGCGTTCGGCAATACGCGATGTCTTCTCACCAACCGACTCCATTGGCGCAACCAACATGGAGCCGCTGCCGACTCGCAGCGCCGCCTCTACCGCCTCGGCCAGTCGCCCGCGCCCGGCCTCGTTCAACACAAGTCGATCAATCACGACCTCGATGTCGTGTCGGCGGTTCTTTTCCAACGCCAGATTTTCGCGCAACTCAACGATGTCGCCATCGACTCGCGCGCGGACGTATCCGGCACGAATGAGATCGTCGAAGAGATCGCGGAACTCGCCCTTCTGTCCGCGCGCGACTGGGGCAAGGACCAGCACCTTCGCATTCTGTTCGCCGAAGGCCGAGCCGATGCCCGCGACGATCTGTTCGCGTGACTGCGCGGCAATGGGCCGGTCGCACTCGGTGCAATGCTGCGTGCCGATGCGAGCGTAGAGGACGCGGAGAAAATCGTAGATCGCGGTGATCGTGCCGACGGTGCTGCGCGGGTTCCAGCCGGTGGTCTTCTGCTGAATGGCGATGGCGGGCGAGAGGCCCGTGATCTGGTCGCAGTCGGGCTTCTGCATCTGGCCCATAAATTGCCGGGCGTAGGAGGAGAGGCTTTCGATGTAGCGTCGCTGGCCTTCGGCGTAGAGGGTGTCGAATGCCAGCGACGACTTGCCGCTGCCGGAGACGCCGGTGAAAACGATGAGGCTTTTCCGTGGCAGCGAAACGGAGACGCTCTGCAAGTTATGCACGCGGGCGTTTTTGACTTCGATGGTGGTGGGTTCCATTGTAGTTTGGTACCGAAGTCTAGCACTTGCGGTCCTTGCAGCCAAATTCAACCCAACTATTGGATGGACCTTGAGACATTGAAAACGTACAATCCGCTACATGGACAGGGCCGGTGAGAATCCTCCTCCGATTCCGAATCCACTGTCGGACACTGCACCCACCTTTGCCGAACGATTAGACGAAAACATCTACTGCCCGATCTGTAATTACAACCTGACCGGAGTACTCTCCGGGCGATGCCCGGAGTGCGGGTCGCTTTTCGACCGAGAGGCATTGCTCCAGACGCAGCGAACACACAGCGTCATTCTCATCCCTTGGGACGATCCAAAAATCAAGTCACTTCGAGAACGATGGCAAGGTACTTTGTCGGTTTGCATGGTGCAACCGGATCGCTTTGGCAAGGTGTTCTCCATTCAGCGTGCCGACACTAGGGCCTGGCCATTCATGCGGCTTGTGCTCCTGATAACGACAATTGCCTCATGTGGCGCATTTCTTATTACAGCCCCGTTTTGCACTTTTGTCGGAGGGTTTGAATGGTGGAGTCTGCTGCTCTTGGTCACTATCTTTCTGACGACTGCGACCGTGAGTTTTACAGTATTGGCCGGTATTGTGTTATGGCTATTCTGCACCCATTACGATGGAAAGCGGCACCTTCGCCCTTGGCTTGCAATTGCGGCGTATTCAAGTGCCCATTCATTACTCACGTTGCCAATCGTCTTCATCGCACCATTGGCAATCCTGTTGCAGGATTCGTTTGATCCAGAACTGCTTCTCCTTGGCATGATCCTAATCCTGCATTATGGCGGGCTCTGGCTAACGGCATTCACGCTTCGGGGCATCGTCAAGCACCGTACAGCGAAGCATCGGCAGACTTTTCTCGTACCTGCATCATTGATTCTGCTTGTAAACGTTGTTACACCGGGATGTTGGATTGGTTCTGCGGTGCTTGTTGATGTAATCAACCGGTACGTCAGATTATTTCAAAGCTACCCGTAGCAACGAATTAACACTATTTCGGCCCCAAGATCCTCGCCGATATCCGCGTCACCGTCTTCAAATCCCCGAACCGCGTCAGCCACGCACCCAGCCAATTCACCAACCCCGGCGTCGAGATCGCCTTGCCGAGTGCGACGGCCTGATAGGCTCGCTCAGCCATCCACGTTGCATCGCACGCCACTCGCTTGAACTCGTCGCGCCGCGATTGATACCCGCCGCGATCAAAGAACTCCGTCCGCACCGGACCGGGGCACACGCACGTCACATTCACGCCGCTCGCCTTCAACTCCCGCCACAGCGACAACGACCAATTCCGCACGAACGACTTCGTCGCGCCGTACACCGCCATGTACGGCGTCGGCTGGTACGACGCCGTGCTCGCGATGTTCAGCACGCGCCCCTCTCGCCGCGCCACCATCTCCGGCAACACCGCGTGTGTCAGTCGAATGACAGCCGTCATGTTCAACAGCATCATCCGCTCGACCGCCGCCACATCCTGCGACGCGAACTCGCCGTACTCGCCGACGCCGGCGTTGTTCACCAGCACGTCGATTCGCCCCGTCGCCCGCCGCGCCTCCGCAACGACCCGCGTAACCGCATCACTCTCCACGAGGTCCGCGCGAATCACGGTCACGCTCGCCGCCGTGTCGTTCAGTTCCTTCGCCAGACTCTCCAATCGCTCGATGCGCCGGGCGACCAGCGCGAGATGCGCACCCTCGCGAGCGAAGCGTCGAGCGAGCGCCTCGCCGATGCCACTCGATGCCCCGGTAATCAGGATGGTCTTGCCGTTGAACATGTCACTCCTAGAATTGGAAAAGCAACGCGAAGGGCCATTGTGGCACAGACTATTAGTCTGTGCTGGACCGACTGATAGTCGGTCCCACAATGAGGCAACACCCGCGCCTTGATCGGCCCCGCCATCGCACCTACACTTGTCTGACCCATGAACGCCCCAACCACCCAACGCCGAGACACCACCGCCCGAGCTGTTACGCTCTCCGGGCTGGCCTTTGCCGTGTCGGCCGTGCTGGGGGCGCATGCTGTCCTGGGCGCGCCTGCGGATCGACACGCACCTGCCACGGCGAAGCTGATCGCCGCCGTGCCGGCACCCATGTTTGACGCCGGCGGCCTGCTCGTCATCACCGGAGCGGCTGTCATGCTCGTCGCGTGGTTGCAGCGACAGGGTCTGCGATCCATCGTCCGCAATCCCCGACTGATCCCCATTCGGATGCAGCCTGCCCGCGCCGACCGCGCCGCGCAACTACGAAAGCAATCCATCTCTCATCACATTGGCGGCCTCCACGGCCCGTAGTTTTGCACGGCACATTCTCCGTCGCATCTGTTCTCTTCAACGTTCCGCTGTTTTGATTTTTCGACGTTTCGACTTTTCCTCCCGGTGCCTCATGCCAATCCTCGGTTTTGTCGGTGTCGCATTCCGCAAGGTCTTCGGGTCGCGTAACGACCGCCTCCTGAAGAAATACTACAAACAGGTCGACCGTATCAACGCCTTCGAGTCTGAGGTGCGCGGCGACTTTGACGCGCGCTTCGCCGCTGCCTCCGCCAAGGTGCCACTGGCTAAGGACGACGACAACGATGTCGCCGCCGCCGAGCGCGCCGCGGAACTCCAAAAGATCCGCGTCGAACTCAGCCGCGACCTGCAAGACCGCTCCGCCGCCATGCGCTCGCGCTTGGAGCAGGGCCATCCGGTTGACGACGTGCTACCCGAAGCCTTCGCCGTGTTGCGCGAGGCCTCACGCCGGGCGCAGAACCACCGACACTTCGACTGCCAACTCGTCGGCGGCATGGTTCTCTTCGAGGGCAAGATTTCCGAAATGAAGACCGGTGAAGGCAAGACCATCGTTTGCCACCTGCCTTCATACCTGAAGTGCATCCAGGGTAAAAAAGTCCACATCGTCACCGTGAACGACTACCTCGTGCAGCGCGATGCCGAGTTCGCACGGCCCATCTTCGAGCTGGTCGGTCTCACCGTCGGCTATATCCAGTCGCAGGTCGACCCCGGCGGCCGCGAAGGCATTCGTGCCACGGCCTATGGCAGCAACATCACCTACGGCACCAACAACGAGTTTGGCTTCGACTACCTCCGCGACAACATGAA
>JBBTET010000027.1:0-18774 GCA_038042195.1 Planctomycetota bacterium | reverse complement strand
CCGGAGTCGGTGAGGACGAGGGCCGAGTCAGCGGTGAGTTTGAGGAAGTCGAGGTAGCCCATTGGCTCGGGCGTCATCAGGCCCTTCAGGTCATCGACGCGGCCGGCGAGTCCCATCGTGGTGAGGTTTTTGCGGGTGCGGGGGTGCATCGGGAAGACGATGGGCATCTCGTCTGTGATCTTCTCAAAGGCGTCGAGGATGCCGCTGAGGGTCTTGGGGTCATCGACGTTGCTGGGGCGGTGGAGTGTGACGACGGCGTAGTGTTTGGGCGTGAGGCCGAAGTCGGTAAGGATTTTGCTTTCATTGGCTCGGGCGCGATGCTTCATCAAGGTGTCGATCATCACGTTGCCGACGAACTTCACCTTGGCATCGGCGACGCCTTCGCGCTTGAGGTTGGTCAGGCCGCTCTCTTCGCTGACCAGCAGCAGGTCGGAGATTGAGTCGGTCAGCAGGCGGTTGATCTCTTCGGGCATGGAACGGTCGTTGCTGCGTAGTCCGGCCTCGACGTGGGCGACTTTCGTGCCGAGCTTCACCGAGACCAAAGCGCAGGCGATCGTGCTGTTTACATCGCCAACGACGACGACCCAGTCGGGCTTGTGTTCGATCACCACCGGCTCGAAGCGTTTCATGATCTCGGCGGTCTGCACGGCGTGGCTGCCGGAGCCGACTTCGAGGTTGATGTCCGGCCGTGGGATGCCGAGGTCGCGGAAGAAGAGGTCGCTCATCTTCTCGTCGTAATGCTGGCCGGTGTGGACGATCTGGGTCTGAATGCGGCCGGTCGCCTTGAAGGCCTCGACGAGCGCGGCGATCTTCATGAAGTTCGGCCGAGCGCCGCAGATACACATCAATTTCAGCATTCAGGTCTCCGTCGGAGTCGGCGGGCACGGGTGAATCGCCTTTGTTTTTCGACCATCAATGTAGGGGAGAATAGCGAAAGACGCCAACGATTCCGGGTGTTACTGGACACGCCCGGTGTGGAGGCTGGTTTGCGAAACGGACGTTCGATACAGTGTCACGTATGGTGCGTTGTGCGTTCATATGCGGCCTGATCGTTGCGACGCTGGCGGGCTGTCAGGAGGTGCCGCCGTGTACGACACAGGTGGCAGTTGAAAGTTCCCCTGCCGCACTTGCGACAGCCCCGGCGCGATTTGCGATGGACGCCGTCCCGACGGATGCGTCCACGTATCCATACAACCACGCCTCGAATATCGCGGAGATGCCCAACGGCGATTTACTGGTCGTGTGGGCGGCGGGAACGAAGGAAGCGGCGGCGGATACGGTGATCGTCGGTTCACGGCGGCGAAAGGGTGAGACGGCGTGGTCGGTGCCGACGGTCCTATCCGAGAATGCCGGCAAGGGTCATGCGAACCCGGTTCTTTTTGTAGACGATTGGGGCGTGGTGCGGCTGTTTTATTCGGAATTGATTGGGGTAGGGCATTTGTGCCTGAGCAACATCCAGGCACGAACCAGTGCTGACCACGGTGTAACATGGTCGGCACCGCGGTCGGTGATTGATGACTTGTGTCTGCTCATGAGAAACAAGCCGCTGATTCTGAACACGGGCGAATGGCTGTTGCCAGTATACTGGGAGGCGATCTTTCAATCGCGATTCTGGGTTAGCAAAGATCGCGGTCAGTCGTGGAAGAGCAGGGGGACGATCATCACGTTCCCTTCGACCAACCTTCAACCGGCCGTTGCGCAGTGTTTTGACGGGTCGCTCGTAGTTCTCATGCGAAACGGTTCGGACACTGGCTTTACGTGGGAGGCGCGGTCACAGAACTGCGGAGGTCCGTGGCAGACGAAGGAGCGCCATGATTTGCCTAACCCCGGCAGTGCTCTCGACCTGATTCGCCTCCAATCGGGTCACTTGCTACTCATCTGCAATCCATCGACGACCGAGCGAACGCCTCTGGCGGCGCGGGTGTCTGCCGACAACGGCAAGATCTGGTCCGTGCCACGTGTGATTGAAGAGGGGCAACCTCAGCTCTCATATCCAAGCGTGATACAGACGAGCGACGGGACGATTCACGTCTCATATTCTCACCGATTGACGCATATTCAACATGCCGAATTCACCGTTGCGTGGCTGCTTTCAACCGGCCCTTGAACAGCGGACTTATTAGTCTTATGATCTGTCGTGGGTGTCGCGCTCGCGGCATGACGTTTCGCCGTGAGGCAACCCTGAACAAGGGGCGGCGTCATGCTAAAGAAACTCATCATAGTTCTTGTCGTGATCTTCGTATTATTTCTTATCGCGGGGTGTGTCAACGAATTGTTGATGCTCGCGGCCCAGGATCCCGGAAGCGTTCGCGTTTATCTCGTGAACGGCAGCTCCACGCGCTTTGTCGCGCCGAACCTGGGTCTGTGCCCACAGGGTTTGGAGACGTTGCCTCACAATTTCGTCACAGAGCCGCCGGTGATCGGGCCGGGTCAGTCCGTGAGTTACACGACGCGTCAATTGGCGGGGGCGTCGGGGGATTGTTCAAGTGCATCGCCGAGCTTCATGGTGGGGCTGTGCGGATGGAGCTATGGAAACGCGGCGGATTCGCTGACCCGGTTCGACCAGAAGTACGGCGGTCAGATCGGCATGCAATTTAATTGCGGCGACACCGTGATCCTCCGATGGACCGACGGCGGCCCGGACTGTGGGACGTGGAGTTCGGAAGTGCTTTCAGCACCGGGCAACACCGTGCCCACAGCGCAGTTCCAACAGATTGCGACGGGAGGAAGTTGCACGCAGTAAGTTCGCACCTGTTCTTAGGCCAATCGTTGTTTGACCCTGGTTTCCGGACCATCCCGGCTTCGTTGACCCGCCTTCGACTTCCTAATACGCTACCTGCCATGACCAAGCCGCTCCATTGTTGCATTATTACGCCTGAACAGCAGCTCTTCGACGCCGATGCCACGAACGTGGTTCTCCCGGCGCACGATGGTCTGATTGGTGTCATGAACCTCCGCGCTCCATTGCTGTGCGAGTTGGGGACGGGCGTTCTTCGGGTGGATACGCCGACCGAGGGCAGCAAGGAGTTTTACGTCGATGGCGGGTTTGCTCAGGTTCTGAACAACGACGTCACCATCCTCACAGAGCGTGCAGCCGCTGCCGAGACGATTTCCAAAAGCGAATCTGAAAAGGCCCTCACCGTGGCCAACCAGATGCCAATGTCGGATGACAAGGCAATCGAATCACGGCGTCGGGCGGTCGCCCGGGCGCAGGCTCAGATCAAGATCGCCAAGAAGTAAGACGTTCAGTCGGGCTACGTTTTTATACTATGATATTGTGAGCGGCCCGGTCTTCCGTCGGGCGACTGGTTCCACTGCGAACGCGTAAGCCCGATGGTCCAATTACCTCAAATCAAGACGCCGGAGCCGACTGAGATCGGCAGCTATTTCATCGCCAACTATCCGCCGTTCTCCGCGTGGAAGCCCGAGCATGTGCCCGCCGCGACGGCCGCTCTCGATGGTCCCGTGAGGCTTGAGACCCCGTTGGGGCTGTACCTGCATATCCCCTTTTGCCGCAAGCGTTGCACCTTCTGCTACTTCCGCGTTTACACCGACAAGAACGCCGACGAGGTGGATGTCTACACTGATACGTTGGCGAAAGAAATCGGCCTGTATGCCAAGCGCAACGCCTTCGCGGGACGGCAATTCGAGTTCGTCTATTTCGGCGGCGGCACACCATCCTTCCTGAGCAACGACCAACTCTTGCGACTCGTCGACCGCATCGGAAAGCACTGGACGTGGGAGGCGGCGCGGGAGGTGACGTTTGAGTGCGAGCCGGGCACGCTGAAAGAGAGCAAGCTGCACACGATTCGCCAGATCGGTGTCACCCGCCTGTCACTTGGAGTGGAACATTTTGACGATGAGGTGCTGGTTGCCAACGGCCGTGCGCACAAGAGCGCTGAGATCGAACGGGCCTGGCAGTGGGCACGCGAGGTCGGTTTTCCGCAGATCAACATCGACCTGATCGCCGGCATGGTGGGGGACACGCCGGACAAGTGGAAGGCGACCGTGGCGAAGGCTCTGACGATGCAGCCCGACAGCTTGACGATTTATCAGATGGAGCTGCCGTTCAACACGGTGATTTCGCGTCAGGCGAAGGAATCGGGCGATGCGCCGCCGGTGGCGGATTGGGCGACGAAGCGGGCGTGGGTGGATTATGCCTTCAACGAGTTTGAGGCGGCCGGCTACCGCGTGTCGAGCGGCTACACGTTGGTGAAGCCCTCGCCGGCGAGCGGGTTTGTGTATCGCGATTCGCTGTGGCACGGGGCGGATTTGGTGGGCACGGGCGTCGCGTCGTTTTCGCATGTGGCCGGGGTTCACTATCAGAATGTGGATACGTGGGAGTCGTATCTAGAGAGCGTGGGGCGTGGTGAGTTGCCGATCTCGCGGGCGTTGCCGGTAACGAAGGATCAGCGGTTGATACGTGAGTTGATCTTGCAGTTGAAGACGGGGCGGCTCGACGCGGGGTATTTCCGCGGCAAGTTCGGGGTTGAGATATTGCAGCAGTTTTCCGAAGCGTTCAGAGCACTGGAGAAAGAGGGAGTGGTTCAGGTGGACGGCGATGAGATTCGCCTGAGCCGAGCCGGGCTGTTGCGCGTGGATGGATTGCTGCCTCGCTTTTTTGAAAGCGAGTATCGGGGCGTTCGTTATACATGAGACGATACGCGGATCGGGTCGGGGGCGACCCGGCTCGCTTGGAGTGTAGATCATTTCGACGAACGCCATGATGCGCGATTCAGCCCATGCGGCCCTCGCCGATCTTTGCGCGGGTTTTGTCGACCTGAACGATTTGCCGCCGGGCGAGGTCGTTGATGCCTCTCGCGTGCCAGAGCCGTTCGACCTCCTTCTCGTTCACAACGACCACATGACCACGCGGCTGGGCGAATTTCATGGCGCTCCAGTTGAGTTGCACGTGCTTCGCCATGTGATCGAGGGGGATACGTATCGTCGGCTCATTACGTTGCATCCGCGCGGCCGGGAGCGCGTGGTGGAAGTGGGGCTTGTGCGAATTGATCTGGCCTGCACAAATCCGGGCCTGCGCGCTATGATCCTCGACGAGAAACGGCCGCTTGGTGATATCCTGATGTCTCAAAACGTGATGCGCCGAATTGAACCGCAGTGGTTTCTGAAGTTTGGAGGGAGTGGTCTTCTCGCGGAGCAATTTGACGGCGCGTCTACGCCTTTTTACGGGAGACTTGGCGTGATTTACTTTGAGGAGCGGCCGGCGATACGGTTGTTGGAAGTTGTTTGCGGGGCGTGAAGGAAATGGTCCGCACAGCGGACCATAAAACTATGATCAACGACAATTATGAGGTCATCGTGGTTGGCGGCGGGCCTTCCGGGTCCACGGCGAGCACCATTCTCGCTGACTATGGGCACAATGTCCTGCAACTTGAGCGGTCGAAGTTTCCCCGTCATCACATTGGTGAATCACTGATCCCGCAGACCTATTGGGTGCTCAAGCGGATCGGGATGCTCGACCAGATGAAGAAGTCGGACTTCGTCGTGAAGGAGAGCGTGCAATTTGTCGCGCCTAGCGGCAGGGACTCGTCGCCATTTTACTTCCCGGATCGCGACCCGAATGAGTGGTCCTACACCTGGCAGGTACACCGCGACAAGTTCGACAAGATGATGCTCGACAATGCTCGATCGCATGGCGTCCATGTCGTTGAACAGGCCACTGTCCGGGAGGTGATTTTTGAGAATGGTCGCGCGGTTGGTGTCAAAGCCGTCATTGGTGGAGAAACGCGCGAGATTCGTGCAAAGGTCACCATCGACGCCACCGGCCAATCCGGCCTCATTTCCCGACAGCTTAACCTTCGCTATGGCGATGAGAAGCTAAAGAACGCGGCCATCTACAGCTATTGGAAGGGCGCGATTCGCGGCGAAGGCCGCAATGCCGGGGCGACGCTGGTCATTGCCCTGCCGAATACGCAGGGCTGGTTCTGGTTCATCCCGCTGGAGAATGACATTACCAGCATTGGGGTGGTCGCGCCGCCCGCGCATCTCTATAACGGTCGAGGTGATGATCCCGGGGCGATCCTTGATGAAGAGATTGCCAACACGCCCGGACTATCTCGCCGTCTGGTGAATGCCGAGCGCGTCAAGCCGATCTACACGACCGCCGACTATTCGTACCGCTCGCGTCGGGCGGCGGGCGATGGATGGGTGCTGGTCGGCGATGCGTTCGGCTTCCTGGACCCGCTCTATTCCTCCGGTGTGTTACTTGCGCTGAAGAGCGCCGAGCTGGCCGCCGACACGATCCATGAGGCGATCGCTGCCGGTGACACATCCGAAGCCAGGCTGGCGCGCTTTGGCCCCAAGGCCGCCCAGGGGATGCATCGCATTCGCATGTTGGTCTATGCCTATTATGATCCCACGTTTCGCATGGGAAAGTTCGTGGCCGAATATCCTCATTTGAAGAATGCGGTCACGCGCGTTCTGATCGGCGACGTCTTCGAGGATGACCTTGGCGAACTGTTTGACACGCTCGCCAAGCACCTGACACTGCCCGATTCCATCGAATTGGAGCAGGGGCAGCCCGCCTGATGAAGCGTCTCGTCCTCGCACTCGTGGTCCTGCTGTTCGTCTTGCATCAGGATGTCTGGTGGTGGGATCGGATCGACCCCGTTGTGCTGGGCTTCATGCCGATCGGGTTGGCGTTTCACGTTCTGCTCTCCATTCTCACCGCCATGGTCTACGCCCTTGCACTGAAATACTGGTGGCCGAGCGATGTGGATGTGGCCGACCATGAGGCGGCGGCCCCGCGAAAGACGGGGGCCGAACTGTGATACCGCTCTGGATCATTTTGGGCTATCTCGTTGTGCTGCTATTGCTTGGCTTCGCGAGTAATCGCGTCTCGACGGGGACGCAGGTTGATTACTTCCTCGCGTCGCGCGGCGTCGGGCCGGTGATGCTGCTGATGTCGCTCTTCGGCACGACGATGACCGCGTTCGCCGTCGTCGGCAGCAGCGGCGAGGCGTCGCAGACCGGCATCGGTGTGTATGGATTGATGGCATCGGCCTCGGGCATCGTTCATGCGTTGTGCTTTTTTCTGGTGGGCATGAAGCTCTGGGCCTTCGGCAAGCGACACGGCTACCTCACGCAGATCGAGTTTTTCCGGGATCGATTCGAGTCCGACGCGATCGGGCTGCTGCTGTTTCCGCTGCTCGTCCTCATGCTGTTTCCGTATCTGCTGACCGGCGTGCTGGGACTTGGCGGCTGCATCACCGGCGTGACGACGGGTGCGTTTCCTGACGTGTTCAAGAGCACAAACGGGGCGATTCCGCCGTGGCTGGGTGAGGGAATCATCGTCAGCGTCGTGCTGGTTTACATCTTCGTGGGCGGCGTTCGCAGCACGTTGTGGGTGAATGCGTTTCAGAACGTGCTCTTCATGGGCGTGGGCATCGTGGCCATGTTCGTCATCGCCGAGAAGATGGGCGGCTTTGAGAATGCCACGCGATTGGCACGCGAGAAGAACCCAAGTTTGCTGAAGCGAACGATGGACGAGGCCGACAAGCCGCGCTACGAGGCGGCGATGGTTGGTTACGAAACCAAGCTCAGCGTGTGGAAAGAAACGAAGGTCGGCCCAGCGCCGCGTAAGCCGCACAAGCCCGGCATCGACCCGCTCGACTGGCTCAGCTACATGCTCATCCCGCTGTCGGTGGCGGTGTTTCCACACCTGTTCCAGTACTACCTCACCGCGAAATCGGCGAAGGCCTTCAAGCTCTCAGTCGTCGGGCATCCCATCTTTGTAATGATTACCTGGCTGCCGTGCGTATTGCTCGGCGTCTGGTTCGTCACCGGCGAGGTGAATGGTAAGTCGATTCTCCCGCCTGACGCCGACCCGAACCGGGTGCTGGCGATGGGCATCAAGGGCATCACCGGACCGGTGCTCAGCGGTCTCATGGCGGCGGGCATTCTGGCGACGAACTCGCTTGACGCGCAGTTTCTCGTACTCGGCAACATGTTCACCAATGACATCGTGGCCCATTACGCCGGTCGAGAGCGATTCAGCGAGAAGCAGTTGCTCCGCATGGGCCGGGCCTTCGTCGTCGGAGTGGTTGTGCTGACGTACATCGTTTCGCTCACCGAGCCGCGCAGCGTGTTTAAGCTCGGCACCTGGTGTTTCTCCGGCTTCGCGGGTCTGTTCCCGCTGACCATCGCCGCGATCTACTGGCGACGGGCGACGAAGTGGGGGGCCATCGCCTCGATCCTCGCCGGTGGTGTCGCGTGGTTGTGGATGTTCCACGACTCCGGCTATGGCTCGCAGGAGGATTATCATTTCATGGGCTGGATGCCGGTTGCGCCCATCGTTGCAGTTGCAACGATGGCGTTGATTGGTGTGTCGATGATGAGCAGACCCCCAACGAATCGGACGCTTGAGAAGTTTTTCGCATTGGGAGTAAAGTAATGGACCGGGAGTTTCCTATTCCCTCCCCTTGATAAGGGGAGGGTCAGGGTGGGGTTGCGAAGTTGAGGAACGCTTAATGACGGAGTTCTACAATCGAACTCGCGAGAAGGCTCGCCGAAGGCATCTTCGAAGGAACCTGACTCCGGCGGAGAAGCGATTGTGGTTCCGCCTCCGTGACCATCAACTCGGAGGATTGAAGTTTCGTCGACAATACAGCGTCGGACCCTACGTCATCGACTTCTATTGCGTCGAGAAGAAACTCGCTGTCGAAGTCGACGGCGACAGCCACTTCGGCGGTGGTTCCGAGGAACGCGATGAGCTGCGCGATCGATTCTTGAGAGACTTCGGCATTCGTGTGCTACGATTCACGAACGTCGATGTGTACAAGCGCGTGGAGTCAGTATTGGAGCATATTTTTGATGTCGCGGATGGAGTTCGAGATGAATAGTGATGCCTATACGCTGACGGCAGTTACTCACATTCGCGGACCCCACCCTAACCCTCCCCTTATCAAGGGGAGGGGATACGTCGGCGGCCGTATTTGGCGCATTGCAGCAAACATGACCGCTGTGGTTGTCGCATTGGAGTGTTGTGTTCCAGTATTGATTGGTTGCACCGACAAACCCACACTTGGCCCTACCAAGTTCGTTCAACGCCCCCCAATCGACTGCTGTGCGGGTTCGAAGCCGTTCGTTTTCATAGAGCACAGCGTTGGGAATGTCGATCCAAGTTCGCCTGAGGCGAAGCGATGGGGAGTGGTCGTTGCCATCTGGTCGGATGGGAGAATCGTGCGAGCGACATCGCTTGACTTGGTAGGTCAGTCCTACATCGAGGGGACCATTGAACAAACGGATTTGGGCGCGGTTGTAGGCCTGATTGAACAGAACGACGACCTCTGGAAAGAAAAAGGGAACGCGATGCCTTGTGCTTCCTGGGATACGTTGGGCGTTCGCACGACAAACGGAGTTCGAGACTGGAGCTTTTCAAAGAGCTGCTCCTCCTATGATTCGCTTCGAGCTCGATTATTTTCCTTGGAAATCAAAAATCAACGAACCACAGGTGTTAGTTCATACGGTCGTCGTCAATTGGACTGGTTCAAATGAGCGCGCATCATGGGCCGGGGCACACGCCTAGTCCGCCCCATATCAAGCGGGAGTGAATTGACTTCCGAAGAAGGCGGTTACCATTGCACGAATCAACATGAGAACACTTAATGCACGCTGAATACAAACTAACCCGTCGCGTCACCTTCGCCGAGACCGATCTCGCCGGCGTGATGCACTTTTCCAATTACTACCGCTGGATGGAGGAAGTCGAACATGCCTTCTTCCGGTCGGTCGGCATGTCCGTCGTGCAGGAGGATGGCGGGGTGGTCTACAGCTGGCCGCGGGTCATCACCAGTTGTGAGTATTTCGCCCCGGCACGGTTCGAGGATGAGATTGATCTGCACTTTGTGATCACCGACCTAAGCGAGAAGTCGATGACGCACGAAGTCGTGTTTTCCAAAGGCGGCGTGAAGGTCGCACGCGGCCGGACGAAGGCGGTATGCTGCGTCATGAACGACGGCACGTTTCGATCGACGGCGATTCCGACGTTTTTGCTGGAGAAGTTGACCGTCAAATAATCCCTGCGGTGCATCACTTTTTTTCGGGAGCCACCTACCAATATGAAATCACTTTGGATCCTCTTCGTCGTCGGGGCCGTCCTTTCGTGGGGGGCCTATGTGCCGACGATACATGCTGGGCAAATGGCATTTAACAAGGGCGCACTTAGGGCGTTTCTCTTCGTCGGCCTCGCGTATTGCCTTACGGCCGTGCTTGTTCCCGGATTGCTCATTTTCGTCGGCAAGTTGGAACCGACTGAATTTCCCACCAAGGGCATGACTATCTCGACGCTGGCCGGCATCTTCGGGGCGGCTGGTGCGTTGTGCGTGATACTGGCCCTCAAGTATGGCGGGACGCCGCTGACGGTGCCGCCACTGGTTTTCTGTGGCGCACCAATCGTGGCCAGTGTGATCGGGATGGTGTTGCACAAGCCGGCCAATCCGCCCAGCCCGATGTTTTATGTCGGACTGCTCATGGCCGCCGTGGGCGCGGGGCTGGTTTTACGTTTCAAACCAGTATGACAAAACTGCCGGCCCTTCGACTGTACTTCGCCGTGCAACTGCTCGTCGCAGCGACGCAGCTCCATGCACAGTCGTGGCCGATGTTTCGCGGCAATCCACAACAGACCGGCATTGCATCATGCACGTTGCCTGAGAAGCCCACTCTCCTGTGGCAATTCAAAGCCGGCGAGGCCATTGTCTCCACGGCGGCAATTTCGGATCACATGGTGTACGTCGGCTGCGACAATGGCACGCTTTACGCATTGCATCTCGCCGACGGGAAGGTGAAGTGGCAGACTCATACTTCGCCCTCCACACAACCGTCCTCGGCCCCTTCGACACAGCCGAGTCGACCTTCGATTCAATCCTCGCCGACGGTATCCGGTGACCTCGTCCTCTTTGGGGATCAGGACGGCGTCTTTCATTCCGTTGCCAGAGCCGATGGTCTCCCCCGCTGGACCTTCCAGACCAATGGTGAGGTGATTTCATCGGCAAACTGCTGGAAGGATCGGGTCGTCTTTGGCTCATACGACAACCACCTCTATTGCCTCAAGCTCGCCGATGGGGCGCTGCTTTGGAAATTTGAGACTGAGGGCCGCGTGCATGGCACACCGGCTATTGCGGGGGACAAGGCCTTGGTCAGCGGCTGCGATGGGAAGCTCCGAGCCATCGGTCTTCTGGACGGCAAGCAGGCCTCTGAGGTCGATTTGGGGGGGTATTCGGGGGCATCAGCGGCTGTGAGCGGCCACACAGCCTTCGTAGGCACGTTTACGAACCAGGTTGTGGGGGTGGATTGGGCGGCCGGAAAAATATTGTGGAACTACGAAAACCCCGACCGTCAGTTTCCGTTCTACTCTTCAGCCGCCTTGACGGATCAGCGGGTTTTCATCGGCGGCCGAGACAAGACGCTGCACGCCATTGACCCCAAGTCGGGCAAGGCCGTGTGGGCATTTCGTGCCAAAGGTCGAATCGACTCGTCGCCGGTTGTCGTTGGTTCGAGGGTGTTCGTTGGTTCAACCGACGGCCTTCTGTATGCTGTGGATGCCGCCGATGGCCGAGGGTCGTGGCAGTACGACGCTGGGTCGCCGATCAGTGCCTCGCCGGCGGTGGGGGAGGGACGGTTGGTCGTGGGAACAGAGGACGGCGTAGTCTTCTGTTTTGGAGAGAAAAAGTAGCATTCCCAGCTGTGAATTGATCCGGTTGCAATGGGAATTGCTTTAGATATCATGCGCCGAGCACGAGGTTTATGCTCGCGCTGAGTTTGAAAACTGTATCCGGGTGGGCAACCTACGAGATTCGCCAACTACCCGGCGAGCCTGACAACAGAGAGGAGCTTTGAGGATGATTTGCGTAATGAAGAGTGGGTTTGTTCGGGGTGTCGCAGCGGTTGCGGCCGTTGCATTGATGACCGCTTCCGCTTCGGCTGCGCCGATTGCGGTGAATGCGATTCAGGCGATTACGCCGGATAGCACATTTCAACTGAGCTTCGGCGGCAGTCCGTTGCCCTCGTCGTTCATCTCGAACACGGCATTTGCATTGACGGTTGATGAAGAACCGATCGGCGTCGGGGCGGCTTCGTTTCAGAGCTATTACCAGAACGTCGCGGCCTTGTCCCTTCCCGATGGTCAGGGCGGGTTTGTCAACACCGGCGATTTGACCATTGAGATTGTCCCCGGATCGGGTGGAATCAGTGCCTACGATGCAGGCACCGGCCTCTTCACCACGACGGAAGTCTATCGCGTGAATTACACCGGCGACCTGACTGCCATTGGGCTTGGTAATGGCGGATTCATCGACTTCCCCAGCACCTCCACCGGCATTATCGCCTTCGATGTGAATGACCCGCTATCAGGCACGGTTGCCCAGCAGTGGCAGGGTACCTACTTGCCGCTCGGCATCGACTACACCTGCTCGGTCAATGCCGTCTTCCCTGAACCAGCTGCGATCTCGCTGCTGAGCTTGGGAATGCTGGCCGCACTGCGACGCCGCTCGCGGTAGTCGGTGACCGCATTTTCAGATGATTGCTATAATGAGGCCCGCCGAGACAATGTCCGGCGGGCTTTTTTTTCGACCGACGGATTTCGCTCATATGAAAATCGCCTATCTCACCGCCGGTGCGGGGGGCATGTATTGCGGTAGTTGCATGCGCGACAATACGCTTGTTGCCGCCCTTCGACGTCGGAAGCGCGACGTGATGTTGATCCCCGTCTATTCGCCGATCCGCGTCGATGAGGAGGACGTCAGCGAGGACACGGTCTACTACGGCGGCATCAACGTCTATCTCCAACAGAAGTCAGCCGTCTTTCGTCACACGCCGAAGGTCGTGGATCGGCTGCTCAACTCCCCCGGCCTGCTGCGCCGCGCCATGAAGAAGTCCGGCTCGGCCTCGCAGGATGATCTGGCACAATTGACTATCTCCATTCTCAGTGGCGACGACGGTGCGCAGCGCAAGGAACTCGACAAGCTCGTCGAAGGCCTGCGTCCACACGCATTCGACCTCGTCCACCTGCCCAACGCCTTGTTTGTCGGATTGGCCAAGGGCCTGCGCGAGCGGCTGGGCGTACGCGTGGTTTGCACGCTGACCGGCGAGGACATCTTCATCGACAAGCTGCCGGACGCGCCACGGAAAAGGGTGGTTGATCTTATTCGGCAACGCGCGTCAGACGTGGACGCCTTCATCGCGGTCACACGGTATTACGCCGGCTATGCGGTGGAGCAGTACGGCATCCCGAAAGATCGCGTGCATCACGTCCCGCTCGGCGTGAGGTTGGACTACGAGTCCGACAGCGAAAAGATGTCCTTCATGTCCGGCTCCGACATGTTCACCATCGGCTACTTCGCGCGAATCTGCCCGGAGAAGGGACTGCACGTCTTGTGTGAGGCATTCGCGCAGTTGCGCAAGGCGGGACGCGACTGCCGACTCAAGATCGGTGGCTATTGCGGTGCATCGGATCGAGCGTACTTCGATGACATCAAGAACCAAATGAATGGGTTGAAGTTGAATGACGCCATTGAGTATGACGGCGAACTGGACCGCGAGGAGAAGCTGCGATTCCTGCGGTCGCTCGACGTGCTCAGCGTGCCGACGGTGTATCGGGAAGCGAAGGGACTTTATGTGTTGGAGGCCATGGCGCAAGGCGTCGCCGTCGTGCAGCCGCGCCACGGTAGCTTCCCGGAGCTTGTCGAGGCCACCGGCGGCGGTGTACTGGTAAATCCCAATGACCCGGCCGATCTGGCCCGCGCGTTGGCCGCCATGATGGACGATCTGCCCGCGTGTCATCGAATGGGGGAGGCCGGCCAGGATGTCGTTGCGAAATCGTTCACCGACTCTGCAATGGCCGATGCGGCGTGGGCGGTCTTTGAGGGTGTCCTCGCCGCGCGAAAAGGCGGCACGGCCGTTGTGCGTTGAGCGATGCCCGGCCTATGATGCGTGCGATGGCAGGACTGATCGCCCGATCCCTAAGCAAGCAGTACCCCACGCGAAGCGGCTCGCTCTCGATCCTGCGCGACTGCTCGCTCACGCTGGAGCCTGGGCACAATGCCGCGATCGTCGGACCCTCCGGCTCAGGCAAAAGCACGCTGCTTAATATTCTCGGCACGCTCGAAACCCCCGACGCCGGATCAGTCAGCATCGGCGGCGATGATCCCTTCGCGCTCTCCGAGACGGACCTCTCCGACTTTCGCAATCGCCGAATCGGTTTTGTCTTTCAAGAGCATCATCTACTCCCACAATGCTCGGCGCTGGAGAACGTCCTGATTCCCACACTGGCCAATTCATCCGGCCCTGACCTGGAAGGCCGCGCCCGTGACCTGCTCAAACGTGCCGGCCTGTCGCATCGGCTCGATCATCTTCCCGGCGAACTCTCCGGCGGTGAACGCCAACGCGTGGCCGTTGCCCGTGCTTTGATCCACCGCCCGTCGCTTCTGCTCGCCGACGAGCCGACCGGCAACCTCGACCGCACTTCGGCCACGGACATCGCGGACCTGCTCCTGGGCCTCCATCGCGAGGAAAACGCCTGCCTCATCGTCGTGACGCACAGCGCCGACTTGGCCCGTCGCCTCGAACGGCGATATGAAATCAACGAGGGACGCCTCATCACGGCCGCATGACTCCGTCCACCCGACTGCGACAGATTCGCCGTGCCACGATCCGCTTCTACCTGCGCAGCCACATTGCCGTGATCGCCAGCGTTCTTGTTGCGACGGCGACGCTCACGGGGGCGCTGATCGTCGGTGATTCGATGCGTGGCAGTCTGCGCGATCAGGCGCTGGCGGGGTTGGGGCCGATCCGTTCGGCGTTGCAGGCACCGCGTTTCTTCCGTGAGGAATTGTTCAACTCCACTCTGACTCGAAACACGCCCGTAGCGCCACTCATTCGACTCGCCGGCGCAATCGAACACCTTCCGTCCAACATCCGAGTGCGAAACGTCAACGTCATCGGCTATGACGATCGAATGAATAAGTTGGACGGCGAATCCCGTTCCCCCTCAATTCCGTTGTCTGATGGACTTGTGCTTAACAAGGAACTCGCCGACCAGTTCCGCGCTCGTGTCGGCGACGAAGTCGATGTGTTCATCGAGCGCAGCCAACTCGTGCCGCTCGACACACTGCTCGGCCGCCGCGATGAAATCGGCGCATCCATCCGCATGAAGATCACGGCCATTGCAGGTGGTGGGGGGCTGGAGAATCTTTCGTTGCGTCCGTCTGTGCGCACGCCGCGTAATGCCTTTGTCCCGCTAGAGCGATTGCAAAAGGCGATTCGTCGTCCTAATCGAGTTAACACGCTCATTTCGCCGCAGCCAAACCCCGGAAGTCTGTCGAGTTCTTTGAAGAATAAGCTCATCGCCGCGGATATGGACTGGCGCGTGCGCGTCGATGCAACAAACTCCTGTGTCGTCATTGAGAGTGATCGTCTCCTTATAGAGCCGCCTTTGGAACAAGCCGTGCACGACACGGCCAAAGCCACTGGTGCACCGTTCGTGCCGGTGCTCAGCTATCTCATCAACTCTATTGAAATCACGGAGGGCAACCCATCGGCCTCGAACCTGAGCCATGCCGTGCCTTATTCGACCGCCGCCGCGATGGATGCCACGACCGGCCTCACGCTCCTCGACGGTTCACCCGCGCCGGCGCTTGGATCCGACGACGTGCTGCTCAACGAATGGACTGCCACCGATCTTGGCGCAATGGTCGGCGACCGCATCAAGCTGACGTACTACCTCTCGCGTCCGATGGGCAAGCTCGAAACGAAAGACTCCCTATGCACCCTGCGCGGAATCGTTCGCTTCACCGGGCTTGGCGCTGATCCGGGACTCACGCCCACCTACGAGGGAATCACCAACACCAAGCGCCTCACCGACTGGAATCCTCCGTTCCCGATGGACATGAAACGGATTCGTCCAGCGGACGAGGTCTATTGGGATCAATACAAAGCCACTCCCAAGGTGTTCGTCAGCCGCGAAACCGGCCTGCGACTTTGGTCCGAACCCGATTCGCGCTACGGCCGCTACACATCGATACGAATCACGCCGCCCGCTGGCACCGACTTTGCCGCTTTTGCCAAACAGTTTGAGGCCGACGTCCTCAAGCGCATCAAGCCCGAACAATTCGGCATGGTCTTTCGTCCCGTCCGCGAGGAAGCCATCACCGCGTCGAGGGGCAGCACCGACTTCGACGGACTCTTCCTCGGCTTCAGCTCGTTTCTCATTATCGCCGCCGCCATGCTCGTCGCTCTTCTGTTCCGCCTCGGCATCGAACGGCGTGCCACGCAGATCGGCCTCCTCCTCGCCCTCGGCTGGAGTCCGCGTCGCGTCCGATCCCTCTTCATTCGCGAGGCAATCGCTGTCGCGGCCGTCGGTGTGCTTCTGGGAATTGGCGCGGCGGTGCTCTACGCGGCGCTGATGATTACCGGCCTCCGCACGTGGTGGGCCGACGCCGTGACCATCCCGAACCTTGCCCTGCACGTCACGCCCATGACCCTCTCCTATGGCATCACCTCCAGCCTCACCGTCATTATTGTGACCATGCTCATCTCGATTCGCGGCCTGACCAGACTCTCTCCACGCAGCCTCCTGTCCGGCATGGTGGCGTCTGACCAGTCGGATGCCGACGCTCGGCCCAGCCATGCAACCGTCGCCACTGTCGCCTTTGCAATTTCTGCTATTGCCATATTGTTGGCACCACGATTCACTCCGTTCATCCCCGTCGCCATCGCCTTCTTTGTCGGCGGCGCAGTCCTGCTCGCTGCTTTCATCGCCGCGCTGATCGCCTTCTTCAAACGCCGTCACCACAATTCGATCATCCATTGCGGCCCCCTCGCCCTTGCCCGGCTCGGCCTGCGCAATGCCGCTCGCCATCGCGGCCGAAGTGTCCTCACGGCCGGTCTCGTGGCTTGCGCCAGTTTCGTCATCATTGCCGTTGGCGCGAATCGCCACGGCGTCCCTGAGGATGCCTTGTCGAAGACCGGCGGCACGGGCGGCTATCGGCTGATCGGCGAGTCTGCTGTGCCGATTGCGTATGACTTGAATCTCAACGAGGGCCGCGACGCCCTGAATCTCACCAAGAACGCCATCGCGTCGCTCAAAGGTGCCACAATTATGTCACTCCGCCTGCGCCCCGGCGACGACACGAGCTGTCTCAATCTCTATCAGGCCCGCGAGCCGCGCATCCTCGGAGCGTCCGACGCGATGATCACGCGCGGCGGCTTCACGTTTGCCGGCCTGATGGACGCGACGCCTGACGAACAGGCCAACCCGTGGCTCCTGCTCAAGCGAACATTCCCGGATGGCGCGGTCCCCTGCATCGGTGACGCGAACACGGTGCAATGGCTTCTGCACATCGGCATCGGCCAGGACCTCACGATTTCTAATGAGCGCGGCGAACCGACGAAACTGCGCATCGTGGCCACGCTCTCCGGCAGCATTTTGCAGGGCGAGTTGGTCATCGCCGAATCGCAATTCGTCAGGCAGTTTCCATCCATCGAGGGATATCGAGTCTTCATGGCCGAGACATCGCAAGAGGGTGCGGGTGGCGTGTTGGGCAACTTGCAGCGCGATCTCAAAGCCCACGGTTTGGAGTTTGAACCCACGCGCCGGCGGCTCGCCGAGTTCATGTCCATCGAGAACACCTATCTCTCCGCGTTTCAGACGCTCGGTGGACTGGGCTTGATACTTGGAACGTGCGGGTTGGCGGCCGTGATGCTGCGGAATCTGTACGAACGCCGCGGCGAACTGGCGCTGCTCACGGCCCTGGGCTATCGACTCAGCGCCCTCCGCTGGCTGGTGTTGGCTGAAAACGCAGCGTTGTTGCTCTACGGATTGTTTGCGGGAACCGTGTCCGCCGCCGTGGCGATTGCCCCGCACGCGCTGTCACGTGCAACTCGCTTGCCGTGGCAGTCCCTCAGTCTCACCCTCGGCGCTGTCCTGGCCGTGGGGCTGGTCGCAATCGTCGCCGCGATGTCGAGCGCCCTTCGCGGTCGCCTCATCGAATCGCTACGCCGGGAATGATCGCGCGTCACTTCGCCCGCAGATCAATGCACACGACCGTCTCCATGTCGCGGGCATACAACCGACCCTCGTGCAACACAGGAACGGTCCAGCATTTCCCGAGTATCTTCGCCGAAGCGGCCGGCTTGAACTCCCCCGGCCCAATCGGGCCGATCTCCAACGCCCCCTTCTCCGTCATCAGGATCATCTGTCCATCAGCAATGATGATCGTGCCATTGGCCACGCGCCGCCGCTCCCATTTCAAATCGCCCGTCATATAGTCAACGCACTTCAACCCCTTCTCGTCGCTCACATAAAGCTTGCCGTCGACCAGCACCGGCGACTGAAACTTGTTCATCATGTTCTTGTTCTTCCACACTTGCTCCGACTTGAGCTTGTCACCATCGGCGCGAAGTCGAAACAGACCCGCTCCCGTGCGATAGCCGGAGCTCAGCAGCAGGTGCCCCTCATGAAAGATCGGCGCGGCCGCGTTCACCTTCCAGTCCGTCTCCCACGGGATCGACAGGACTTCGCGCCCCGACTTGATGTCCGCAATGATCGCATGGTTCCCAACAAAGCCACAGACGTATCGCTTACCGTCGAACTCGAACGGATACGGCGTGCAATAGCCGGCCTCATCCTTGCCGCAGGTCCAAACCTGGACACCGGTTTTCTTATTCACGGCCCGCAGCGCGCCGGCCTTTGCCCCCGGCGAGTAGATGGCGAGGTCGCCCTCCACCAGCACCGATCCGCTGTAACCCCATTGCGGCACC
>JBBTET010000026.1:0-47752 GCA_038042195.1 Planctomycetota bacterium | reverse complement strand
CGAAAACAAGCGAATTATGGCGGGATGTTGGCTTGGTTTGGCTGGTTTCCCTTCACAAGTAGAGGCACTCCTGAGGCATCCACATCTTTGCTTCTTTCAGGGAACACTTTCTGCCTTTGGTCGAAGAACTGACCATGAAGGTCACGCCTACTACATAGTTGATGGCCATGCTGCACCAGGTGTAAGTGGAGGGCCTGTCTGGGCGATATCCGACACAGGACGGATGGAGGTTGCAGGAATCGTATCCACGTTCTATGGGAAGAGCCCTGACAGTAGCGACCCACAGATTCCAGGATTCTGTTGCTTTGAACCTATCAATCCGTTAATCGCAAGACTGAAAAACATGTAACGTCAGTACAACTATTCTGTTCGTCGTAACGCAAATCCTACTTGACACCCCCCAATCCCTCTATACAATCCTCCGCGTCTCGATCGGAGTTACTTATGCGCACCATGCGAAGCCATCTCAAGACCCCGTCTTTCATTGCCTTGGCAATGGGGCGGTTGGTGTGCGCGGCGGATTGCGGTTCACCACTCGCCTAATTGCCCTTTCCCCTTCAACGTGTCATAGATGATTTGTCCGTATGTTTAAGCGGCCTGTTTGGCCCTGCGCGGTGGATGCTGCGCGAAAATAGAATGAACTTGAGCGAAGAGAAAACAATGAGTCAACCGCTGGCACCGGAGGACGTCCGACCCGGCGATTATGTGTCCTTGCTGCACGTCGTGAGCGAATGCGTGCCCTTCTTCTGCATCGAGGACGTCCAGTTCCGGCAAATCGAGCCGGTGCGAATCACCCACATGCCCCACACCATCGAACCGATGGAGGTGGTCGAGGTCTGCATGCCCTTCGTGCTGGTTCGCCTGCCCGATGACAATCATCAGACGCTGGACGTGCGCCGGCATCGCGTGGCACGGCTGACCGAACGATTCGGCAAGAAGTCGTTCAAGCGACTCAAAGTGCGGAGCGGAAAGGCAGTGAGTGATGGCTCGAGGCACTAAGGATCGGGCCTTCAAGGCTACGCGCGCTGGTACCAGCCGCACGAGCGGAGCACAATCGAAATTCAAGCGAACATGAGCATGCATACCGCGAATGGAATGCGTCAGACGGTGGTTCCGCCAACCGGTTCGACGGCCTTTGCGAAATACCGCTTCTGGAACCACAGGGACACATTGACCAGACCGATCAGCACCGGCACCTCGACGAGCGGCCCGATGACCGCGGCGAACGCGGCTCCGTGCTGAATGCCGAAGACCGCGACCGCGACGGCAATC
The DNA here is from genome assembly GCA_038042195.1 of Planctomycetota bacterium. Classification (GTDB taxonomy): domain Bacteria; phylum Planctomycetota; class Phycisphaerae; order UBA1845; family UTPLA1; genus JACRIM01. The sequence goes on along the minus strand of JBBTET010000026.1, from coordinate 46,480 downwards.
GCCAGCTCGAAGTTATTGCTGGCCGCGGTGAAGGCGATCGTGGCCGTTTTGGAGTAATCCGCACCGCTTTTCTTGCCCATCCAGAACGACACCAGAAACATCAACACGAAGTAAATGCACAACGGGATTGCAATGCGGACGACGTCGAGTGGAAGCTGGATGATTTTTTCGCCCTTCAGTGAGAACATGACGACGATCGTGAACAGAAGCGCGACGAGCGTCACAGGGGAAATCGTCGGAATGAACTTTTCCTCATACCAGGCGCGACTCCTCATTCGCAACAAGACGAAACGCGTGATCATTCCGGCCAGGAACGGGATACCCAGATAGATGAACACACTCTTGGCGATTTGTTCGATGGAGACGTGGACCGTTGCGCCCTGCAAGCCGACCAACGGCGGCAGCACAGTGATGAAGAACCATGCATAGACCGAGTAGAAGAGCACCTGGAACACCGAGTTCAAGGCGACGAGTCCGGCGGCGTATTCGCTATCCCCCTTCGCCAATTCGTTCCACACGATCACCATGGCGATGCAGCGCGCCAGGCCGATCATGATCAGGCCGACCATGTATTCGGGATACCCATGCAGGAACAGCACCGCCAGCGCGAACATGAGAATCGGCCCGATCACCCAGTTCTGCACAAGTGAGAGACCGAGGATTCGTGTGTTGCGAAACACGTCACCAAGTTCCTCGTACTTCACTTTCGCTAGTGGCGGGTACATCATCAAAATCAATCCCACGGCAATCGCAATATTCGTGGTGCCCGCCTGAAACCGATTCAGAAACCCCTCGACGCCGGGCCACAGCCAGCCGCCGAGGACGCCGACGGCCATCGCCAGAAAGATCCAGAGCGTGAGAAAACGGTCGAGGAACGAAAGCTGCGTGGGACAATTTGCCTTCATGCCAATGACTCCTACTTGCTCACCACTTGATTCCGCTTGAGACAGAGTTATGTGGATTGTTCGTGCCGGACTCCAAGCAGTTCGGCGCATCGAACTTCACTTTCGGCTGACATGGCTTGACTCCGAAGGTGGATGCTATGGCTTTCTTGCACACACAATCGCACTCCAAACCTTTCCCTCCAGCGTACTCAGCATTTCGGCGACGGTTGGATCGTTCAGCACCTCGGAACCGGCGAGGGCGCGGAGTTGGGCGGCGTCGTAGATAGTTCGCTCACGCACTTCCACGTCGACCATGCCGGCTTCGCGCAGGCCATCAAGGTACGCCGTTTCGCTCACCGCACCAGCCACGCAGCAGCCGTAAAGCGACTGGCTCTGGCGAATGCTCAGAGGCATGTCCTCAACCACCACATCGGAGACGCGCATGCGCCCACCGGGGCGCAGGACGCGGGCGATCTCGGCGAAGACGCGCGGCTTGTCGGGTGAGAGATTGATGACGCAGTTGGAGATGACCCAATCGACGGTGCCGGATTCCACCGGAAGCGATTCGATCAGGCCCTTGCGGACCTCGACGTTCGTCAGACCGGCGGCGGTGATGTTGTCCCTGGCGCGGGCGATCATGGCGTCGGTCATATCGACACCGATGACGCGGCCGGTCGGCCCGACCTTGCGAGCGGCGATGAGCAAATCGATCCCCGCGCCGCTGCCGAGATCGAGGACCACCTGGCCGCGCTGGACGTCGCTGAATGCCAGCGGATTGCCGCAACCGAACGAATTGGCCACGGCATCGGCGGGAAGATTGGCTAATTCCTCGCGCTGGTAGCCGGCGACTTTGGCGAGGACACCCTTTGGATTGCCTACTTTGCAACAGCCGGTGGATTGGGGAGACGTGACCGCCTTGGTATAGGCGTCGGACACAGCGAGGTGGATGGACGTAGGCGAGTTCATGAGCGTGTTCCTTTTTTTCTGGTGGCACGAGGTGGACAACAGGCGTCGAGCGCGTCGGCCATGGCTCGCAGCGCCGCGGAGATTTCCTGAAATCGAACGGTGTAGAAGACTTCCTTGCCGCGTCTTTCGGCATGGATGATCCCGGCATCGCGGAGCACGGCGAGGTGGCGCGAGGTGACGGAGAAATCGATGGGGCAGCAGGCTGACATTTCCGTCACGCCGCAGGGGCGGCCGCAGCGGGCCAGCCGGGCAAGGAGGGCGATGCGGTTGGGATCCCCCAGCGCCTTGAAGAATCGCGGCGGGAGAATGCCGGCAAGGTCGCAGCAGGCGGCGGGCTTGGGGGATGAGGGTCGTTGTTTGCTCATTTGCGTCACTATGCAAGTATAGAATGTGGGCTGGGCGAAGTCAAGTGTGGCCTTTGACGGACGTGAATTGCGACGGTCGTCTTGTCCGTAAGCCGGGATGATGGTGAAAGAAAAAAAAGCCGGGCCAAGGTTGGCCCGGCTCTCAAAAGAAGAGTCGTGATGCAGTGTGAATTTGCGTCCAGATTTCTACGGCGTCATCGCCTCATTCACGAACAGCGCCACATCCGCGACGGTCACGTCGTCATCACCGTTGATGTCGCCGTGGGCGGCATTGCAGGTCGGATGATCGATGGCGTAAGCGGCCGGGTCGAGGAGGGCCTGCACAAAGGGTTGGATGTCCAGACCATTCGTTGCGCCGTCGCAGTTCATGTCGCCGCCGCAGAGGTAGGGGATCATTCGCAGGTGCGCGACGGGCGAGAAGGCGATGCCGCCGGCCGCCGCTGGGTCGCTGACTTGCCACTGCACATAGAGGTCACAGGAATCCACCGCTGTCTGGTCGATGGGCGATTGCCACGTGCCATAGCCCTGTCCATTGCCGACGCCGTTGAGTGTGATCGGCGTGCTCAGTGTTGGGCTGACCAACTGACAGGCGACCGCGGGCTGCGCCGACATGGCGAGGATGGCCTGTGTGCCGCCGAGGGCCGACATCACGCCGACCTTGAAATCGGAGTTGCCGAGGTTGGGCGGGCTGACCGCGATCATGGCCGGGGCGATTCCGCCGCTGCCGGGAGTGCCGGCGCCGTCGACCGATGGATTGGGGAAGGGCGTCTCCGAGTGGAGGGTCGGCCGGTCGAAGGGGAATTGCTGATTGGCGACGCGCGGGTCGGTGAGGCCGTTGACGAGGAAGTCCACGACGGCGGGACGCGCGGGGATGGGTAAGCCGATCGGCAATAGCGGAGATTTGTTATCGGGGAACTGTGCCGCGCCGTTGGCATAGAACGCGATGACGGCGTTGAGATTGTTGAACTGGCCGTTGTGCATGAAAGTGGGCTTGAGGCCGACGTTGCGCAGCGTGGGCACCTTGAAGCGACCACGATCCGCCACGTTGCCCGTGACCGTCTGGCGACCGTTGTCCTCGGCGACGGGGCGCAGGCCGAGGTTTTGAAACGAGTTATTCGTGAAGAGCGGCGGCGTGTGACAGACGAAACACGGTGACGCTTGCAGCGTGTTCAACCCGTTCACCTGATTGGGCGTGAGGGCCGCCAAGTTTCCGTCGCGGAAGGCATCCCACGGCGTCTGATTCGGCGTGAGGGTGCGCTCGTAGGTCGCGATGGCGAACGCGATGCGCTCAGCCGTGATCGTCGCAGTACCGAATGCTGCCGCGAAGAGGCTTGGGTATGTAGCACCCCCGGAAACGGCCGCTGCCATGTCGGGAGGGAGATTGCCGGCGAGGATCATTGGCGTAATGTTCGCCAGCTTGGTGAGCACCTCGGCCCAACTTCGCGCATCGTGACCCATCTCAACGCTGCTAAGGACCGGTCCAACGGCCTGACTCTCCAAGCCGCCGCCGTTGGGGATGCTGACCACGCCGGTCTGCGGATTGAGAAACGTCGTACGGGCGCGGCCATCCCAGAAGAGGTCGGGTGAGAACATCGCACTGAGGTTCGGGTTCGCCGCGCGGCCGGTGATTTGTGGGAGCAGGCCGAAGGCAGCATCGCGCAGATACTTGTTGGTCGAATCGGAGCGAATGGTGCCGGGCGAGCCAAGCACGTCATCGGGCGTATTAGGGAGATTGTCGATTCGGGGATTTCGAGCGATGCGCGGGTCGGCACCGCCGAAGCCCGGTCGGTGGCAGGAGCCGCACGCGACGGTGTTGTCGCTGGAAAGTTGTTCATCCCAAAAGAGCAACTTGCCGAGGATTCGTTTCTGTTCAGTGATGGGGTTTTGCGGCGGGGCGACGACGGGCGGGAATGGCGGCGGGGGCGGGGGCTGGGCGACAGCTGCGCCGGAGATTCGCAGGACCAGACAAAGTGCAAGAGCGCCGATTGCGCGATTTCGCGTCGTCATGGGAAACACTCCATCCTCGATTTAATGATATTCCCGATGCCCACTCGCACCGGTGACTGTTTATGGACCTGGCTGGCCAGCATCCATGAAAGTGCAAACGCCAGGAAGTATGGGACTATTGCAGGATTGGAAGGAAAAACGGAGGCGGCTGGGTGCGGACCATTACCACCCATTGCGGCTGACCCTGCCCCTTGTCGCCCAAGGGCGTCGCCATTACATATAAGCCGTTATCTGACGGAGACATACATCGCGTGAACCTCACCGAACTAGCCCAGTTACTCAGCCGGATCGAAACTAACGCCGTGGCCGCCATCGCGGAGGCCAAGTCGGCCGACGCCCTTCGCGCCGCCGAGTCGAAGATCACCAAGGGGCCGCTTGCCGAGGCCATGAAGTCGATCAAATCCTTCGCGGCGGAAGAGCGCGGGCCGGCTGGGCAGAGCATCAACAAGACGAAGACAGCCGTGGCGGAGAAGTTCGCCGCGGCGATGGATGACCTTCGCGCGGCAGGCGTGGCCAGCGAGCGAAAGAGTTCGAGCGACTTTGACCCGACGCTGCCGCCGGCGAGGACGCTGCGCGGGGCGTTGCATCCGGTGACGATTGTGCAACGCGAGGTGGAGCGGATCTTCAGCGGACTGGGCTTCGCCGTAGTCGGCGGCCCGGAGATGGAGACGGAGTATTACAACTTCGAGGCGCTGAATATTCCGGCGATGCACCCGGCGCGCGATGCGCAGGACACATTCTGGCTGACGAACGGCTGGCTGCTTCGGACGCACACGAGTCCGTGCCAGGTGCGGGCGATGCTCAAGTACGGGCCGCCGATTCGAGTGATCGCTCCGGGGCGATGCTTTCGCTATGAGGCGATTGACGCCTCGCACGAGAACACGTTCTACCAACTCGAAGGGCTGCTGATCGACAAGGACATCAGCATCGCGCACTTGATTGCGTTCATGAAGCTATTGCTCCGTGAGGTGTTTCACCGTGATGTGAAGGTGCGGCTGCGCCCGGGGTTCTTCCCATTCGTCGAGCCGGGCTTCGAGCTGGACATGAGCTGCGCCATCTGCGACGGCAAGGGCTGCCCGACGTGCAAACGCAGCGGCTGGGTGGAGATTCTGCCCTGCGGCATGGTGCACCCAAACGTGCTGCGGCACGGCAAGATCGACCCACACGAGTACACCGGCTTCGCCTTCGGCCTTGGCCTGACGCGGCTGGCAATGATGAAGTACGGCGTGGGGGATATTCGCATCCTCAACAGCGGCGATTTGCGCGGGATCGTGCAGGCGGAGCGGCTGGGCGGGGCGCGGGTGTAACGAATGAGTGATGCCCCGACCACACATGGAGAAACTTGTCCACTCTGTGAACAGATTTCACCAAGAGAACGATTAGTACCTGAAGTCAAGTACGATGCACGGGGTACTCCAGTATTCGACACTCACACTTATCCCGGTCTCCTCGTTTTGTGTGATCAATGTGGCCGTTTTGCAATCTCTGATGACGACATTCCTGCACTGGGTAAAGACGCCGAATTGGCACGGACTCATTACGGTCACGAGCTAATCTCTGCAGAAGTCAAGTGGCGCCTCTCGTCGCTACTCCGGGAACGCCACATCCAACAACGGGGAACGTCTTACTTACAAATGCGTCAAGGTCCCTACCATCCTCTTATGCGAAATACGGGAGTAATCCGAGAACCCATCGAGTTAACTCCGATCTATTATCAAGAACTCTTGAAGCAGTGGCCAACGACGGTCGGCGAAAAGATTGATCGCACACTTTGCAATTTGGGACGACTGTCGTCCAAGGGTGGGGACGTGATTGATGTTACTGCACAAGGGCTCCAGTGTGTATTTGCCGAGGACAACAACGAGGAGGTGTTTTTGCTCGACTCACTGGAGCAAATCGGGCTTATTGATCGCTCCCGGTCGCATCTGACTGCTAAGAGAGCGTCACTGACGGCAATGGGTTGGCAGAGATTCGAGGAACTTCGACGTACCAACAGGCCTGAGAATTCCGTTTTTGTCGCCATGTGGTACGGAATCGAGAAAAGCGCCGATGGGAGCGAGAACCGCGATCGTGAACCAGAAATGAACGAGTTGTATCAACAGATCGAAGAGGCTGTAAAAGCCACCGGCTACAAAGCAACCCGGGCCGACCTCAATCAGCACAACAACTTCATCATGGACCAAGTCATCGCAGATATGAAGGAAGCGCCGTTTGTCATATCCGATCTCACCGGACATCGAAACGGCGTCTACTTCGAGGCAGGCTTTGCACGAGGGTTGAATCTTGAAGTCATTCACACCTGCAAGGACACTGACTTCGACAAGGCCCATTTTGACGTTAAGCAGATCAACACAATCAAATGGGCCGCTCCCGCCGATATCGTCAAGCCGCTCATGGATCGGATTCGTGCAACTGTCGGGCGCGGTCCGCACAATCCGGACGATTATAGAGAAAGTGCGGCCACTACGTTATAATGTTTGCATCATGAATCTCGACCTGACCATTCAAATGTGGCGTGAAGGCGCAAATTACATCGCCCACGCTCAACCACTCGACGTGATGAGCAGCGGATCAAGCCCGCAGGCGGCGCGTGATGCCGTGGATGAGGCCGTACGCTGTTTTGTTCGGACGGCGGTGGATGCAGGAACGCTGGACGCGATCCTTGAAGAGTGCGGCTATTCGCGCGACAATGGGTGTTGGGTCGCGCCGGATTGGGTGGGGGTGGAGCGGCACGCGGTTGCCGTGTAATCATGCCTCGAATGACGCCCGTCGATTGGCGCACTCTTGAGAAATTATTCTTGTCGGTCGGCTTTCGTTTTGCGCGCCAAGAGGGAAGCCATCGCAGCTACACGAAGTCGGGTGTGCTTCGCCCAATCGTCATTCCCACCTACGACGAAATCCCAATCTCAATTATCCGCAATAACTTAAGAACCGCCGGCATCAGTCGAGATGACTACTTCCGTCTCCTGGAAAAAATCTGACGCCATAGGCCAGAGTAAACCGTCAGGGATAAAACTTCTCCATCATCCGCCGGAAAGGAATTGTCTCGCGTATGTGCTTGAGGCCGCAGAGCCACGCCAGCGTGCGCTCCACGCCGAGGCCGAAGCCGCCGTGGGGGACGGTGCCGTAGCGGCGGAGGTCGAGGTACCACTCGTAGTCGGCAGGGTTCAGTCCTTCCTCGTGGATGCGGGCCAGTAGCACATCGAGATGCTCCTCGCGCTGGCTGCCGCCGTAGCCGTCGGGGGGCGAGTAGGTCCACGTTGTTCACGCGTTGGGTCATTCGAGTTCTGCTTCATATAGAACGCCTTGCAGCCGCGCGGGTAATGCGTCACGAAGGTCGGCCGCTCATGCAGGCGGCTGATGATGGTCTCGTCGCTGCCGCCGAGGTCGCCGTTTTCGTCGAAGCTGGCGGCGACCTTGATGTGATGCGGGATGTTCTGCACGTCCACTTGCAGGTCGTCGAGCTCATCGCGCAGGTCGGCGAGTTCCTGCACCAGCTTGTCCTTCTCCCACTGCTTGATGCCCTGGGCCTTCTCCTTCGCCTCTTTCTCGGCAACGAGACTCTTGATATCCGCGACGCGGGCGGACTTCGCGGCGAGATCGGTATCCAGCAACTCCTTCGCGCGCGGGCCGCGCAAAATGTCCGCCGCCTCTTTGTGCGTCAGGCGGTTGAACGGCTTCTGAATCTTCCCCAGCTTCGACAGATCGCGGCTGATCGAGCGAGTGGCGCGCGGTGTCCTCATTTTCGGCCGGGTTTGATGGGTGTAACAAGCGTATCGTCGTAGAGGATGAGTTCGACAATTTCGTCATCGTCCTTCTTCAGGCGCAGGCGGTTGAGCCAGAGTTTGTCGTTCTTGCCGTGCGCATGCCAGGAGCCGGTGGGCTGTGACACGACGGCGAGGACGGTCCCCTCGATGGTCGAACGCCAGGGTCCGTTGCGAGCGCGGATGGTCTGGGTAACTCGGACTCGCTCATCGGGTTGGAGATTTGAGGCGGTCATAGCGTGGCCCTGAGTAATCCCGTGGGATCGTAATCGTAGCTGGAGAGTTGTTCAATGATTCGGATATGATGCGCCGACGGAGTTATCGTCGTGAGTCAACCAGCGATCAGTGTCATCATTCCCACCTACAACCGGGTGGCGTACCTGCGCGAGGCGCTGGATTCTGTTGCTGCGCAGACATTCCGTTCGTATGAAGTCATCGTGGTGGATGACGGATCCACGGAACCCATTGCAGACGCGATTGAGGGACATACGACATCGCCCCGGGTGGTTCGCCAGGTGATTCAAGGACCGGCGGCGGCGCGGAATTCAGGGATACAGGCGGCGACGGCGGACGTTGTCGCGTTTCTGGACAACGATGATTTATGGCTGCCGGAGAAGTTGGCACGATTCATGGAGGCAATGCGGCGCGATCCGGACGTACCAATCTGGTATGGGCCAATGCAGCCGATCGAGAGTGACGGTCGGCACGTGCCGGGACGGACAAAACCGTGTGTGGGTGGGTGGATCACCGAAGCGCTTTTCCGAAGCAGCTTCGTGCATGTGCCGACGGTGGTGTGTCGAAAGGAATTACTGGTTGACGCAGCGTGTTTTGATGAAACACTGCCGGTGTGCGAGGACTATGACCTTTGGTTGCGATTGAGTGTGCAGACACGGTTTGGACTGATCGAGGAGCCGCTGGCGCTTCGGAGATTGCACGGAGATCGGCTGAGCAAGGCGCGGATGAGCCGAAACCTGGATGTGAAGGCGCGGATGTTGACGGGGTTTTATGAATCGGGCATTGCGGGGGAACGGTTGAAGCAAAACAGGGCGGAAGCGCGATTAGCCAAAGTGTGTTTCGCTGCGGGACGGGCGGCAATGCGCAACGGCGAGATCGCAACGGCGGCACGACATTTGCGGACAAGTCGTCGGTATGGCGGAGCGGGGTGGAGGGTGTGGCCCTGGTTGATGGTGTCGTCGGCACTGTGCGTTTTTTCCAGGGAAGTGTCGATGGGGCCTTCGACCTTCACGCATCGAAAACCTCGAAGTGGTCAAGAAACACTGGACAATTCCGACTGCAACTGATCGCATCTCACCCCGGAGCGCTCCCCGCGGCAATCTAAGCCACGCCGAATTGAGAGCTGACGATGGCGTACTGGGCTTCACCATGCGTCCCTGTTCCTAATTCACCATGATCACAGCCCCAGCAGACCGGTCACGAACAGGTCAATATCGTTCATGTCGATCGCGAGGTCATGTTGAATGTTGGCTGCACAGAATGAGGACGTGGCGGGGCCGTTCGGTTGATTCAAATAGACACTCACGAAAGCAGAAATATCAAGTGCGTTAACAACCACGTCGCCATTGACGTCGCCGTCGCCGGGGGCAGCGCACCGTGGAATCGAAACATCCGCCAACTCCATCAGGTGTCCATAGTGCGGAGACTGGACATCGCCCAGTGGATTTCCGTGACCGTCCTGGGTCCATTGTTTCGCGTCGACCAGCGCTCGCCAGGCACGCCGATAGATCAGCCGCGCCCGTACTCGGACATCGCCATTCGTATTGGGGAGCGTGAACGAGTACGACGTTGCGTCGCTTTGAAGCGCCACAATGCGGTTGTCAAAGATGTTTCCGGTTGCGTCGGTGAAGAATGCGGGAAAGTTGTTGCCCGCATCATGCGGCACTTTTGCGTAGAGCTTGCCAGGTCGGCCGGAGTAATAGCCCTGCGCGGGATTTCCTGTGCCGCCGAGCGCGTGAACGGTCTGTGAGCCGGTCGAAGGCAGCAGGTCGGCGATCGGATCCCCGCCTTCGGGCCAAGCCTCGACCAACAGGATCATATTGCGCGTGGTCACGCCGGTGGGAACGTGATGCCCGGTCAGGTTGTTGTTGATGGTCACATCGACGTTAAGGGTGGAGCCGACCACGTTGGTCTGCATCGTCATCGTCACGGCGTTTTCGAGATAGTCCGCCGTCGTGCCGCGGATGTCGTGTGAGCGGATCAAGATTGGGTCGCGTATGAGCGGCGGGCTTTGAGTCGTGCAGAACTCAGTATCGCCGGTCGATGGCATGTGGCAGGTGACGCAATTTGCGTAGTAGGGTGATTGCGGATCGCTGTAGGCAGAGTCGGCCCATTCGATATAGGTGGGCTCGGAGATCGGCCCGGTGTAGGTGTGATTCTCATCGGGATCGCTGCGATCCTGATGGCAGGCACCGCAGACTTCGGCCATGAGCTGCGGCTGATAGGACGCGCGCATCATAAACGTCTGGTTGACCATGGTGTCGCCGAGCAGGCCGTATTGCACCTGTTGGGCCGGCGAGCCATTGGGGCGTGTAAATATCACGGCACCGGGGAAGATTCCCGGGAAATTGATCTTGCTCACATCAACGTCAGCAACTTTGTGGCAGGTGTCGCACGACACGCCATGCACCGTTGCGATTGATGGATAGCCTGCGTCTTGCGGCCCTTGCATTCGGCTAAAGGGTGTTGGGATCCACGACTCAGGCTGATGACATGAGGCACATTCGGAGTTCGGATTGGTCGGCGCGAAGACGGAGTCACGCGTATAGACGAAACCACCCATTCCACCGGCCGTTCCCATGCCGTTGTAAATATCATGGACCCAGGTGTTTTGTCCGGCACGGGCCATGGGCGACCCCGTCCACTGGGCGAGTTGATTCGGATGACACGAGCCACAGGTCTCCGGTGCTACCAACGCATACGACGGATTGTTGTCCTGTGGAACTGGTTGGAGAACGATCTGCACTCCGGACGCCGGCGACGTCACGGTGGCCCCCTTGTTGAAATATCCCTTGGCGGCTCCGACCACGACTTTCCCTGGGCCGGCCGGTACGGAAAGGAAGAATGTGCCGTCGCCTGCCGTAAAGGTGTGAGCGAGCGATGCTTGAAGTGTCACCTTTGCACCGGCAATCGGCGCGAGATCGCTCTGACGAACGACGGTTCCAGTGACTTCAGTTGCACGAGCCGATCCACAAAAACCGACGACAAGGCACAAAGCGGTCATGTATGAGAGGCATAGGTATCGCATGTGTTTCACGGCAGCATCCCTCCGAAGGCGAACACAGATGACAAATCGATCCGCATATCATCAATATACCCAGAGGACATTCCCATTTCAACCGCCCCGGGTGGCGGCGGCCTATATTTCCTCGAATCGGGCGGTGAAGTGACGCAATACCGGCGGTTCGTAGATCATTCGAAGCCCGCGGAGGTGGTTGCGATGTTCCGCCAACTCCGTTGCAGCTTCGATGACATAGTCGATGTGGCTTTGGGTGTACACGCGCCGTGGCATCGCCAGACGAACCAATTCGAGTCGGGGTCGAACCGGCCCTTCGATTCGCAGAGTCTCGTTAGCCGACGAGGGCATTACACCTGATGAAGATCCTCCGAACATGACCGAACCAATCTCCACGGTTCGGATCCCACCGATCCGATAGAACGCACACACAACCGCCTGCCCCGGGAATTGCTCGGGCGGAATATGCGGACAAAATGCACCCGCATCAATGTAAATCGCATGGCCCCCCGGCGGCTCGATGATGGGAATGCCGGCAGCGAGAAGCTTTTCGCCGAGGTATTCGACGCTGCGGATACGGTAGGCGAGGTAATCCTCCTGGACGACCTCTTCAAAGCCCTGGGCCATCGCCTCCAAATCGCGGCCCGCGAGACCGCCGTAGGTGATGAAGCCCTCTGTGAGTATCAACAGTGTGCTAGCGCGTTGCAGCATTTCCTCATCGCGCAGGAGCAAAAGGCCGCCGATGTTGACCATGCCGTCCTTCTTGGCGCTGATCGTGGCACCGTCGGCCAGATCAAACATCTCGCGCACTATTTCACGAATCGTGCGATCCGCCATGGCCGGCTCGCGGAGCTTGATGAGGTACGCATTCTCTGCAAATCGGCAGGCGTCGAGAAACATCGGCAACTTGTGACGGTCGCAGACGGCCCGAACGTCGCGAAGATTTTGCATGCTGACAGGCTGGCCACCGCCGCTGTTGTTCGTGACCGTGACCATGACGAGTGGAATTCGATCGCGCCCCACCTCGGCGATGAGTCGCTCCAGCGCGGCGACATTCATGTTGCCTTTGAACGGATAGCGATTCGACGGTTCGGCGGCCTCAAGAATCGGCAGGTCGACGGCCCGCGCGCCGGAGTGCTCGACGTTGGCCCGCGTCGTGTCGAAGTGCGCGTTGTTCGGCACGACCTTGCCCGGACCGCCGGCCAATTCAAACAGGATGCGTTCGCTCGCCCGACCCTGGTGCGTAGGCAGCACATGCTCGAAGCCCGTCAATTCGGTGATGCGATCGTGGAAGCGGTAGAAGCTGGTCGCCCCGGCGTAGGACTCATCCCCGCGCATGATCCCCGCCCACTGCTCCGACGACATGGCACCGGTGCCACTGTCGGTCAGCAAGTCGATGAGCACATCCTCGGCCCGAATGAGAAACACATTGCAACCGGCCTCACGCAGAATGCGTTCGCGCTGGTCGCGCGTCGTCATTCGGATCGGTTCCACGGACTTGATCCGAAACGGCTCGATAATCGTGTTCACGGTCGCATCCTAATGACCGGGGACTTTACCTGTCGTGAGTGGATCGTCATATTTTTTCCATCCATGCTCGGGTCGGCTGAGGACATCGTTCAAGACCTTGTTGACTATCTCGGCCTGAGGCTTCTTACCATCAGCGGCGGCCTTGGTGACCAGGTGCTGGGCCTGCGGGATAAACTCTTGATAGAAGCGTTCCGCCACCTCAAACATGCCGTGCCAATGGGTGTAGTCCGGTCCCATCATGGAGGCACCCATTCGCGCCCGCCGTCCTTCATGGTGCCAGAGCAGGTAATAGCTCCACTCGATCTCTTCGTCGAAGTCCTGCTTGGTTAGCAGACCCTGTTCATAACAAGCGGTTATGATCTTCTTGCCCGCCTTCGCGAATTTCTCATTGAAGAGTATCACAAGATCGTCGTACTGCTTGTAGAAACCGTTCACATAGTCGGGCGTGTGGCAATGCAGGCAGACATCCTTCATGCGATTGCGCTTTTGCTCGGCTGTATCCACGATCTGCTCGGCGCGTTTGGTCGGGTCCAGTTCCATGACGACCTTGTGGGCCTTGTCGGTGTCCATGACCTGACTGATGGGTGGTCGATTGGTCCAAGAGATTCGTTCACCGGGATCGTGAGTGATTCGACCGCCATTCTTGGTGTTGCCGGACATATGACACGTCGCGCAGGTCGGAGCGGCGGAATAATCCTGTCCGAGGATCCACGATTCGGCATCGAGATTCATCAGGTCGCGCAGATCGCGATAGGCGATGCCGTGTTTTGACTCTTCGTAGATTTCCTTCTGTGGGTGGTCCGGTCCCATGTGACACTTGCCGCAGCTTTCGGGCTGGCGGGCGCGGCGCGGCGAGAAGTCGTGTCGACTGTGGCAGGCCGAGCAGGAGCCGAGAGAGCCGTCGAGATTCAATCGGCCGATGCCGGTGTTGGGCCAGGTCGAGGGATGGTATTTCGGACGGCCCTCTTCGTTGCGAACGAGATTCGCGAGCACCAAAGTGTTGGTGGGTACGCCGTCGGCACCTGGCTTGAGGTCATCAACCGTCACCATGCCGCCATCCTTGGTCATGAGGCCGACCTTGCCGCCGTGACACTGGCGACAGCCAAGACTGGCGCTGGCCATGCCGTTGACTTCGGTGACTAACTTGCCGGGGGTCGGTGAATGCGGATTGAAGAAGCCGCGCATGCCCTCGGCGTTTTCGGCAAGGGTGTTGTCGAGCGAGGCAAGGATGTTGCCGGCCTTCGAATGGTGGCTTTGGGCGAACTCCTGCGATTCCTTGACATGGCACCGTGCACAATCCCTCGGAGTGACCACGGTGGCGATGTGCGCGCCGTAGTGATCGAAGCCGTCGGCATCGACCTTCTCCGCCTGATGACACTCCACGCAGCCGACGCCCTTGTGGGCGTGGGTGCTGCCCTTCCAGTGTTCGACGATGGCCGGCGACGACTTGGCGTGGCAGTCGACACAGTTGCGGCTCGCTTCCGGCGTCAGGGCCAAGACCGTCGACATCGGCATCTTGTGAGCCGGTTGATGGCGACGCGATTCGGTCTCAGCGACCATGATCAGCGCAGCACAAAGAGCCACACCCAAGACAAAGACAATGATCCGTTTGAGATTAAGCGACATGCATGTTTCCTTATGATTGGTCCTTTTACCTTTTAGACCATTGCTTCCCATACGGTGAATGTCAGGAAGGCCAGAAAAGCCACTATTCCAATATAGATTCCCAAGTCTTTTCGCGGAGCGATTCGTTCCAGCAGGCTGTCGATCCATGGCCAGAGAACGATCATCAGGACGAGCGCCCCGCTCATCACCACCGCTGTGTTCAGGCCGGTCAGCTTCAACATGCGGAACTGGAAAAAGAAATACCACTCGGGCTTGATGTGATCGGGCGTCACCAGCGGGTTGGCCCTTTCGGCCAGTTCCGCAGGGAATACAAGCGTCATGAGCGTGAGCAGGAACAACAGGAGCGTGCCGATCAGCAGCTCAGTGATGATGTGATCGGGGAAGAAATTGAACGGCTTGTCGACGCCCTTGCCCTCGATGAAGCGATCCTGTCGAACCACGCCGTACACAGCAGTGACGCCCAGCACCAGCACCATGACGATCCAGCCGGTCACATGTATAGCCTCATGGTGGGTTAGGTCGAAGATGAGTTTGGCGATGGCCAGGATGCTGATGGCCAGCCAAAGCAGAAGCCCGTACATGTGGCCCTGGGCGAGTAGCGCGGAGGCCGTGGCCAGCAATCCGCCAACGATGAGGCACAGCAGGCGAGTGCTTTCCACGCTGAGATCCGTGGCCACGATGGTAATCGCCGTGGTGCGGAACGCGGCCGCCAGGATGCAACCCACCGCGCCAAGTGCAGCAAGCAAAGCCATGAGGCGCACGCCAGGCAGGCTCTTCGCCAGTCGATCGTTGCCGGGTTGCAGACGTGGATCGGTAAACGAAAGATCGGAGACGCCATGCAGCCGGAGAACGGCAACGTGCAGTCCGATCAAGAGGATGGTGACGACGGGCAGGATGCCGACGTGCAGATTGAACATGCGTGTCAAGGTGTTCGGCCCGATCTCCTCGCCACCACGCATGAAGTTGGCAAGCGTCGGACCGAGGAGCGGCACGTTTGAAACCAATTCCGACGCGACGGTGATGCCCCAGTAGCTGAGTTGCTCTTGGATGAGCGAATAACCGGTGAAGCCGAGCGAGAGCGTGCAGAGCAGCAGCCCGCAGCCGACCACCCAATTCACCTGCCTCGGATGTCGAAAGCCGCAGGAGAAGAACACACGGCACATGTGCAACAGGACCGTGATGATCATCAGGTTTGCGGCCCATTTGTGAATGCTGCGGACGAACCAGCCAAAGGGCACGGCGTGTGTGATGGCCGCGACGCTGTCGTAGGCATGGTCGGGCGAAGGGACGTAATAAAATGACAGCAAGATGCCGGTGGTGATCTGAATCAAAAACAAGTAGGCCGGTGTGCCGCCCAATGCGAACCACCATCGCTTGATGTGGCCCGGCACCGGCTCGTTCGTGACCTCCTGAATCTTGCCCCAGTCGACGGGCAGCAGTTGCCACAAGCGGCCGCCGGTGGCGCGAATATGCCGTTCGCCAACGCCGGGTTCATGCGCCATAGGACGACTCCTGTCCGACCATCACGTAGACCCAGCCGGTTTTTTCGTTCACGCGGACTTCGTACTCGGTGAGATTCTTGCCCTCTTGGGCCGGAGGGCCGGAGATGGCCTTGCCCTGTTTATCGAAAATCCCCTCGTGGCACGGACATCGAAAACGCTCTTTGCCGGATTCCCAGTGGATCTTGCAGCCGAGGTGTGGGCATTTTGTCGAGAGCGCCTGGAAGTCCGAGACCCGGTGTTCGGGGTTGTTCGACGTGCGGGCAATGATGATTTCCTGTCCGCGTGGGTCGCGCACCGTGCGCGTCGTGCCGACTGCGAAGGCGTCGAGCGTGCCGACGAACATCTCTCGTTTCTTGCCGTTGCTTCGCAGGGGAACCAGATAGCGGAAGAAGTGCAACGCGCCTGCGCCATACCCGGCGATGAGGCCGGCAAACATGAAAATCCCCGCGACAAAGCCGCGGCGAGACGTGTTCTCAGGTTTGCTAGCGGAGTGATCCATCATTGCATTCCTCCATGTGCCGCATTCTTGAATAGCACATCACCGCTCAATCACAAGAGACCATTACAGCCGACCGATTCCAGAAACTTAGGGCTGCCGGTCACGTTTCGCGAATAATACGACTCCCGGTCGCCGGCTCAAACCGCGCCTGAAAGAATCTCAAGTGC
This sequence comes from Planctomycetota bacterium, assembly GCA_038042195.1. Lineage (GTDB taxonomy): Bacteria > Planctomycetota > Phycisphaerae > UBA1845 > UTPLA1 > JACRIM01. Next base: position 29,920 of record JBBTET010000026.1, on the reverse strand, counting down.
TTGGGTTCATGGGTGAATCGAAGGCCGACGATCTGTTCGCGTTGCGAATAGAGTTCCACAACCGACTCGGCGGTGACATCCATGTGCGCTTGTGTATAGACTCGGCGCGGAATCGTCAACCGCACCAACTCGAGTCGTGGGAGCATATTTTTCCCGGTCTGTGAATCACGGCCCGCTGAGACGGCCCCGCGCTCCATCGCTCGTACGCCGGAGTCCACATAGAGCGCTGCGGCAAGTGACTGCGCGGGAAACTCCTCTCGCGGCACATGCGGTAGAAACCGGGCTGCGTCGAGAAATATGCCGTGCCCGCCAATCGGCCGGACGACAGGAATGTCGGCGTTCTGAAGCAGCCGGCCCAGGTACTCCACCTGCCCGATTCGGGCGCGCATGTGGTCGAACTCGATGGATTCACGAATGCCGATGGCCATGGCTTCCATGTCACGGCCGGCCAATCCGCCGTAAGTGTGGAGTCCCTCGTAGAGCACGACCATGTTGCGAGCGGCGTCGGCAAGGTCATCGTCATTCACCGCAAGAAACCCGCCGATGTTCACGAGGCAGTCTTTCTTGCCGGACATGGTGCAACCGTCGGAATGGGAACAGAGTTCGCGCAGGATTTCGGCAAGCGACTGGTCGGCGTAGCTGGGTTCACGTTGTTTGATGAAATAACAGTTCTCGACGGCGCGGGTGGCATCCAGGTAAATCTTGATGCCGTGCTGTCTGCAGAGTGACGAAACCTGGCGCACGTTTTCCATGCTGATCGGTTGTCCCCCGGCCATGTTCACGGTTGCGTGCAGGGTGACATAGGGGATACGTTTCGCGCCGACTGACTCGATCACGGCAGCCAGCTTGCCGAGGTCCACGTTGCCCTTGAACGGATGCTCGCTTTGCGGGTCGTGGGCCTCATCAATGATGACATCGACGAATCGGCCGCCGGCGAGTTCCTGATGCGCCCGGGTCGTGGTGAAGTACATGTTTCCCGGGATGGCGTCGCCGGGCTTGATGCACAACTTGCTCAGGATGTGCTCGGCCCCACGGCCCTGATGGGTGGGTATCAGGTGTTTGTAGCCATAGACCTCGTGGACGGCGGATTCGAGGTGATAGAAGTTTTCCGACCCGGCGTAGGCTTCGTCGCCGAGCAACATACCAGCCCATTGGCGATCGCTCATGGCGGAAGTGCCGGAGTCGGTCAGCAAGTCGATGTAAACATCTTTGCTCTTCAGGAGAAACGTGTTGTACCCGGCCTCGGCGATGGCCCGCTCACGCTCGGGGCGAGTCGTCATGCGTAGGGGTTCAACCATCTTGATCTTGAAGGGTTCGGCCCAGGAGCGCTTGTGCATGGATTCATTCCTTACTTCAAACTCAGGGTAGGGTCGGCCGAACGTCTCGCGGCTCGCTGGCTAATAGTTCGTTGACGTATGGTGTGTAGTTGGGGTCCGTTCGTCTTGCGGTTTCGAGTGATCGCCGCGCGTCACCCCATCGGCCCATCGCGTGATAAACGCGACCGAGATTGAAATGCGCCGGCGCATAGTTGGGATTCAATTCAAGGGCACGAACCAGTAGCGGACGAGCCGACTCGATGTCGCCGCGATCAAGCATGATAAACGCAAGGTTGTTATGCGATTCGACATCGTTAGGATTCAGTTGAAGCGTAAGTCGGTATTCCGCGGCGGCTTCATCGCGCCTTCCCATGACGCCGAGGATCACTGCCAGATTGTAATGATAAGTCGCATTCTCGGGATGACAGCGCACGGCCTCGGCAAAATACGAATGAGCGAGTACCGAATCTCCCTTATTCGCGGCGGCCTCGCCTTTGTCCGTTTGGTTGCGTGCCCAGTCGCAAAGTATCAAAGAATTGGCCGGATCAGCCGTGATGGCGCGTTCCAAATACTGGCTCGCACGGGCCGAATTGCCGCAACGACGATTCAACCATGCCGTCCGCCTCAGGAGTTCGGGTGGATGGAACAACCCCCAGTTATCGCAAAACCCGAATGATGCCAACGCCTGCTCCGCGACGACGCGATCATTTCCCTTGAGCGGTTCCGCACCATCCGCAGCCACCTGTGAGAACAATCGGTCCCCACGCCATTCGTGGAATCGAATGAACCCACTGTGCACGGTAAAGCCCGCGAGGAGGCTGCCAACGAGGGAGAAGACAATTCCGCTGCGAGTCAGGCGTCCATCCGTCGTAAGCTGAAAGTTGTTAATTCGAACTGTTGGCCTTTGGAACATGCGCAAGGCAACAACCACCAGGTAGCCCAAAATGCCGCCGATGGCGAGCGTCATCAAGAACGGCACCGCGCGATACAGACCACGAAAAACCAGCAGACTGACCACCGTCATGAGGCCGATCAAAGTGTCTTCGGGCCATGTGAAATCGTAGGGCAGGCCGCCCTTCGCAATCGGCCGAATCCCTTCCATGATCGCGGGACGGGACAGCCCGTAGGCCAGTGCACCGTTGGGGCAAACCGTCACGCAATCAAGGTCCTTCAGACATGACGGGTTCACGACCCTGCCGAATCGAGCGACTTCTTCATGCACGCGGACCCGCGATTGGCATACCGCCGTGCAGATACCGCACTTCGAGCAATCACCAACGGCCTTGATTCGCCCCGGGGCGAACCGATCCGCCAGCGCAAACGCAGCCCCGTATGGACAGGCGTACGTGCAGAATCCACGGGAGCCAAGGACGTACACGATGGCGAAGCCGCAGATAGCGAAGGTAATGATGGTGATCCAGGGGCCGGGGAGATTGCGCCAGAAATTGGTCGTGAGGAAGGAGGCCCAGCCCTGCGCATCGGTGCGCATGTGCAACTGAGGAAGCGCCCCACCGGAAACCAGCAGGGAGACCTGTGGCCAGAGAAACATGTAAAACATGGCCAACGGGGGAACGAGCAAGAGCACACGCGAGCGAACCGGCTTGGGGCGAATCCGCATCTTGGCAAGCAACCAGGCACAAAGGTCTTGTAGTGCCAAAATGTGGCACCCCCAGGAGCAGAAGAAACGACCAAACAGCGCGGTGGCCAACACGGCGACCACCATGAAAAGGAAGCCGGCGGTGACAATGCCAAGTTCCAGCGTGTACATCACCTCATTAAGTTCAAGTGGAGCAAGGGTCTTGCCGGCCAACTTCCAATGTGCGATGTGGAGGGCCATCAACACATACACCATGGCCAGGGTACCGGCTCGCCAACGACTGTAGTCGCGCGCCGCACGCGGGACCTTCCGTGCGGATCGCCTGGGAGCGGCGGTCGTGCGGGTCTTATTATTCGGATCGGCCATCGGGCACCCCGGACGCATTACTGAGTTCTATATCAAGTTATCGTTTATATCGTCAAAGGTCAAGGAGGGATGAGATGTCGGAGCGGTTTAGCAAAAACGGCGCAGCCTTCTATCGGAACACAAGATATAAGGGGAACGGCACCTCATTGGACGCATGCCCGCTCTGGAAAATGCTTGACAGACGCCCTCTTACGAGTTATTCTATACTTGTATGTCAACATGTCGATATTCGCGAAAGTCAGCCAACGCGACTGCCGACATACCTGCTGTCGAATCGGCCGAACAGGGCGGCTCGGACAATGACATGGGTACCACCTTTGACATGCTCGCGGATCGCTATGACCTCCTAGTCGATTGGCCCAAGCGCCTGGTAGGCGATTCGTGTTTTTTAGAGAAACTATTTAAGCAGAACAATGTGCAACGCGTCGCCGACGTGGCCTGCGGCACGGGCCATCACGCCGCCATGTTTCATGGGTGGGGTCTCGACGTGGAAGGCTCGGACATCAGCGGGGCTATGCTCAATCAATGTCGCCGCCTCCATGGCGAAGGAAAGCGCCTTCGATGGGTCCAACGGTCGTACGTCGAGCCGACAGCATCCACGGCCACGTTTGATGCCGTCGTCTGCCTTGGCAATTCGCTCTTGCTGGCCGGGAGTCTTGCGGCGGCTCAGGTGGCGATTAGCGAAATGGTCCATGCAGTTCGCATGGGCGGTATCGGTGTTATTCAGGTTCTGAATCTGGCCGCGATTGAGTGCGGCCCGGTGCGATGGCAGAAGGTGGTGCGGATTGAAGTGGATGGTCGTCCCCGGCTTTTCATCAAGTGCCTTCATCGTTCGGAAACTCAGGCGTTCGTGGACTTCCTGGAGGTGGATGATTCCGTTGAGCCGGTGCAATGGCATTCGAGGTCCGAGCCGTTGCTGCACCTTTCATTTGAATGGCTTACGAAGACGATTCAGCAGGCCGGTGGTGCAGTGGAAACTGTCCACGGATCATTGGGCGAATCCGCGTTTGATCCTGCCCGGAGCAACGACATGGTCGTGGTTTGGCGGCGTCCCTGAGCCGACCCAGGAACGTACTTGACAGTCTGAAAGTTCAGGCGGACGATATGATGACCAAGATGTCAGGATATCACTTATGTTGTCCATGACCGCCCAATATGCCCTGCGGGCCTTTGTGTACATCGCCGGCCAGGGCGATAAAGACCCGGTGTTGGCGAAAGAGATCGCAGCGAAAACCGGTGTGCCGTCACACTACTTGTCACGCATTCTTCGGGATGCCGTTCGAGCGGGCCTCTTGGAATCGACGCGCGGGGTGGGCGGCGGCTTTCGTCTGGCCCGTCCGCGCAACAAGCTGTATCTCAGTGAGATTCTGGCTCCCTTCGACGATATCTTAAACCGTTCAAATTGCCCATTTGGCCAACCGCGCTGCAATGACCGAAACCCGTGCGGCTTTCATGAATATTGGAAACCGATCGCGGTGGCGTACCGGAACATGCTCGAGGATACCACGCTTGACACCATCGGCGTGGAGGGGTTGTCCGGCGTGCGCCGCGGCGAAAGAAAATAGTCTTTTTATTTGTGGTTGTATTATTGACAAGTATATCGTGAAGTCACTAATATGGTGCCCGTCAACGGATGGAGGATCGAACTCATGCCGGCTGAACAAATCAGAACGAAACTGTCTTCGATGGCCTGGTTGCTCGGCGTCACGACGCTTCTGCTGGCGTGTACCGCGCGAGGGTTGAATTCCGGGCAGCCTGCCGCCAAACCAGTCACCCGCAGCGACGCGCCCGCGAAGACCCAAAAGGGTTCTGCGGAAGCCCCAACCTCCGGGGCGACCGTGGCCGCTTCTCCCGAGTCTCCCATGGCGGCCCGCGGGCGCGAGCTTTTTGCTCGCCAGTGCGTCATTTGTCACGGTGCCGAAGGAGATGGGGCAGGCCCCTTCGCCTATCTGATGAACCCCCGCCCCCGGAACTTCAAGCTCGGCAAATTCAAACTCAGCACCACGCAGAACCAGATTCCCTCGGACGACGATCTGCTTCGGACGATCAGCCGTGGAATGCCCGGCTCCGCGATGCCGCCGTGGGGGCATTTGCCCATCGCAGACCTGAAGGCCCTGGTGCAGCATGTTCGCAGTATTTGGATTGCCACCGCACGGAAAGACCTCAACGCTCAAGTGGCAGCCGGCGAGATCAAGCTGGATGAAGTGTCGGCGCAACTCGCAGTCGTAACTCAACCAGGCCCGGCCGTCGTGGTGCCATCCGAACCCAAGGGGGACGACCTCCGATGGTTCAACGGGCGACGCATCTACATCGAGGCGTGCGCTTCGTGCCACGGGCAGGACGGTCACCCTGTGGCCGACGCCGTGAAATACGACGACGAGGGGTTTCCCGATCCGCCGCGATCTTTTGTCAATGGAATCTTCAAAGGCAGCATGGAAGGCCCCGAACTGTATTGCCGAATCATGAAAGGCATGCGCGGAACTCCCATGCCCGCGTCGGAGGGGAACTATCCATCCGACGATGTGTGGGACTTGATCCACTACGTTCAATCACTGGCGCGCTCCGGCTCCCAGGATCGTGCCCAGCTTCGTCAGGGAACCATCAGCGCGCCCAATCTGGTGGGTCCGCTGCCCTCTGGTCCAAAAGACTCCATGTGGAATCAGGCTCGACCGTCCTATGTCGCTCTCGCGCCCTTGTGGTGGACGGACCATCGCGTCGAAGGACTGGTGGTTCAGGCGATCCACAACGCAGACGAGCTTGCGATCCGCTTGAGTTGGCTGGACCCGACGTCGGATGACCGTGCGGTGCGCGTGGAAGAGTTTCGTGATGCCGTAGCCATTCAGTTTTCGATGTCCAGCGATCCGCCCTTCTACATGGGCGATCCGTCGCAACACGGCGGCGTCAACATCTGGATGTGGAAGGCTGATCGGCAGAAAAACATTGCCAGTGGATATCAAGACGTCGACGCCGCATTTCCACAGCGGGCGGTGGACATGTATGACGAATGTCCCATCCGCGCGAAGGACATGTCCTCGGTTGATTGGTCTCACGGAGCCATCACGGAACATTTTCCAAAATACATCACCGCCTGGGGCGCGGGCAATCTGGTGGCGGACCCCACGCTGAAGACGCCGGTCGAGTGCCTCGTGGCTCGTGGGCCGGGCACGCTCTCCGGCAAGCCGGCAGCCGCGCAGTTGGTTCAGGGGCAGGCGCTCTATGAGCGCGGGGTTTGGACAGTACAGATGCAGCGCACACTCGATCTTCCATGCAGCCATGAGGCCGGCGAAGGGGTGGACGAGCGGGCGTTCAAGGCCGGAGATTATCTCCCGGTTTCATTCGCCATCTGGGATGGAAGCGAGGGAGATCGCGACGGCAAGAAGAACATCAGCATTTGGCAAAAGCTTGTGATTGAGTGATCGGACCGAGTCATTGCGGCCGTGCAATGGAGAATTGAATCATGAAGTCGAACCGTCTTTCCGGACCCTCTCGGCGTGAGTTCATCGAGACAGGCGTGGTGCTTGCCGCCGGCGCGAGTGGTATTTTGAGTTGGCCGCTTCAAAGCCTTGCGGCCCGGCCCGACGTCGGCAACCCGCTGGCTGGCTATCCCGCGCGTGGCTGGGAGAAGATCTATCGCGACCAATATGCCTACGACGGCACGTTCAGTTGGGTCTGCTCGCCAAACGACACCCATGCCTGCCGTGTCCTGGCCTATACGCGAAACGGCGTCATTGTCCGGATGGGTGCTCAATACGACATGGACAAATACGCCGACCTCTACGGAAACAAGGCGACTGCGAATTGGAATCCCCGCCAATGCGCGAAGGGTTATACGTTTCACCGATTGGTCTATGGTCCCTACCGATTGAAGCACCCGATCATTCGCAAAGGGTGGAAGCAGTGGGCCGACGACGGGTTCCCCGCACTCACGCCTGAGGTCAAAACCAAATACAAGTTTGACAGTCGCGGCACGGACGTCCATCTCAAGATCGACTGGGACAGTGCCCTGAAATACATCGCCAAGGGCTATGTGGCCATTGGTAAACGTTATAGCGGCGAGACCGGTGCGAAGCTCCTGCGTGAACAGGGGTACCCCGAGGAAATGATTCAGCCGATGGAAGGCGCGGGAACGCGCACCTTCAAGATGCGCGGCGGGATGGGCCTGCTCGGCGTGCTCGGCAAGTACGGCATGTATCGTCTGAACAACTCCATGGCCCTGCTCGACTCGGCAATTCGCAAGGTCGGCCCGGACAAGGCCAAGGCGGGGCGCAACTGGAGCAACTACACCTGGCACGGCGACCAAACACCGGGACAGCCGTGGGTGCATGGGCTACAGAACTCCGACTGCGACTTCAACGATCTGCGATTCAGCAAGCTCATCATCATGGATGGGAAGAATCTGGTGGAGAACAAACTGCCGGATTCCCATTGGTTTATCGAGTGCATGGAGCGTGGCGGGCGCATCGTGGTCATTGCACCGGAGTATGGCGCACCCAGCACCAAGGCCGATTACTGGATTCCGATTCGCCCCGCGACGGATGCGGCCCTTTGGCTGGGCATCACGCGGATCATGATGGATCACGCCTGGTACGACGAGAGTTTCGTTAAGGGCTTCACCGATTTTCCGCTCCTCGTCCGCACCGACACGCTCGTGCGACTCCGAGCGGAAGAGATTTTCCCGGGGTATGCGAGCAGCCTCGCCAAAGATGGCCCGAGCATGAAGGTACAGGGGCTTACAGCAGAACAACACAAGCGACTGGGCGACCGCGTGGTGTGGGACGCGAAGACGAACAAGCCCGTCGCGATCACGCGCGATGACGTCGGCAAGCGGATGCTGTCGAAGGGCATCGATCCGACGATGAGCGGCACATGGAAGGTCAAGCTCGTCGATGGCACGGAAGTGGAAGTCATGACGCTCTGGTCGATGTACCAAATCCACCTCAAGGACTACGACGTCGACAGCGTCGCGGAGATCACGCATTGCCCGAAGCAGCTCATCGAGCAACTCGCGAAGGACATCTGGGACGTCACAAAGGCCGGCGGCCCGGTGTCCATTCATCAGGGCGAAGGCATCAATCATTGGTTCCATGCGACCGAGGCCAATCGTGCAGCACTGCTCCCCATGCTGCTCACCGGAAACCTTGGCAAACCGGGCGCTGGCGTCCACGGTTGGGCCGGCAACTACAAGGCCGCGCTCTTTCAGGGCAGCGCCGTCACCGGCCCCGGCTTCAAGGGATGGGTGGCGGAAGATCCGTTTGAACTCAACCTGGACGAGAAGGCACCCGGCAAGGCGGTTCATGTTCATGGTTATGCAAAGGACGAAGAACCGGCCTATTGGAATCACGGCGACCGCCCGTTGATCGTGAACACTCCGAAGGATGGGCGCAAGGTGTTCACCGGCAACACCCACATGCCGACGCCGACCAAGGCGCTTCATTTCACGAATGTGAACCTGTTCAACAACGCGAAGCACGCCTACGACATGTTTAAGAACGTCAATCCGAACATCGAGATGATCATCGCCCAGGACATCGTGATGACCTCGTCGGTGCAGTACTCCGATTTCGGCCTGCCGGCGAACAGTTGGGTGGAGTTCGAGGATTTAGAGGTGACGGCCTCCTGCTCGAACCCCTTCCTACAGATTTGGAAGGGCGGCATCAAGCCCGTCTTCGATTCGCGGGACGATCTCTGGATACTTGCAAACGTCGCCAAAGCCGTCGGCGAAGAACTCGGCGGCGAGTGGAAGCAGAAATTCTACAACTGCTTCAAGTTTGAACATGAGGGCAAGCGACGGGTCTATCTCCAGCGATTGTTGGATACCTGTACGACGACGATTGGTTACAAACTGGACGACATCATGGCCGGCAAGTACGGCCCTCCCGGTTCGGCGCTGATGCTCTTTCGGACCTACCCACGCATTCCATTTTGGGAACAGGTCCACGACGACGAGCCATTCCACACGGACACCGGCCGACTTCATGCCTATGCCGACATCCCCGAGGCGCTGGAATACGGCGAGAACTTCATCGTTCACCGTGAAGGCACGGAAGCCACGCCATACCTGCCCAATGTCATTGTCTCCAGCAACCCCTACATCCGACCCAACGACTACGGCATCAGCCCCGAGGCCGAGCATTGGGATGAGCGGACGGTGCGAAACATCAAGATGCCCTGGCGTCAGGTCAAGCAAACGAAGAACTTCCTGTGGGAGAAGGGCTTCAAGTTCTACGCCCTGACGCCAAAGACGCGCCACCGAGTGCATTCGTCCTGGAGCAACGTCGACTGGCACAACATTTGGGACAGCAGCTTTGGCGATCCTCATCGCATGGACAAGCGGGCACCCTATGTCGGCGAACACCAAATGCACATCAACCCGCAGGCCGCGAAGGACCTGGGCATCAACAACGGCGATTTTGTTTATGTCGATGCCAATCCGGCGGACCGACCCTACGTCGGCGCGAAGCCCAACGATCCGTTCTACAAGGTCGCGCGGCTGATGCTTCGGGCCGTGTACAACCCCGCGTACCCGTATAGCTGCATCATGATCAAGCACGCCCCATACATCGCGACGGAGAAAAGCGTCAAGGCCCATGAAACCCGCGCCGATGGACGCGCCCTCTCCGATGACGGCTATCAGGCCAATCTGCGGTACGGCTCGCAGCAGAGTGTCACGCGCAACTGGCACATGCCCATGCACCAGACCGACACCCTCTTCCACAAGGCCAAGGCCTTCATGGCGTTCATCTTCGGCGGCGAGGCTGACAATCACGCGATCAACACCGTTCCGAAAGAGACGCTCGTTCGCGTGGTCAAGGCCGAAGATGGCGGACTGGGCGGCAAGGGAATCTGGTTGCCGGCAACGGGCGGCATGTCGCCGGGCGAAGAAAGCGACATGATGAAAAGGTACCTCGCCGGAGGATTTGTCGGAGCCGACCAAAGCGCGACACCGCCGGTGAAGATCGAGGATTTCTGATTCATCGCGTTGTTGAACACGGAGAACGGAACTCATGCCCTACGACGACCCGGATGAAACAGACCCCATGACCCTGACCGGGGTGGAGATCGAAGTCGATGATCTATCGGCCGCGCGAGAAATGGCGGAGTGCTTCATCGAGGAGTACATCCGAATCGGACTCAGCGCGGAGAGCATTCTTTCGCTATTTACCGAAGGCGAGTTCGCGGGGCCGAGTCTGGCGCTTAGGCAACTCGGTCGCGAAGAGCTTCAAGCCATGATCCAGCAGCAATTCCAACTCCGCGGCCCGCATGGCCGTGGCGTCAAAATCGAATCGTCGCCCGGCGGTCACATTCACCTGCCGATTTTGGAAAGCTAGGAGTAACCCATGACCACAAATGACAATGGCAGCCGTCCGAATGAAGGCGCGATCCGGCAGATTCTGATGGATGAACATCGGGTCATCGAGCGCGTGTTGGATGCCGTCGAGCGAATGGTGGAGGAGCGGGCGTTTGATCTGCCATTCCTTGAGCAGGCTCTGGATTTCTTCCGGAACTTCGCCGATGGATGCCACCACGCCAAGGAAGAGAATGAGTTGTTCCCCGCGATGGAGCAGGCCGGCGTGCCGCGTGACGGTGGGCCGATCGGCTGCATGCTTCACGACCATGACGAGGGGCGGTCGCACATTCGCATGATCTGCGCACACATGACGGCCGCGGCAGGCGGCGATGACGTTGCGCGAAAGACCGTGTACCGCGAAATCGTCGCCTATGTGAATATGCTGCGACAGCACATCCTCAAAGAGGACAACGTCCTCTTCATGCTGGCTGAGAACCTGCTGGATGCAAAGCAAAAAGAGAGCATCCTGCACGGATTCGAGAAGTTAGACCGCGACCCCCGTCTCGCCGCCGAACGGAAGCGGTATGTGACGCTTGCGGATCAGCTTCTCGCGTGGAACTTCTCGGCCACCGAAGCGGGAGTTTGTTGAAGACGTCATCATTGAAGGAGTTTTCCATGCCCTCTGTCTATAACTGGCACCTCGGTCGTCCGATGGGATACCCCTATCCGCAGGCGACGCCGAAAGAGCAGTTCGCATTCGTCATCAACATCAACCGCTGCATCGGTTGCCAAACCTGCACGATGGCGTGCAAGAGCACCTGGACCTTTTCAAAGGGACAGGAGCACATGTGGTGGACAAATGTCGAGACCAAGCCTTATGGCGGATACCCCCAGCATTGGGATGTGAAGACACTCGACCTGCTCGGCCAGGCCAATCCCAATGGCGTCGCGTGGGAAGGCGCGCCCGGCTCGGACCCTCACAAGCCATACGGCGAATTGAAGGGCAAGACCATCTTCGAGGCGCCCGAAGTCGTCGCCCGCGGCAATCAGCCCAATCTGGTGCTCGGATATCTGCCAACCGAGGAGGAGTGGCGGGCACCCAACATTCACGAAGACACGCCGCCGGGCGGTCTGAACAAACCGATGGATTTCGGCGCGGGAGAGACCATCGACGGCAGCCAGAAGCACAAGGCGTGGTTCTTCTATCTCGCCCGTCTTTGCAACCATTGCAGCTACCCCGCCTGCCTCGCGGCCTGCCCACGCAACGCAATCTACAAACGGCCGGAGGATGGGATCGTCCTGATCGATCAGCAGGAATGTCGTGGGTATCGCAAATGCGTCGAGGCCTGCCCGTATAAGAAATCGCTCTATCGTGGCACGACCCGCACGAGCGAGAAGTGCATCGGCTGCTACCCGCGCGTCGAAGGCACCGACCCCGAATCCGACGGCGTGCCCATGGAGACGCGCTGCATGGCCGCCTGCATCGGACAGGTGCGCATGCAGGGGCTGGTCAAGATGAATGAAGACAGCACCTGGACGGAGGACCGCTACAACCCGTTGTATTACCTGATCCATGTCGCCAAGGTTGCACTCCCGCTTTATCCACAGTTCGGAACCGAACCCAACGGCTACTACATCCCGCCGCGATGGGTGCCCACGAACTACCTTGAGCAGATGTTCGGCCCCGGCGTGAAGGACGCGGTGGACCGCTATCGCGCCCCCGACCGTGAACTACTGGCCGTGCTGCAACTCTTCCGTCGCTCCAACCGGATCATCTTTCGTTATGAGATAAAGGAAGGGCCGAAGGTATGGGAGACGACCGTCGCAGGCAAGAAGTTTGAGATGTTTAACGACACCGTCATTGCGTTCGACCGCAAGAATCGTGAAATATTCCGAACACAGGTCGAGGAGCCAGTTCATGTGCGACCAGCCATGCACGCCAACACCATCTAAGGGTTCTTCCGTATTGCATCGCGCCAAGCTGGCTCGATTCCTCGCCGCCGTCCTCAGCCCGCCGACACCGGTGCTGCGCCAACGGCTGAGTGACTCGACCGTTCACGACGAGCTTCGAGAATCGGCGACCCAACTCGGGATCGATCCCGCGCTGGTCGACGCGGTGTTCAAGGCCCTCTGCTCGGTCGATGAGATGGAAGAGGCCTACCACTGTCTCATCGGGCATGCCGTTCGATCAGAGTGCCCACCGTATGAGTTGGAGTATCGCGATTCGGAGGTTTTCCAACAGAGCCAGACCCTCGCCGACATCGTGGGGTACTACCGTGCCTTCGGTTTCGATATGAGCACCACAGTGCATGAGCGAGCCGACCACGTGGCCGCCGAGTGGGAGTATTTGGCGATCCTCGCGCTGAAGGAGTGGAAGGCCGCGAGCCAGGGGGATGCCGAGTGCTGCATCATGGCGCAGAAGGACTTCTTTGCCGAGCACGTCTCGGTCTGGATGCCGGCTTTTCTCAGTCGAATCCGCCGTTTCGACCCCGATTCATTTTATTCACGAGTTGCAGTCCTTGCGGAGTCCGTCCTGCGCCACTCCTGCGACCTGTTTGGCGTGACGAGTGGGCCGTCGTGGTTGGAGCTGCGCCCCATCGTTGATGAAGATACGACGATCTCGTGTGGAACACCCGGCGCGGTCGAACTGGGTCCGACATTGGCCGCCGCCCTGGGCGAGGGGGATTGATCGCATGTATGTCGGAGTGCAACCCAATCTGGTGGAGCGCGTGGTCTTCGAGGCCGCGCGACGTGATGCAACGCTTCAGCCGCAATACGAGCGCCAATACGCCGATTGCTATGCTCATCGGGACGGTGCCCAACGGGATCAGGCATTTGCCGCCCTGCATGAGAAATGGTTCAACGAATTGGGCTTTCGAGATCTGCTCACTTCGCAGGTCGCTTCGTTTCTTTTTGTCAGCCGCCTGGTCGACCGACTGATGGTCACCCAGGCACCCGGCGCACGTGCTCAGACTGTTGAGTTGTTCGGCACGCTTGGACAATATACGGTGGTCATGGCCGTGGCGCCGGCCACGCTGTTGGAGAATGCCGCGTTTTGCTATTGGGCCAGACACGAGCTAATGCACGTTGACGACATGCTGAACCCGGACTTCGCATTTGATCTCGCCATGAAACCGGGCAACGGGCCGATGGCGTCCAGAGACCTTTCCCGCGATCGCTATGCCACGTTGTGGGCGATTGCCGTGGATGCCCGACTTGAAAAAGAGAAGATGCTTCCCGACGGCGTTCGTGAGAAGCGTTGTTCGGAACTGACCCGCGCCTTCGGATACGAAGACCTCGACGAGGCGGCTCGAGTTTTCGAGAGTTTCTGGAATGAAGTTCAATCCATCGCGACGACACACGCGATGCTCCTTCAATGGTCGAACGAAGGGTTGCCAGGCAGCGACTTGTCGAGCCAACCTGGAAATCGAAATGCCAACCGAGCCGGGCTTCCCTGCCCCTTGTGCGGCTTCCCGACCTTTGATTGGCTCGAAGAACCGAACACGGATTCAGAATGGGTTCGCCAGGTCGAGATGGATTTTCCGCAGTGGAATTGTGAGCAAGGGCTTTGCACACGGTGCGCAGAGGTGTATCGTGCCTGTGTCGTTACACCGATGGCAGTGACCTAAGACATAGGCCGCCACCGAAAGAGTCCAACAACAAGGAGTTTGTTCATGTTTCCCCCGTTTGTTGACAGCTTTGGCGATCAAGCGTCCGCCGTTTTCATCAATGCGATCGGCACCATCTTCGGCGGCTTCTTCACCGCCATTATTGGCGCATTCGTGAATGCATTCCTCTCGCCGCTCTTCAAGAGTCTGGCCGCCGGTGTCGGCGTCACGGCATAAGGAGCATCGTCCGCGACGTGGTCGGACGAGTGCGAATTGAGATCGCGGTGCGACGCTGGAGAGTTCGTGTCAGCTTGCCGAAGTGTTGCGCGCCTGGATGAGAGGATGCCCCATGCGAATTCAGACGATGTCGTTGGCCCTGCTCTTGATCGGCACACAGGCGATTAGCTCATGGTCGGATGAGCCGACCACTCGGCCATCCAACGATGCGAAGCCGACCACCAGCGCCCCGATCTCCAAGCCTGGCCCAAAATACATGGGCCTTCGGTACAACGAGGACTTCGCCTATTTGGATGGTTCCGACGACAGTTACACCAAGGACTTTTTTGACCCCATTAAGCGGATTCACCTGGACAAAGACTGGACCTTGCGCCTGGGCGGCGAAGTCCGGCTTCGCATGGAGTCGGAAACGAATCGAAACTTCGGCGCCCGCGATCCCTCCAATGACACGTTCCTCGTGTACCGCGAACTCCTGCACGCCGATTTCGAATACCGCAAATTGTTTCGGCTTTTCGTCGAGGGCATCGATGCCCGCGTGGCCGACAGGGATCTCCCGCAGACCCCGGCCATGGAAAACACCTTCGACCTCAATCAGGCCTTCGTGGACCTGCGCTTCCTCGGTGAGCAGACGCCGCTGGCCCTCCGGCTGGGCCGACAGGAACTGAGCTACGGCAAGGAGCGCATCGTCGGCAGGCTGGACTGGATGAACCAAACTCGCCGCTTCGATGGGGCCAAGCTGTTCTACACCAGCAAACTGTTCGACATCGACGTGTTCTGGTTCAAACCCGTTGTCTTCATGACGAAGCCCTTCTCCAACCCGTGGAACACGCACATCAACGAAGCGATGAACCGCAAGATCGATCACTTCCGCGAAGAGCAGCAGTTCTACGGCACTTATGCAACTTACAAGGGGATCAAGGACCACGTCATCGACGTCTACGCGTTCGGCGTCAACGACAACGGAGTCTTTGCAAACGCCAACAACCGCATCGGCGATCTTTCCATTTACACCCTTGGCAGCCGCTTCGCGGGAACCCACGGCAATTGGGATTACGATGTGGAAGGCGCAGGCCAATTCGGCAAGTGGGCACATGACGACGTGAAGGCCTGGATGGTCGGCTCCGACGCGGGCTACACCTTCAAGCAAACCGCGATGACGCCGCGGTTCGGGGCCGGGTTTGATTTTGCCAGCGGGGACGACACGCCGCGCGATCGCTCCCATGACACGTTCTACCAGATGTACCCCACCGGCCACGCGTTTCTAGGCTACATCGACGATGCCGCGCGTCAGAACATCATCGCCCCAAACCTCAACGCATCGTTTAAGCCGCTCAAGAACGTGACGACCAAACTGACCTGGACTCACTTCTGGCTCGATTCCAATCTTGACGCCCTCTACAACGCGGGCGGCGGCGGCATTCGACGAAACGTCACCGGCTCGTCCGGCAACGATGTCGGCGATGAACTCGACCTGACCATCAATTGGCAGGTGGACGTTCACTCGGCGGTCCTCTTTGGCTGGTCGCACCTGTGGCCGAACAACTTCATCGAAACATCAGGCCGCAGCGAGGACTGCGATTACGTCTACTTGCAGTACGCATTCAAGTTCTGAATCATGCACGATCAACTCGTCATTTCACCTGTCGGCGCATCGGCGCAATACAGCGTCCTCGGGCGGGGCGTTGACTCCGACGATCCCATTCGCGGCGCGGGCACCCAACGCGAGAGTGATGCCGTACTCATCGACGGGTGTGGTCGTCGAATCGATCATCTGCGACTCTCGGTGACCTCCGCGTGCAACCTCCGATGTCTTTACTGTCGCCCCAAGGGCATCGGGGACGCGACATCGCATGGTCGCGACCTGGATGACAAGCAGCGCCTGGAGTTGGTTCACTTCCTCTACGAATCCTATCACCTTCGCCAACTCCGCCTGACCGGAGGTGAGCCGCTCTTACATCCATCCATTACATCTCTCATCGCGGACGTGCGACGCATCGCGCCGGATATGGACCTGGCGATGACTACGAATGGCGGGCGACTGGCGGATTTGGCGGGGCCGTTGCGATGCGCCGGGCTGGACCGTGTAAACATCTCGCTCGACACACTCGATCCGGTGCAGTATCACAACCTGACCGGCGGCGAACTCGCCCCTGTCCTCGATGGCATCAAGAAGTGCATCGCTGTCGGATTCCCATCGCCCAGGATCAACACGGTCGTCCTCGCCGGGATCAACGATCAACACCTCATCGAGCTGACCGAGTGGTCGCTTCAACAAGGCACGGAAATCCGCTTTCTCGAAGCCATGCCGATCGGCCCGGCTGCAAATTACAACCGAGATCGTTTTGTCGATGCAGCAACAATTCGAAAGGCTCTCGCACGTCGCATTATGCTGACGCCGCTTCCTCGTAACCACGGCGAGACCGCCATGCGTTACTTGGCGGTCCGAGGCACTTCGCGCGGGATCGTCGGCATCATCGCGCCGGTCACGGAGCGATTCTGCGGCCAATGCCGAAGAATGCGAATCACCGCCGACGGCAGGCTTTTCCCATGCCTGCTCGATGAGCGGAGCGTGGAGCTTTTACCAGCCTGGGGCCAAGGCCGATTGTCGCCTGCATCCCTGGATCGCCTTATCCAATCGGCAGTGGACGCCAAAAAATGGCAAGGCCCGGCCCTTCAACGAACCGCGATGGTGCAGCTCGGCGGATAGACCATGATTGCACCTGCGTGTCCACAGAATGATTCTGCCCCGCGCCACCACTCGCGACTGTCCGGTGCCGTCTTGGTCGGTGGGGCCAGCCGTCGGATGGGTCGGCCCAAGGCTCAACTTCTCCATCAGGGCCGCTCTTTCCTTGAACAAATACTAGTGACGCTCAGGCCCTTCGTTGAGCGTTTGGTGGTGGTTGGAGGAGCCAGCGCACAGGTTGCGTTGCGAGGAGTCAGCCCAGAGACGCGCGCGAACGTGGGGTGGCTGCCTGACGTCGTGGATCAGGCAGGCCCGCTTGCAGGTGTCGTTGCCGCCCTTCAACATGACCATGAATGCGACTGGTTGTGCATTGCCTGCGACATGCCCTCCATCGAACCAGGGGCGCTGCGATGGCTCATCGACCAATATCGTCGTGTCGACGCGGATGTAGTTGCCGCACGCATGGAAGAGACGACCGCCCCCGAACCATTTCCGGCGATCTACGCGCGCACGGCCTTGACGTCATTGCGAAACGTGCTGTTGTCACAACCCCGCGGACTCCGACGGGCCATGCGGGAACTGAACTGCTTCGCACAGTTGCCACCGGTCATCTTCACCAACTCGTGGTCAAACATCAATACCCCTCACGATTATTCAGCGCTTCACAAGGCCATGCAATGTCACACAGGTGAACGAGACGAGTGCCAGGCCCACAGAAAATATTCAAATAGCGTGCCAGATAGTTCGGACAACCCTGTCAATCGTCGCACTAAACAACGATCAGCCCGGCACTGATCGAACTGTGCCTGGAATCACAACCGGAGAGGGAGGGATTCGAACCCCCGGTACCGTTTCCAGCACTGCGGTTTTCAAGACCGCCGCCTTAAGCCACTCGGCCACCTCTCCTGGAGGCTTCTATTCTAATGGCCTGTGACAAACTGGCAACGACACTACAAGCCCTAAATTGCTTTCGGAGCAGCTTGTGTCGGTAGAAATGCAAACGCCACCGCTGCAACGATCAGCCCGAATGCCACAAGGTGGTTCCAACGCATTGTCTCCCGGAGATAAAGAAAGCAGAAGCCTGAGAACACCGCGATACTGATGACTTCCTGCATTATCTTCAGTTCCGTCGCCGACCATCGGCCGTGGCCCCAGCGGTTGGCCGGCACTTGAAGACAGTATTCAAAAAACGCAATCCCCCAACTGACCAGCACCACCTTCCATAAATCCGCACTCTTGTGGCGTAGGTGGCCATACCAGGCGACGGTCATGAACAGATTACTGGCGACGAGAAGCAGTATCGTTTGCATTGACCAAGCGTACAGCGACCTGCCGGCATGACGCAACGATTTGACTAATCTCGCTAACCCACCGACTGCCTTTGCGTTTACTCCTTGGTCTTAAGCGCTCGATTTGGTATACTATGAAGGATGGGTGGGCGTCCTCGACAACTTACAGCTGCACTACACGTTGCGTTCTGTGCTGTCCTCAGTTCAGCCCTCCCCCGATCTGTCTCTGCCGGCGGCCCTCAAATCCAATCTGAACGCACCCTCATTGAAAATCGACCGCCCGACGACATTTGGGGCCTGCCCGGTCTCTATCTTCTCCTTCGCGTTGACGTCACGCATCCCGATGGCATCGCCGGCTTTCAAGGGCCGGGTGCCGGCGCGACTGCTGAATGCAATAACAATAATTACCCATTCATCAACCCGACGCCATTACCTGATGTCGCCTTTACGCCGGTGGGCAGTTTCTTTTTGACGTTGGTTCCGATCGCTACGACCGATTTCCCAAACATCCAGGCCCGTTATCAATATCGCGTCACGGACGTGAACGCAGCCACCGACACCCTCTTGGGCCACAACCTCAACAAGCCTGAAGTCATCCCGCTTCCAACTAATCTCGCGGTAAGCAATCAGACGACAACTCCTCTGTTCACCTTTACGGACCCCGTGCCAAGCCCCGGCCATCCCGGCCTCATCAGGCGCTACAAGGTGCTCGTCGTCGATGGCAATCTAGCCGGCGTCGGTGAGTTCCCAACGGGTGACGCCACCAGCCCGAGTATTGCAATCCCGTTCGGCGTGCTGTGTCCATGTGTGTCGTACTACCTGCGTGCCGAGAGCTACGACATAGACGTCGCCGATGACAACCTCGAAAACCTCGCCACGGCCTTCCTGCCCTTCACGCCCACATCCGTCCCGGTCACGGGCGACATGACGAAGGATTGCCTTGTCAATGGCCGTGACATCGATTCATTTGTTCGCGCCTGTCTCGCCCAATCGACGCTCGCTGGCGATCTATGCACCGGCGACTTCAGCGCGAACGGCCTGATGGACACCGCGGACATGCCCGGCTTCGTCAATGCGTTGCTTGGTTTGTGAATGAAGTGACGAGTTACAGCCCAGGGCAAACTGACAGTCGCAATATCCCGAACGCGACGAGCGTGGTCAACGTTCCGGCAATGACCGTGGCCCCCGCGACACCCGCCGAACGGCGAGCCAGCGGTGACAACAACGCGATCCCCACATGACGGCGCGCCACCCTCGCAGCCGCCAGAAGGCATCCCGTCGCCATCAGAATACCGACGAACTGGCACACCAGTGTGCCCGCCAGACTTGGTCCGAGGTCGCGCGGATGGTTGAGGTTCGTCAGCGAGACCATGAGTCCCAAAAGTGTGCAAACGAATCCCGATGCCAACGAGAACGTTGCTCCGAGATGGAAGAACGACACCGCTTCCTGTGCCGGTCGTCCGGGCGTGGGCGGTCGTACGGTCCACAACAGGGCATCCACCACGCCGGTCCAGCCGTAGATGGTGGTGAGCAGCCCCACTGGCGCGGCGAAGACGACGATGAGCCCGAACAACTCGACCGTGTCCAGCGAGATGCCGCGATCTGTAAGGGAAAGCACGATCGCCCAGACCGCGAAGAATCCGATAATGGCTCCGAGGGCCATCTGGATGTTGCGATCACGATGATGCGGGACCAGGCCCGCCACTGCGAGGTGCTTCTTCATTTCCCCCGACCTCCTGTTGACCGCACTGACGACGGTCGTAGGTGTATCGGCACGAGTTCATCACGCAATCAGCAATCATCATGTGGCTTGGAGGCTGATAACGTGGCCGGAAGGGACTGATGAGTAAAAAAATAAGCGGCCTGCCGTCGGAGTTCCGTCTACGAGCAGGCAGACCGCGTCTTGTACGTCGCAACCGCAAGCAGTTACGCTGGATCTTCAATCTTGGGGGCGGGCCGCAAATCCGGCACGCCACATCACAACCTCAACCTACCCCACGTTGATTCGGAATCCAGATAATTCAATCTGGCACACTCGTTTCACAATCTCGATATCTGTACTTACAGCGTTGTACTGAATCGCAACATCCGATCTCCCAAAGGTTAAGTGCTTCTGTCGGATGCGCTCGGATTTCATGAAATGTGTGCTATTAGCGTAAAATCACAGGCCCGAAACGTGACGTCGCCTGGCCCATCAACACGATGTCCACACCATGCCAATGCAAATCACAGGTTGTAAAGATGCCTCTTTTTGGCCATAGTGATGGGCCATGGAGCCTTTGTTGCCTGCTCGACTCACGTTTCCACGTTCGCGTCGGCTCAGCGGGCGATCCGCCTTTGCTCGCGTCTTCGCTCAGCGACAGTCCGCCTCCAATCAACGGTTGGTCGTCTATGCGGCTGAGAATGATGGGAAACCGTCGCGCCTCGGACTCTCAGTGAGTCGTCGAATTGGCTCCGCTGTGATCCGCAATCGCGTGAAACGCCTCCTCCGCGAGGCCTTTCGGCTCGAACAACGTGAGCTACCCCCTGGATTTGATTTCGTCGTAGTGGCGAGGACAAGCAAAGATGTCGACGTGCCCGCGTTGCGACAGTCTCTTCTCGACGCCGCGCGCCGGGCTGTCGCGCGAAGGGGTTAAGCGCCCGCTCGTCGCTCATCGATCTTCGCACGAATCATTCCGGCCTCGCGGGCGATTTCCCTGAGACTCACGCGTTTCATCTTACTCCTACGCAGTCGTACGCGCACCGCCTCCACCACATACCCCAACACGCGAACATGGTAATAGGCCAGCAAGATCGGAAATGTCGCCACCGTCTGGGCGACCGTCTTACCCTTTCGCCAAACATCGTTATAGAAAAGCGCTGTGCAGGCTCCCGCAAGAAAGAACCCCGGCACGGCAGTCAAACGCACATTCCATATCGCTAGCGGCAGGGTCGCATACGCAAGCAGGAACGGCAGAATGTCCACCCGCGTCGGCAGTCGGTACTTGTACACCAGATGCGCCGCTGAACCACCGCCGATGTAGGCCTGACGCATCAGCGATCGACCGGTGTAATAATGTTCGTGCAGCACTACCGCGTCCTGTGCGGTTCGTTGTCGATAGCCGAGTGCCCGCAGTACAAGATAAATCCCTTCCTCGTCGCAGCCGCCCGACGTCGCCGTATCCGGCACGCCGATCCCCACCATCGCCTGATACCGCCGATCCTCGTCCCAGCCGATGTGCTCCATCACCACTCGCCGCACGGCCATGTTGCAGCCCACCAGACGCCCCGGATCGCCGTCGCCCGTCATTCGATTGCCGCCTCGATGTGTCAACTCAAAGACATTCCGCAACGGCGGATCGAGTATTCGTCCCACAACCGCCGCCACATTCGGCTCCGCAAACGACTTTTGCAAATTCTCAATCCAGTCGGGTCGCGCCACGCAGTCGCTGTCGATGAACGCAAGAATCGCTCCCCTTGACTCACGCACGCCGCGATTGCGACTGTGGTTCGCCCCCGAGTTCGTCTCATTCCGAAACCAGCGCAGGCTCAATCCCGAATGGCCGGCCGCGAACGACTCCAACCACGCACTCGTATCATCGGTCGAGCAATCATCCACTACCACTATTTCGTATTGTGGATAGGTTTGCTTCGACAGCGACTCAAGGCACGACGCCAATTTCTCCCGCCGATTGCACGTCGGGATGATCACGGAGACGAGCGGTAGTTTCTGTTGGTGCATCGAGTCTTACGCCAAAAGCTTACGTTTGCGCATCCACGTCTTCAATCGCGTCGGCAACACGCATCGCAAGAGGCCATATTTGATCTGGTACGCCACCGGGACGTTGGTCATCAGCCACACCGACGCCGCGAGGATCGCCGCATAGTTTCGCATTCGATACTCACTCGGACATGCCGCCGATACGAAACGCAGCCGGTTGAAGACATTGCGAATGCTCCTTCGTGAGAATAGCAGATGCCATGCCTCGACCAGACCCACCGGCGTCGCCAGGTCCCCCTCGCGCCCCGTGATCTCGGTGTTCACTCGCACCACCGCTTCATAGGAGAACGCCAGGCGGAATCCCGCCCGCGCCGCCCGCATGGAGAACTCATAGTCCGCTGCATAATGCGGAAGCCGTCGCACATCCAGATTCCCGATTCTCTCAAAAACCTCGACCGGCACCAACAGGCCTCGTCCGGACAGCGTCGTCACACGATCGGTATCCAGCTTGCCCGGCTCCATCGGCAACTGCCGCGACTGCACCGCAGCCCAATCCCAATGCACGCCGCCGTCCACTACGACCGTCGGATCGGCCATTGCCACATTCAACGACCCCACCAATGCACGACCATGCCGCTCCGAACATGCCACCAACTTTGCCAGAAAGTCCGGCCCAACCTGTGTGTCGTTGTTCAAGAAAAGTACAAAGTCCCCCGGTCGCGCCGTACCTAACGCATGGTCAACCCCCATCGCCGTTGCTCCCGTCCACCAAAGCGATGCATCCCCTGGAACGACTGTCACTTGCGGATACGCCTCTCGAATTCTCAAACTGGTCCCATCCGTCGACCCCCCATCCACCACAAGCAACGAGTACGCCGGTCCAGCCTGACAAGTGAGACTGTTCAGACACTGGAGCGTCTCTTCGACGTGGTTATGGACCGGAATGACGATGAATATGCGCATGATTAACCGTGAGTTTGCGCTGAGACGTTGGAGGATGCAATTCGCTGAGAACCTTTGGGATCGTGTAGTTCACTCATTGTATAATGGTGATGTGGCCCCTAATAGGACGTCGCGACGATCGGATGTTGACCGTCGGGACGACTATCGTATCCGCTTATACTCTTTTTGATCGGGACACCGTCTCGCTTTGAAAGTAATCCAACCGGAGAGACTATGAGTCCCATGCGATTGGCTGCTCAGTGGTACTTCGATCTCGAACTTAGGCCGACGCATCCCCGGCCCTATCGGTGGATCCCCAGACCATTTCGCACCGCGTTCCGGCTCCTTTTGATTCGAACAGGTGACCCCGTCTGTTTCTTCAAGGTAGGCAACTATCGCATTACCGCTCCCATCTCACATGAGTTGCCCTTCGTCTTGAGGACGTGGCCCCATTACATGTCGAGCCTCGGACGCTTGGCCATCCTGGTTCGAGATAAATACCCTGACCTGACCATTGTGGACATTGGCGCCAACATTGGTGACACGGCCGCGTTCATTCATTCGCACGTCAAATGCCCAATCCTCTGCATCGAGGGGCATCCGCGATACCTGGAACTCCTGAGAGCCAACATCGAACGACTGGGTCTGCCCGTGACGATCGCCCCGACTTTTGTTGCAGGCACTGAAGCCAGAAAAGCAGTGCATGTACAATCGTTTTCCGGTACGGCAGAGATCGTTGAGGTGGTTCGCGGTACAGATTTTGTGAACTTTCAGACCCTGACCCATGTGCTTCAGTTGCACAGGCAATTCTTGAGCAGCAAGCTGCTGAAGATCGACACAGACGGATTTGATTGCGAGATTATTCAATACAGTGGCGACGTGTTGCGCAAAACCAAACCTATCGTGTATTTCGAATACGATCTACATCTTTCGGATCAGCGCCCAAGAAAAGCCTTTGACGTCTTTGCGACGCTGGCTTCGTGGGGGTATGCGGCGTTCATGTTTAACTCAAACGTAGGAGACTATCTGGCAACGGTTCGAGCCGATCAGGTCGAATTGCTCAGGGACATTGACGGCTATTTCCGGGGACGCAAAAGTCTGATGTACTGTGACGTGACCGCATTTCCGTCAGACGACCTGGATATTTGCGAAAAGGCCCGTGCCGGGGAATTGACTTATTTCGAGCGATTCCGCTGACACCCCTCCGATCGTTTCATCAATGCAACCGAATCATCCGCGCCCGCCGCAGAATGCGCCAACGAATCCGACCCTGATACGTCGTCCCGCGCGGCACCATCAGCAAGACCCCCGTCTCTTCATTGATCAGATACACATCGTGGGTCTGGGCAAATGGGCCCCAAAGCGTCTTAAGCGTCATGTTCTTTTGCAAGAACCGATCCGGGTTTGCCGCAATATCCGGATGCGTCCTCGGAATGAGCGTCGGATTGTCCGACCCGGGGACCACGCGCATGTCATCGCACACGATGATATCTCGCTCAATCCCCCTTCTCGCTCGCAACGTCGCCAGCTCATCTGGGAGCGGATACTCCCCCACGTCGCCCGCCGCGTGATCCGGAAAGTGTGCGTCCAGCCAGAATAACGCCGGTCCCTCCACCTGCCCGGCCATCTGATGGATGAACTCCCGCGAGTCCCCCAGCGACAAATAAACGTTCGTCTGCGGAAACCGCCGCTTGGCCTTCTCGATGCATTCCGGGGCAATGTCGCATGAAAAGACTCGACTGAATCCGTAGTGCAAAGCCACCGCGATCCCATCGCCGTCGAGGATCCCGGTCTCCACAAACGCCCGCAAATCGCACGTCTGAATCAACTGCGGCACATGGACGCAGTTCACAAGTCGATGGGTTTTAACACCGGGAACGCCCATGCATCGTCTCCACTGAAGGCTGCAAATCTACTACACGAGCACGCCCATTGCAAAGAACGCGCCGATGAAACCCTTCCGCCAGTATTGAAATCGCAACTAAGTAGCGCCGCAGAGTGAATCATCCACTGTGGGACAGGCGTCTCGCCTGTCCTCGCACCGGCGAGACGCCGGTGCCACAGCGAAGATTCTGCGTCTTTACTTAGTCCGGTTTCAGTCCCGCGCGAGTCGCCGTATCAAGTTGCAGACTCACCTCGTCTCGGTCCATCCTCGCTGGACAAAAATCTTTTTTGCTTTTCATGCATGATTGTATTGATTTGCCCGCGCTCGCCGATACCATGCTCTTCGGCCGTCGAGGCGAACGGATTTGCAAGCTGCGGCATCCCGATGCGAGCAGCCGGTGAGGTCAAGGTGGGCCTCAGCGTCTGGAAAGGACCGGACTGGATCTCGGCCCTGCTATCGGGACCGTCGAGCAGCTGGCGGCCAGTTTTGAATTATTCTGCTGCGTGAAAGTCGTATCCCCTCGGATACGACTTTTTCGCGTTTGTGACTAACGCACCCTGCGAGACCCGCGCCCACCACTGTACGCCGACTTCACGCCTTCGTATGATCCCATCCAACCATGCGCGCCCTCGTCGTCGATTCAGGCACACTCTCTCTCCGCGATGAGCCGCAACCCATCCCCGCCCCCGGTGAAGTCCTCATCAAAGTCACTCTCGCAGGCATTTGCTCCACCGATCTCGAAATCGCCAGAGGCTACGCCGCCTTCAAGGACATCCTCGGTCACGAGTTCGTCGGCACCGTCGTCGCCGGTCCCCCAACCCTCGCCAACAAGCGCGTCGTCGGCGAAATCAACTGCGTCTGCGGTCGATGCGACATGTGTACCAGCGGACTTTCAAGTCACTGTCGTCGCCGCACCGTCGTCGGCATCCAGGGTCGGCCGGGCGTTTTTGCGGAGTTTGTCGCCATCCCGGAGCGCAACTGTCATATCGTCCCCGACACCGTTACAGACTCCGAGGCGGTCTTCACCGAACCCCTTGCTGCCGCATATCAGATACTTCGCCAGGTCAAGATCGACTCCAAGATGAACGTCGCCGTGCTCGGCACAGGCCGCCTCGGGATCCTCGTGGCCCAGGTGCTCGCCACTTCGCCGGGCAGACTCATCGCCGTCGGTCGCAACCCGCGCACCCTCGACCTTCTCGATCGCAAGCGAATCCGAACGTCCACCGTGGCCGAGTTCGCACAATGGGGCGAGCAAGACCTGATTATCGAATGCACCGGCTCCCCCAAAGGCCTTCCCATCGCCATGCGAATGGTCCGTCCGCGCGGCACGATCCTGCTCAAGACCACCTGCGTCGAGCCTGCGGCGATGGACCTCACGCCGATCGTCGTCAACGAAGTCACGCTCCTCGGCAGCCGCTGCGGTCCTTTCAGCGAAGCGCTCAGCGCACTCGCCCGAAAGCAGATTGATGTTCAGAGCATGATCACAAGGCAACTTCCGCTCTCCGAAGGCATCGCCGCATTCGCCCTCGCCGCCGATCCGCAGCACACCAAGATTCTCCTGACCTGCAACGCATGAGCGACTTTCAACCAGTCGAGCTGACCGTCGAGCAATTCCACGACACCCAGCTCCTTCGTTTCCCCGCGTTTCAGCAAATCGACGGCTTCGCCCACGTCGTCACCACCCGGCCCTGGAACATGGCCCCGCATTGCGGCCCTCAGTACGAACTTGCCGTCTCCCGACGACGCATGATCTGCGAACACATCGGACTTCCGTTCGACAGGCTCACCGCATCCGATCAGGTTCACAGCCCCCACGTCCTTAGCGTCCGCCCCGAAGACGCCGGCGTGGGTCGCGACTCCCGTGAGACCGCCATCAAGTTCACCGACGGCCTCGTCTGCAATCTTCCACGTGTGCCCCTCATTCAATTTTCAGCCGACTGCCCTTTGATTCTCGCCGTCGATCCACGTCGCCGCGCCGTCGGCACCGCCCATGCCAGTTGGCGCGGCACTGTCACGCAGATCGCCACCGAATTGATCCGCCAGATGCAAATTGAATTCGCTGTGAATCCCCCTGACCTCACCGTCGCCCTCTGCCCCTGCGCCGGTCCAGTTGAATATGAAGTCGGCAACGATGTACGCAGAATCGCCGCTGCGAGGCTCGGTGATGTCGAGCGTTTCTTCCCCGCCCGCGAAGGCCGCATCTTCTTCGACATGCGAGCCGCCAACACCGCCCAACTCATCGCCGCCGGCGTCCGCCCCGACCGCATCTTCGTCGCCACGGCCTCCACCATGACCGACCCGCGCTTCTACTCACACCGCCGAGACGGTGCCGACACCGGCCGTTTTGCCGTCATCGCCGGGTTTGCATCATAATCCCGTGTGTTCGCGCTAATCCCCCGCGAGCAACACACGTCTTATCGGGCAGTCCCCGCCACAACCCAACTCATCGCTACTACAAACCGATAGAACTCCAAAGGTGCCCACCATGCCCTCTGAAAAAGCAATCGTCCTCGCATCCGGCGGCCTCAACAGCGCGGTTGCGCTCTCGCTCGCGGCCAAAGAGCATACCGTCGCCATGCTTCACGTCGGCCTGAGTCACCGCGCGTCCGAGCGCGAGGCCGAACTCTTCGAACGCCAGGCCGACCATTATCAGATTCGTGATCGACTCATTGTGGACATGCCGCACTTCGCACTGATCGGTGGAAACGGTCGCGTCTCACGAAAGATTCAACTAGAAGACGCCCTCGCCATGCGCGATGGCGAGGCCAATTGCTGCTACATCCCCGGACTCATCGGCGGCCTGATTCATGCCGCCTACACATGGGCGCACACCCTGGGTGCCACCCGTATTTTCATCGGCATCAGCGAAGACCTCGGCCCGCCGGCCGCCAAGACCTGTACCCTGTATCCCGATTACTCGCGCGAATACATCCAGCTTTGCAACCACCAACTCTCCGTGGTCGGCGCGTCACGCCCTGTGACCATCGAAGCCCCCCTCATCGACCTCAATCGTTCCGATATCGTGAAGCTCGGCCGCCGACTCGAAACGCCCTTCGACAAGACATGGTCCTGCATTTCGTCAGGAACGAAGTGTTGCGGTGCTTGCATCGGCTGCGCCACCCGCAACCGCGGCTTCCTCGACGCCGCCCTGCCTGACCCCGCATACCTGCACGCCGCCTCTCGTTAATCCCTCATCGTGCCGCGCATCGGCGGGCAGTCCGTCATCTAATGGGCGAGGAACCGTTGAATGCACGTGACACATCACTCCGCGCGCCGATATGCCTTTCGCCCCTGATACAACTTCAACCGCCCCTCAAACTCCTCCGCCCCTTTCGTCCCCGGTTGCTTCGCCGCGATCTGCATCGCACGCTGCTGCGCCACCACCGCCTCCTCAAACCGCCCCGCCTCCGCGTAGGCCGCCGCCAACACGTCAAACGCCCGTGCATCCCGAAACGCCGTACGCTTGCAGCACATCTCCGCGAGTTGCACGGCCACCGCCCCATCCCGTAACCCATCCACCGGACACGTCGCCAGATTCCACGCCAGATTCGCAAGAATGCTCACCTGCTCCGGTGCCACCGTTGCCCCGTTCCGCATCACCTCAATCGCCTCTGTCCACTGCTTCTGCTTCACGAGCAGCACTCCCAGACTGCTATACACCTCCGGTCGCCGATGCGCAATCGCCATCGCCGCTCGAAGGAGCGGCTCCGCCTCTGCAAAGTCACCCTGCTCCGCCAATGCATTCCCTAGATCGAGTCCAAGGTCCACATCTCCGGGGCGCAACTCGAGTGCTCGCCGCAAACTCGCAATCGAGTCCGGCAGTCGCCCGTCGCGCCAATACGCATTCGCCAGATTCGCATATGTCGTCGACAACTTCGGATCGATCCGCACTGCCTCCTCAAACTCGCCAATCGCTTCGTGTGTCTTTCCCGCCAGCAGAAACGCCGACCCCATGTTCGATCGCGCCATTGCCGTGTGAGATGACGGATCGATCAGCCGCCAGTTCACCGGCACGGCAGCTAACCCCACCGCCACGGCGACCAGATCAATACTCAGCACTCCCGACAGCCGCACTTTCCGCACCGCCTCCACAATCCCCACCCCTGCAAACAGAATTAGAATCGGCACCATCGGCAATCGATAGCGCGCCACGACAAAGAACGCCACAATACTGACCGCTATTGTTGCCAGCAGCGCGTGCAGAATCCAAACCTCTCGCCAACGCTTCCACGTCAGCAACATCCCTCCCACTGCCAGCGGTGCCAACACCCCAAAGTGCATCACGGTTCCAAGCACGCGTAACGCCGGTGAAAATATGCCATGATAATAAAAGTCCTCTGCGTCCGGCACCTCATACGAATTAATCAGCCAGACCAACTTCACCCACAGCAATCGCAGCCACGCCCCTGGATTCGACCGAATCCACGCCGTCGCCTGCGACACCCAATAATCCGACACCTCTGACGGAGTCAACGACCGACCCAATGCCTGCTGAGCAATATCCGTCGCATCCACCCGCTCATACGCTGGATCATCCCGCCCCGGCCGCAGCGGTACCGAGCACCCTGTCGCGTGCTCATGATTTCCAATGTAAAAGTTCGGCCCGAACTGCGCCGTCGTGATCAGAAATGACCCGCCAATGTACTTATTTCGCAGCCCCACCGGCACCAACACCACCGCCAACCCCACGGCAAACATCACCAACCCCGCCACCCGCCGCTTCATCGGCAACGACGAGTACCTCGTCAAAAGCCACACCGCGATCACCGGCACAAACAGCACCACATTCTCGCGCGTCAGCGCAAAGCACCCCAGCATCACCCCCATCACCAAGACCGTCCAATTCGTAAGCCGCGACCCGATCCGCCCCAACAGCCACAACAACACGCACATGAAAAAGAAATCCAGCGACGCCTTCTGAATCAGCGCATCAAAGAATACCGCCGGCGCATACAGCGCCCCGATCAACCCCGCTATAATCCCAGCCCCAGTCGAAAAGAACCGCCGTC
>JBBTET010000025.1:0-47729 GCA_038042195.1 Planctomycetota bacterium | reverse complement strand
CATCGCCTTCATCGCGTCGCTGGCCTCCGCCGCCATCTACGGCCTCGTCGGCTACGGCATGCACCGCTCCATGGTCCGTAACTTCGACATGATCATCCGCAAGCAATCGGCCTGAGGCTACGACTCGGGTGGATCAACATTCCTTGTCTTACATCATCAACTTCGACGTAAACTCCGGTATATCTGATACATCTACCCTACCATCACCATCCATGTCGCCGTTGTTAATGTCGCAACCGACATGATGCGTCGCATAGTCGAGCGGGGCCGTCACGGCCTGTGCAAACGCGCCCACATCCCGGCCATCCAGGACGCCGTCGCAATTCATGTCCGCCATCATCTGCATCGGCGGAATAATGAGCTGTCCGCGGATCTCGCCTTGCGGAAACGTCTGTGTCTGGATATTCACATACGTCTGCCCTTGTTGCAGCGCGGCCAAATACTGTTGTGGAAACGGCGCACTCGTGATCATGCGGCTGATTCCGGTTCCTTGCATGTCCTGCCACTGCGCTCCGGGACCGAGATCAAAGATCGGCGGACCGACCTGACCCGGGCCGCCCAGGTGAATTGCCGATCCGATCACACGCGGCTGCGTAATGCCGCGCGCCGCAATGGACACGCTGCAATCCAATGTGGCGCCGTCAATCACGAACGACACCGATGCAAACGCATCACTGACCGCCGGCGGCACGGTTTGGAGGGATGTCGCCGGCGCACACGCTGCCATGCAATCCGCCGGATCGTGCTTGCCCGCGCACGAAAATGTATACCCCGTCACCGCCCCCGCCGCGTTGTACGCAACCGTCAGCGTCCCGCCATAAACATCGGCATGAGGCGCGTGCCCACGCGTCGCGCCACTCGTGATCCCTACAACGCCGCCGCCCGGAGGTGGTGCGGCGATGCTCCACGAAGGAGACCACACGGCCCCCATCGGTGCATCGAGGCCGGGGTGACAGGTCGGAACAATGTGGCGCGCCCGCAATCCCACGCCCACGCCGTTCGGCGGCCCCGGCACATAGTTGCAGTTAAACGGCGCATGCGTCCAAAACAACGCCGGAAGTCCACCAACCGCATGTGCATCGGCAGCCGGTCCGGCCGGTCCGTGCGCGGCGGTAATCGTGAAATCGCAAGCCGTCTCAAACTTGAAAGGGAACAACGGCCCGCCCAATGCGGAGTTCGTGAACACAATCGCAGTAAGCGTGCAACTCCCAACGGCGAAGCGAAGGATTTGTCTCCTGACATTGATCGAATTCTTGGATACGTGAGCCATGACACACTCCTGCGGCATCCGCCGCAACTCTGCATTCGAGGACCAGCGACTGGTCCTATTCCTAAGAGGAGGACGGATCAGACCTGCACCCGGCTATTGACTTGCTGAAAAAGTGATTCCAAGGGAGGGAAACTCAGGCCATTCCCCATGTGCGGTGAAGCCCTTCCAAAGCGCCATTGACACGAAGTAACGATTCTTTGGCTCCCCCATTTCATCAACAGTCTGACGACAAATCCCGACAGGTCCGCCAGATTCACCGCGCCGCCGTCGTTCGTGTCATAGACGCAATCGCTCAAACTCAGCAACCCGCTATTCAGAAAAGTGTTTGCAAATTCGTGTGTGCCCAAACCGTTCGCCTGCCGCTGAGCAGGCATCCGCAACCCGAATTCGACATTGCCAATGTCGTTAATGGGATTGACGATTATTCAAGGCTACGTGGGTGATATAGCGACAATAACATGGGGGATTCGAGCGGAGACCCTACCGTTCGCCCAACTTCTCCAGTACCAGCATGACGCCCAACAACCGAATATGCGACTCGGTTGGTCCTGCCCCCGGATGTGGCAATTCCGGGCCGCAGCCGTAGTAACCGCCGAAATGTGCGTAGCGAAGTGTCATGGGATATTCCAATGGCAGGCTCTCCGCGATGTCGGACACCTTGGAATCGTGATGCGCGGTTAGTGCGGCCTTGAGATATTTGGCGGCGTCAATCGTGAGCGTGCCTTGCGTCGGTGTCACCAGCACGGCACGATGTTGCAGCACGAGTGGGCCGAACGCCGAGTCCGTCGTGGCGGGGCCGTTCTGTTTTCCCGTGGAGAGTAGTCCCCACTGCGCGGCCTGGAGCGCGGGGGAGAATCGGCCCGGACCGCCGACGGGTCGTGGTTTGCTCAGCGGCAGGCCTTCGCCAATGCGCTCGCCGTCGGCCGTCACGCGCAGAATGCCGGTGCCTGAGTCCTTGTTCGCTTCGGTGGCTTCAATGGTCAGCGAAGGGAGCACGACGGTCCGACGCGTCGGCGGCATCCAACGAATGGTTTTAGGTTCGACGGACTCCGCATCCGTCGCGGATTGAGCGATGCACTCGATGACGGCCACCACACCGTATCGCCCGGCGGTGGACTGTCCCATGCGAAAGTCCGCCTCATCGATGACGGCGGCGCGGGCCTCGGGCTTGTCGGCTGAGGCGTGACGTTGCACGTCCTCCGGCGACATTCGAGTCAGATCGTTCAACAATAGTTTCGCGGCGTCAGCGGTGGGGCCGGACAACTTGGACGTGAGAGTGTCAAAATCACGAAAGTGAATCCCAGCCTTGAGAGCGGCGGCCCATCGCCATTGTTCGTGTTGCGGTGCCTTGGAGCGCAGCTCGGCCAGCTTTGCGAGCACCAGCGCCGCGTTCTGCGCAGCGTCCACCTTTAAGAGGTGCCCCAGCATGGCGGTGAAACTGTCGCGCCCGACCGAGACGTCGACTTTCGCGGCGAGTTCCTTCAAGAGTACGTCGCGCTGATTTGGCGACGTCGCGGAGTCGAGCAACGCGCGGGCCGCCTCTTCGGAATAGCCGGCCTGAAGCAAGGCGACGAGCGCCGTGGAACGTATGGCGCGCGGTGCGTTCCGGGCCGCGTCGGCCAGGGTTTGAATCAACGCATCGTGCGCCGAGCGTGACACCAGCACCGGAAAGGCGTCTGGAGGCGCGGACTTTTTGGACGAACCGTGATTGCCGGCCACTCCGTTGATTGTGTAGGCTCGCGGAAACTGCCCTATCGCCAGCGTCCACGCGGCCTGACGAATCGACTGTCGCTCCTGCGATTTGGCATCGGCGGCGGCGACTGCACTCGTCAGCATGGATGCCATCGTTTCCGTGTAGAGCAACTCGCGCAAGTCCGCCGCCGCAAGCACGGTGAGAAAAGACGCCTGGTCCGCGGGTGTTTCCAGAGAATCCCAACCCTTCAAGATCGGTTCATCGGATGCACGGAGTCGCAGTCCGGATGAACCAACGACGATGGCGAGCGCGTCCGCGACATTGGGTTGAGGCGATCTTAGAAGCGACTTGAGGACCAGCTCCCGCGATGCGTTGCTCTGTTGATTCTTGAGTGACGCGACGACTGCGGCCTGCGCGTCGGCCGGCAGATTGCTCATCCACGCCAAATCCGTCGTGCTCGATTGGATGTTCATCAAGACCGTGACGGCGCGACTGGAGACCTCTGCGGCCTCGGAATGTGCAAGCGGCGTCAGAAGTTTCAGCGCCACCATCTCTGGCGTTATTCCGGGGCGCGGGCGCGATTGGCCGACTCGCCAGATGCAGCCGCCGTCTGCGATGAGCAGTCCGCATTCGACGTTTTCGATCCAGCGCAGGTGCAATTCGTCCTCCGCCGCGCCGAAAAAATCGAGCACCTGCGGGGACAGGCGTAGTTTTGGACGATTCTTGATGAGGTCATCGCGAAAATAGCCCCATGCCGCCATACGAACGACCGGTTCCTCACGCCCGCCGGCCGCAAGCACGGCGATGTCGACGTTTGCGACCCATTTCGCCATGTCCATTCTGGGCCAAGAGGCCCGATGCTTGGATAAACGGTGTATGGCAAGTGCGGCCATTGTCGGAGGCCCGTCAGCGAGGATCGAGACACACTCCGTCACCGCATCGGACATGACATCGGTGTTTTCTGATTCGTCACCTTCACCGGTGGTGATGGAGATGGGCTGCATGGCATGACGAAGTGCGTCAAGGTCGATCAACTCCTGCCCTCTGATCCATTCAAAGGACACCTGCTTGGCGTTGGTCGGCAATTCAAAGACCAGCGCGGCCCAGTCGTGTGGAGCCACGTCGTCCTTTCGGGATTTGACGGATGGACCCTTGCGGCTCTCCGCGTCGCCGCGTCGACTTCGGAGCGGCGCAGCCAACTGCGCGACGACTTTGAATCCATCCGCGTTCGCCTTGGCCGCGACCACCTCCAACGTCTCATAGATGGGTGCGCCTTGGCGTCCATCCATGGAAAGGCGATCACCGTCGAATGCGAGGAGTCGAATTCCGACAAACGATTTGGCGTCCTGCCCCTTGAGGGTTGCGCTGGAAACGGTGAGCTTGGTGTTCTCCGCGTCATAGACAAACGGCAGGAAGACGAATTCGTGACCGGACTTTGCCGTCACCCACTCTGATTCGTCTTGCACCCTCGCTGCGAATACGGAAGATTCGCACGCGGGCCACAAGATGATTTGAGCGATGGGGCCGGAATCAGGCGACTTATTGGATGGGCTTGGCACCTGCCACGCGAAGCCTGGTGCGACGATGCACACGACCAGGGCCGTAGCCGCACGAACTGCGGTTTGCAATGGTGTCATCATGAGACCCTGGGTCGGAGTGAGTCATGCGGTAAGCCGACGTGGTAATTGTACGATTACGCTGATGCCCGGACAATCAGGGGATGGTGATTTGGCCATGCTGACCCCCGTCGTGCATCATGAGTGGAATCTGTCGCCAACGTCGGCCATTGCGCTGCAAAAGGAACTCGCCTCGATGGTTCGAGGAGCTGCGTTGCCGAAACAGCCCGTGCTGATTGCCGGCGCGGATTGTGCATTTTGTTCGGGAGGCGGGGAAATCATCGCCGGTTGGGTCGTGTGGGACGCGATCCATCGGCGCGTGGTGGAGGAGGTCGTTGCGGTTGTGCAGACGACGTTTCCGTATGTGCCGGGCCTCTTGAGTTTCCGTGAAGCACCTGCTTTATTGACGGCGGCGACCAAGCTGACAACGCAACCAGACGTGCTTATGTTTGATGGGCAGGGTCGAGCGCACCCCCGCCGATTCGGCATCGCCTGCCACGTCGGCGTGTTACTCGACTTCCCCAGCATCGGCTGCGCCAAGAGTCGGCTCTGCGGCGAACACAAGGAGCCGCCCAAGCGGAATGGTTCGCATGTGCCACTTGTGGATGGAAGGGAGAAGATCGGTCGGGTATTGCGCACGCGAGCAAGGTTGAAGCCGGTGTTCGTGAGCGTGGGGCACAAGATCACCATCGACGAGGGCGTCAAGGTGGTGATGCGCTGTTGCACGAAGTATCGCCTGCCGGAGCCGACCCGACTGGCCCATCAGTTAGTGACACGAGAGAAGCTGAATCACGCGCCGTGACCGTGGCGACTCCTCTCGAACGACTCATATCTCCGCGATCCGTGCTACGTCTCAAAACCGTCGCCGCATGCGTGAAAGCCTAAGGTCGATTCCCGGACTCGTGATGAACGCCCCAAATCTCCATTGTTCCACGTCGCATTCAATCCGACAGTGAAGGTGGACGGTTGCGCCAAGCGTGCTTTCCGGACCGGGAAAGAAACAATGATCGGGGCTATCACATCACTCCTGCCAACCACGAGCGGCTTTCTGCCGGGCCAGAGTGCCGCGTCGACCGCGAGCACATCAGGGTTCGGACCAGACTTTTTGCTCAGTGTGATAGGCAGTCGGTCAACGAGCGGAGGCGCTGTCTACGACTCCAATGGCCGGCTCATCACCGAGAATGAGAACTCGCCCAATGTGAAGTTTCGTACTCAGGCGTTGGAACAGGCCAAGACGCTCTTGAAGATTGGCGATCCCGCCGGCGCTCGGGCAGCGGCCAATAGCGTGCTCAAGCGTAACTCCTCCGACGCCATCGCGGCGGCCTACGTGGGCCGAACGTATCTGGCCGAAGGGAATTACGAAGTAGCCCAGCGCTACTTCTCGCGAGCCGCCTCCGGCTCTGACAGCGAGCAAATCCAATCCGACCTGCGCATCGCTCAAGTCCTCGGCAAAGGCAAGGACGAGGCCCTCGGCGAGATCAAACGGCTTCTTCGACAGCCCGCCACGTCGCGCGAAGGCGCGCAGCTCGCGGCCTACGTCCTCGACCTCGACCCCGGAAACATCGAGACGCGGGTCGAGCTGGTGAACTTCTATGAGAAGCTCGGTCGCACCGAGCTGGCCGGCGGCGAGTTGGCCGACGCACTTGACACCACGCCACCCGAAAAGCTCGACTTGCTCGTGCGCCGAATTGAGACATTCAACGCCGCGCACACAGAGGATGCTTCGTCCTTCGATCTACTCGCACAGGTCTACGTTCGCTCAGGTCGGTTGACCGAAGCCCAGGACGCTTTTGAGCAGGCCATCAAACTGAGCGAGGAGAACATCGACTTCCAGAATCAGATCAAGGCCGACTATGCCAAGACCTATGTCACGCTCGCCCGCGACGACAAGACGGCAGGCCGCGACGATGAAGCCCGTCAAAACTATCTCAAGAGCCTCGACATCAGTTCGAGCGAGACGACCAAGGGTGAGTATTCCGACTACGAGTTCGATCGCGCAGATCGTGAGATTCGAGCCGGTCACCTCAAGCTCGCGCTGCAATCACTGGACAATGCCCGCGCCTACCAGCCCGGCTCCGCGAGCGATGAGAAAAAGGACGCCCTGATCGAAGCCTACGAGCGACTCGCCACGAAGCTGGTCGACTCCGGCGATCTCAAGTCCGCGGTGGACGCACGGTATGGCGCGTTCCTCCTCGACCCCGCGGATGACACGCGCAAGCGGGCGCTGGCCAACGCCCATGATGCATACGGTCTCGACCTCTATGGCAAGGCGGACTATCGTGGGGCACTGCGACAGTTCAAGTCGGCAGTGAATTACTACAACACCGACACCAGTTACGCGACGCACTACGCCGATGCCCAGAGCCACATCTAATGGCTCGCATCGCGTGACCTTCCGACATAATTCATGAATTCGTAAATCTCCACATACGCAATGGGGCTTCCGGCTTGCGCGCCGATCTTCGTCGGGGATTGGTGGGACAGTTTGTAATCCCGAAGCGCTTCCAACGGCACGCAGCTTGTGAACGGGCTGCGGCCGGCGATGCGATAGCCCGTGTTCGTCGTGATAAATCGAACAGCGTCGGCGTGCGTGGCGAATTTCTTGGAATCCGTGATTTCACGAATCGCGCCCAGCGTCGGGTCGATGCGTGATTCGACCTTCACCACCCACACCTCCGTCGGCGTCACGACCTTCCCGCGAAAGATGTAGAGCCGGGCATAGAACGACTGGTGACAGGCCGGATAAAAAAGCGTTACTGGCTGTAACCGGCCTACCGAATCGCGCTCTTGACAGGTCTCAAGATACGTCTCGCTCGCTTCACCGGCCCAGGCGATGAGGCTGGGAAACTTGCCGCCTGCCGCTGAGTGGGTCTTACTCGGCAGGAATCCCATGAGCGCGTCGAGGATGACGTACCGCGAGCCGAATTGCGTCATGATCTTGGATGCCGTTGCCTCATCCTGGGCGAGGAAGAACCTCGCCGCATCGCCCGCGCCGTGCTGCGTCGGGTTGGAAGCGGGCATTCGACGACCGGCTCGGACGATCCAGTAGCCGTAGTCCCACCAGTTCATCACGGAGTAGGCCGTCGGCGGATATGCGTATGCCGCTGCGTTGGGCGGATCGTGGCGAGCGAAATACGCCGCTGCATCGCCGAAGGGTTCAGGCGTATGGGCGCGAAGCCACGCAAGCGACTCTCGCCAGTCAGCGTTCGGCGCATCAGGATGGCTCGCCAATTCCCACACGGGGGGCAGATTCGGAACGAGCGAGACACCCACGACCATCACGATAACGACCGCTTTCGCCATTCGACCGAAGACAGGTGTCGTGATGCTCCGATCGATCCATGTTGCGATTTCTTTCGCAAGGAAGGCCGAAAGCAGCGCAACAACGACGGCGGAGTAATACGTGAAGCGGCTCTGCCCGAGCGTCGCGGCGAGTATGGCCGTGCTCCAGATGAGGAAGAGCAACGACGCGTCGCAGGTCCGTTTGATTGAACGAATCGCCAGCAAAAGCATCGCCGGGATGGCGAGGAAGAATCCCGTTGTGAACTGGCCGTACGCCGGGCCTAGTGTCCAACCATTCGCCCCGCGCAGGAGTGGTGTGGTCTCGACGAGTTGCAGCGCGCCGCCCGAGACGTTGAACCGTCGAATCTGCGAGACGATGCCGCTCCACATGCCGGGAGACGCAATTGCGAAAGTTGAAATGGCACCAAGTCCCAACACGGCAACGAGTCCCGGAAAGAGACGACGGTTCATTCTCGACGACGTGCAGATGTGCGACGTGAGACACAGCACCAGCACGCCGACAAGCGATCCGGTAAGCGCGATGCAATGCTCTCGCAACGGGAAGCCGACCGTGGTCGCTCCAATGGCAAAGGGCAACGGAATGCCGAAGACGCAGAGGCTCGACAGCATAAGGCGTCGCGTGTCGATTCCGCGCAGGTGGTTGGCGATGATCTGCATTACGAACCACGCCGCGATAATGGCGATGAACATGGCGGCCCCGATCCACGTCAACACATACGCGGTCAGTGCAATGCCGGCCCAGATCGATGCCGTCCATTCGCGCCCAAGCTGAGGCTCGGTCGGGTGCGATTCATTCGCGGCAACGAGGAAGAGAATCGTCAGCGAAGAAAACAGCACCTCCGCGACGTGATGGTCCGTGTAGCCGAGCATCGAAAACGCAAAGAAGTTGCTCGGCATGATGGCAACCTGCGCCGCCGCGAGCAGGCCGGCCACGCGCCCCAGGAGGCGCGAGCCGATCAAGTAAGTCACGACGATGACCATCGTGCCCAGCAGCGGAGGGAACCACGCGCAGGTCATCTCCACCGTGCGCGACGACGGATGACCCAAACCGATGACGAGACTCGTCCCCGCGATCAGCCAATCAAACAACGGCGCGACCGGCAACGCCTGCCCATCGGGGAATTGGCCATAGGGATCAAAACGATTCAGATGGGGAAAGTGGGCGACGAGGCTTTCCACGAGGCGCACGTGGTACCACGGGTCGCTTTCGAGAAACACGATCTCGTGGTCCTGAAAGACGACACTGCTCGCCGGAATCGTTCGCAAGGCAAACGAGCCGATACAGATCATGGCGAGCGCCGCGATGATCAGTCTGGTGGCTCGCCGTTGTGAAGCGGCTGCGTCGGTCACCACATCGGCCTTGCGACTGTCGCGGCGAAGGGATGTCGATTTGCTGTCTGACTTCATCCACTGGCTCTCGAAGCGGCCGCGATGGGCTGTCGGGCTGACGGCGATCTATTTTCTGGCGACGAGTCTGCCGCACGACGTGGGACAGCAGGCGACATTCCGGGCGTACGACCTATTTTCCAAGCGCACCGTGGACATCGCGTTCCTCGCATTTGCAGCGATCATGCTCATCGGCACGGCGTGGTTCTGCTCGAAACGGCTGCGAATTGCAAGCCGACATGGGTCACTTGGAGTATTGACTTGCCTCGGCATCCTCTGGCTGGTGCTTTCCGCCGGCGCATACCGCTGGCTCTTCTACACCATCGCCGAAGTGATTCACTTCCCACAGTACGCGGTGCTGGCAGTCCTACTTTTCGCGGTGACCGGCAGCCACGCGCGCACCATGTTCGGCGTGATCCTGCTGGCCATCCTCGACGAGGCCTATCAATACTGGTTCATCTACAACCCGCGCTTTCCATCGCTCCTTGATTTCAATGATGTGCTGTTTGATGCCCTGGGCGGCGCGGCGGCATGTTTGCTCCTGCATCTCGACGGAGCAACCCATCGGGTGCCGTCGAGACCTGTTTGTTGGCGACGATCCCCGATGCTCTGGGGACCGTTGGTGGTGATCGCGATCGCTGTCGGGCTACACAGCGCAGGTGTTCTTGGCCTCTACCCCGACCTCGAAGAGGGCGAGCGGACGATCCAACTGAGCCGACAGGCCATGAATCCATATTGGAGGACCACGCCGCACGGTCGCGTGCTTCACAACTTGCGCCCATGGGAGGCGGTACCGTTGTTGGCTTTGATTGTTGTAATGATCGGATCGCTTGATCGCGATGCAAAGAATCGGCCGACGAAGTAGGGGCCGCTACTCTCCAAACATCGCCTCAACAAACTGCTGCGGATCGAACGGCTCGATGTCGTCGATGCCTTCGCCCAGTCCGACGTACTTCACCGGTACGTTCAATTGATCGCGAATCCCCACCACGATGCCGCCCTTCGCCGAGCCGTCCAGTTTCGCGAGGATGATGCCCGACACCTTCACATGATCGCCGAAGCTCTTGGCCTGGTTGACGGCGTTTTGCCCGATGGTCGCGTCGAGCACTAGCAGAACCTCATGCGGCGCGCCGGGGATTTTCTTCTCGACGACTCGCTGAATCTTATTCAACTCGCGCATCAGGTGATCCTGCGTGTGTAGTCGCCCCGCCGTGTCCACGAGCAGGATGTCGGCCTTGCGGGCGATGGCCGCGTCACAGGCATCGAACGCCACGGCACCGGGGTCGGCGTCCTGCTCATGCTTAATGAGATCGACGCCGCAGCGACGGGACCACTCGGTGAGTTGCAGCACGGCCGCAGCGCGAAACGTGTCGCAGGCCGCGAGCACGACCTTGTGCCCCTGCTTCTTGAGCAGGTTCGCCAGCTTCGCCACACTTGTCGTCTTGCCGGAGCCGTTGATGCCCGCAACCAAAACGACGGTCGGGCCGCTCGCCGCCCTCGCCAGCGACAGTTCCTCGGCGGGCCACTTCGACACGATGTGCCGCTTGAGAAACTCGAGGATGTCCTGCGATTCCTTGACCTCGCCCTTCTTCCATGCCGCGCGAACGGAATCGATCAGCCTCGTCGCCGTCTTCGGGCCGAAGTCGGCTTGCAGCATGGTCTCATGAACCTGATCGAGCAGGGCCTCGTCAATCGTTCGCCCGAAAGGGAGGATGGACTTGAATCCGCTGACGACCTTTTCGCGGGTCTTGCCGAGGGCCTTTTTGATTTTGTCGAAGAAACCCATTCGAGATTGCTCGCCCCTGCGCGCGATTCGATTCACGCCGTTGGTTCAGTCGCCGCGCTTGCACTCGCCGTTGCCTGCATGCCCTTCGCCACGCCGTCGAGTACGCCGTTGATGAAGGCCCCGGACTCGGCGGTGCCGAACAGCTTGCCGATCTCAATCGACTCGTTGATCACCACGTTCGGCGGCACGGTCGAGCGATGCATCATCTCGCACACCGCCACGCGAAGGATGTTGCGATCCACGGTGGTCATGCGCTTCACGTCCCATCGCACGGCGACGGCCTGAATGTGCCCGTCGATGGCCGTGGTGTTTCGCCAGGCGTCGGTCACGAGGTCTCGGGCGTATTCACGCACACCAACATCCTCGGACTCATCCGCTAGGAACTCGTCAAGCTGCGAGAGCACCTCCTGCCCCACGCCCTCGATCTGGCAGAGGAACTGCATCGCGAGGATTCGACTTTGCCTGCGGTCGATCATGGCATTGTAAATAGTGGCTGTGGATGCAAAATGCAAGCGGGGACGCCTCAGGGACCATTCATAAACCCCATAAAACGCTTCGGGTACAATCCGACCCGCCGGAGAATACTGATGATCCTTCCAATTGGGGCACTGAGTGCGTAAAGATGCGCGACCGAACATGGCACTGAACGAAACGCCCGACCGGGCGGCTGCCGCCCCTACATTGGGACCGCTGAAATTCCAAACGCCGGACGACTTCCGACAAGCGCTTCGACGGCGGGTCGACGAGTACTTCACCGCCTCAGATCGCAAGCCGCGCGATTGCCCTCGGATGTACGCCAAGTCGGCAATCGTCCTTTCCTGGTGTGCTACCGTGTATGTCGCGCTGGTGGTTACCGGGGCAACGTGGTGGCCCGCCATTCCGTTGGCGGTCTTGCTTGGGCTGTCGCTGGCGTCGGCCGCATTCAATGTTCAACACGACGGCGGACACGGTGCCTATTCCAAACACCGCTGGATCAACAAGCTGGCATCCCTGACGCTGGATGTGTTGGGCGGCAGCTCGTACGTCTGGGCACGAAAGCACAACACGATTCATCACAGCTACACAAACCTCACCGGGCACGACGACGACATCAACGTGGGGTTGCTCGGCCGCTTGTCGCCACACCAACGACGGCTGAAGGTTCATCGCCTACAGCACTTCTACATGTGGATTCTTTACGGATTCCTCCCC
This sequence comes from Planctomycetota bacterium, assembly GCA_038042195.1. Lineage (GTDB taxonomy): Bacteria > Planctomycetota > Phycisphaerae > UBA1845 > UTPLA1 > JACRIM01. Next base: position 35,484 of record JBBTET010000025.1, on the reverse strand, counting down.
GCCAAGTGGCACCTCTACGACGACTTTCACGACGTGCTCACCGGTTGGATCGCCGGACATCGCTTTCCCCGGCCCACGGGCTGGGACTTGGTGATCTTTGTCACTGGAAAGGCGATCTTCTTTTCGCTGGCCTTCGGGATTCCCATGCTGCTCCATCCGTGGTGGTGGGTGCTGGCGCTTTATGGAATCACGTCCCTGGTGTTGGGCATCACGCTCAGTGTCGTGTTTCAAATGGCGCATTGCGTGGAGTACGCCGCCTTTCCAATGCCGCGACCGGGCACCGACCGGGTCGAATCAAGTTGGGCCGAGCATCAGTTAGAAACCACCGTCAATTTCGCCCCTCGCAACCGCCTTCTGACCTGGTTCGTGGGCGGATTGAACTTCCAGATCGAGCATCATCTTTTCCCGCAGGTTTGTCACGTTCACTATCCGGCGCTTGCAAAAGTTGTTGAGGAGACGTGTCGCGATTTCGGATTGAAATACAACGCCTATGCCACGTTCATGGCCGGCATTGCGTCGCACTACCGTTGGCTGCGGGCGATGGGGATGGCCGTCGCGGCCTGAGGACAGCAGAGGTCATGATCCAGGACGAAAAGGACAAACTGATCGCACTCTTCGGTGACGAGCGACGATGGTGCAGGGGCAACGACGCGTCGGACCTGGACGGACATGCGGTTCACTACAATGACGAGCAGGCTGTTTCATGGGATCTCGTGGGCGGACTGTGCCACCTCTTCGGATGGAAACGAGCGTGCAAACTCTTCGAGCCGCTCAGCCGGCATGTCGCGGGACGACGCGCTGCAAAGTGGTCCATCAAAAATATCGAGATCGCCGCCATGACCTCCCTCTTGAATTTCAACGACGATGGCGACACGACCCACGAATTGGTGATGGCCCGCCTTCGTGGCATGCCGGTCTGGCATGGGCGCGGCCAGCCGATCTGACGGGCCAATGGGCTAAAACGAAATATTTATTCGACAACCCTGTTAGTTGACGAATACGCCTTTTTAGCCTCGTGCCGTCGATTTTTGTGTGGCGTCAATCTCCACTCAGCGTATCAAAGCCTCCCGACTCGCTTTTCCGATTGCGTGTTCGACTCCTTCCACCTATGATCCGACCGGTTGGATCGACGACCGAGCTTCCAGGCTCTATTGACAAGTCTCACGGCTTTTCGCTCCTGTTATTCTCTTTCGCCCACCCGGCCAATTGGTCCAAGCCTTTTGGACTCTTTCACTTTGACCCTGAAAGTAAAACTACGGGTCGATTGGCCCACATCATTAAGAAAGATCAACATGGGCAGAAAATTGTACGTCGGAAATCTGGCCGCCAGCGTTGGCGACTCGGACCTTCAAACACTGTTCGCGGGACAAGGCAGCGTCGTCAGCGCCAGCGTCATCATGGATCGCGACACAAGCCAGAGCAAAGGCTTTGGATTCGTCGAAATGTCCACCGATGCCGAAGCGCAGACGGCCATCACGGCCTTAAATGGCAAGGACCACGCCGGCAAGGCGATGAAGGTCAACGAGGCCAAGCCGAAGAACTAGGAATCACCAGTCACCGCGGCGCCCGTGGCAGCGGAACACCCGTCAATGACTAAGCCGACGTGGTCGAATGCCTTCGGGCGTTTTGCCACGTCGTCTTTTTTTTGTGCTTACAGCGTGCGACTTTTTTCCTGAAGGGTCCGAAGGAGATGCACCATCTCCACAGCGGCCAAGGCAGCGTCCGCGCCTTTGTTGCCGTCGTTCTCACCGGCCCGGGCAACTGCTTGTTCGAGGCTGTCGGTGGTGAGCACGCCGAAACCGATGGGAATGCCTGTGGATAGTGATACATCCGCGATGCCGCGCGCAGCCTCGCCGCCGACGTGGACGTGATGCGTTGTCTCGCCGCGTATGACGCAACCGAGGCAGACAATGGCATCGAACCGGCCCGACTCGGCCATGACCTTCGCGGCCAACGGCAACTCCCACGCACCGGGCACCCATGCCTCCGTCAGATTGTCGGCGTTCGCGCCATGAGCTACGAGCGCGTTGCGGGCTCCACTAAGAAGCCGGCCTGTGATAAACTCGTTAAATCGGCTGACGATCAAAGCGATCCGGAGACCGCCTGCATTTTGCGCGCCACACATTTGATTGCTCATGATGCGAGTAGTTTAACACAATACAGTAATGAAAGTGGCTGGGAACCCGGGCACATGTGGCACAGGCTATTGAGCCAGTGGTTTCTTCAAACCGATGCACTTCCCCCCCATCGGACAAGTGTGTTTCAACTCGCAACAGTGGGGGAGACGTGGATTAGCTTTGTAGTTGGCGGCGCATGGGTTCAATCTGGCGTTGATCACTGTCCGTGTTCATCAAGTCCACTCCCACAATCGCTTCGACGCTGGGCTACCATGCCCCGGCCGTTTCTTAAGGCCAAACGCAAATGCACTTATCCCAATGTCCACCCAATGTGGGCAGAGTCACTTGGTCTTCTCATGTTGACCAGCCAAGTAATGATTCGTTATGTTTTTGATGGTCGTTCCATCGCACTAATGGGGCCTCGGCATTCAGCCGGGGTGCAGGTCGGCTGCTTGACTGATATACTCATACATGCCTGCGTTGGGATCGACCCAAACGCCGAAAAAAAGTGCTTTGCCACGGGTTTTCCTGTTCCTTTGTGCAACGGTGTGTGGCGTAAGCGGGAATGTCGGTAGACACTTCCTAAGGCTTGGAGGTCCTGATTTGTGATAATGACATGCCGACAATCTTCCACGCTGGACCACGACAATCCACCGTGTGGGGGCATTGTTGCATGTAAAAGGCCGTCGTCGCCGATTAGCGGTTTCTGTTTGATTGCTGTAAGTCAGTGTATTTGAGTATTATGCGCTCGTAGCTCAGCTGGATAGAGCAGCGGTTTCCTAAACCGCAGGTCGTAGGTTCGAATCCTATCGGGCGCGATTCAGGTGCGACATTGGACTCATCCCGCGAGGGCCGTCGTGGAAACGAGTTGCGAGTCCTCGGGCATTCCGCCCATCAGCGGCGGAGTCAGCGTTCTTCCGCTGATCTTGGTTCGCCGTCCAAACACTCGACAGGCCAGCTTTCGACTCGCCTCGCGCACCTGTCCGGTCAGCATGATTCGACCAATCGACGCGGCTCGAAGCGCCTCGCGCGGTTCGACCATGCGAAGGTACCGGGCCACAAACGACGGATTGAAATAGTGCCGGCAGATGAAGCGATCGCGGGTTGAATAGACTTCGTCAATCGGAACCTCCGTCGTCGCGTGGACGATGGGTTCTTCGCCGACCGGATTCGTTGCGAATTCCCGCCAATGATCCCGCTGCAACATTCCCCGCTTCAACGCGTCCGTATAGTGGGTGGTGCCGGGTGCCCAATTGTAAACGCTGACGCTCACATACGTGGCCTTGATCTCTTCCAGAAACTGCAAATCCGCGAGCATCTCGTGCTTCGTCTCTCCCGGAATGTTGACCATCAGATTCGCAACCGTCCGAATCCCCGCCGCGCGACAGGATGCAAACGCGTCACGAATCACCTGTGGATCGATTCGCTTGTTCAGGTAATCGGCCAGTCGGGGCTGTGCAGTCTCGACACCGAATTGCATGATCCGAAGCCCCGTTCGATGCAGTTTGCGAAGGGTCTCGACGGGTGTGTGCAGCACGACGGCCCCGCGAATCCCCCAGGGCATTCGCAATTTCGAGGCTGTCAGGGCGTCGGCAAACTCTTCCAACCGCCGCTTGTTTGGATTGAAGGTCTCATCCCAAAACTCGACGTACTCGACGCCGTGCTCCTGGTAGTACTTCATGATGTCGATGATGCGGCCGATGGAGAAGCTGCGGTACTTGGAAGACTCCGACGAACAATAATGACATGCAAACGGACAGCCCCGCGAGGTTGTCAGGATGGCCATGCGTCGATTGGAAAGGAAGTCGCGATAACGGGAATGATCGCCGAGCAGTCTCAAATCCGGCATCGGAAGGGCATCGAGATCGGGGGCCTGCCAGCGCAGGGCCTTGTGCCCCGCCGCGTGGCTTGCCTTCGTCGTCGTTCCTGGCGGAAGATTCTCTTCATCAATACACCCGCGCTTCAGCACTTGCCGGGAGATTTGCAAGAATGGCTCTTCGCCATCTCCCAGCACAATTGAATCAACGTGTGGTAGTTGAATCGTCTCGTCAGGAAACATCCCCACGTGCGGCCCGCCCACACACACATGAAGCGATGGGAACTCCGCCTTCAACCGGGAGATGATTTGATAGGACAGCCCGAGGTTGTACGAGTACAGCGGTATTCCCACCACTTTCGGCGGCGAGACCCGCAACCGCTGAATCAGCGAATCTTCCGAGATGCGATCCTTCACCATGTTAATGAGGAAGACAGACATCTCGCTGTGCGACCGGAGATACGAACCCAGTGCCAACAGGGCCAGATTGTATTTCGATTGAACATACGCCCGCACTTCCTCGCTGCCGGTCTGCGAGAAAAAGGGCGTCTCCAGCAGGAGTATGTCCCCCTTCGGGAATCCCTGAACCATCGCACCAGCCCTCATCAAACCCTGTGTGGACCCCAACGCTCCAAGTTCTTCGGCGGGCATCGGAGTCGGCCTCGAACGATTCGGCTCCATCATGACGCCACTCCCCAAACGCGCAGGAATTGCCTCAGTCAGCCGTTGTCCGTTGGTCCCCCTCACTTGGACGAAAACAGGTCGTATCCTCTACAATATGCACCACAGGCTGCATACTCGCGCCCGTGAATCTTCGTCGGAGAGTCCCCCATGTTGATGCCGTATCGTCCGGAGCCGTATCCCGATTTCAGCCAACCCGAGCCGCGCCAAAAGATGCTGGACGCGCTCAAGCTGGTGGAGTCTCAGTTGGGTCGATCGTATCCCCTGCGGATCGACGGCAAGAAAGTCGAGACGGCCGCGAAGATCGAGTCCATCAACCCGGCACGCATGGAGCAAGTCGTCGGCTCGGTGTCCAAGGCCGGCGCGGAAGAGGCTCTCGCGGCATTGACGGCGGCCGATACGGCGTTCAAGAGTTGGTCGCAGACGCCGCCCGATGTGCGGGCACGATATCTACTCCGCGCCGCGGCGATCATTCGACGACGCATCTATGAGTTCTCCGCGTGGATGGTGTACGAAGTCTCGAAATCGTGGATTGAGGCCTACGCTGACGCGGCGGAGTGCGTGGATTTTCTGGAATTCTACGGACGCGAAATGATGCGGCTGGGCGGTTCGCAACCGGTCACACCGTATCCAGGGGAAGAGAACGAGCTTCGATACATCCCGCTCGGCGTGGGGGTATGCGTTCCGCCGTGGAACTTTCCATTTGCGATCATGGCGGGCATCACCACGGCGGCCATCGCCGCTGGCAACACCGTGGTGCTCAAGCCGGCCAGTGCCTCACCGATCATCGCGGCGAAGTTTGTCGAGGTGATGGAAGAGGTCATGCTGCCGACGGGCGTGCTGAACTTCTGTCCGGGATCTGGCGGAGCAGTGGGCGACCTGCTCGTCGATCATCCGCGCACCCGATTCATCGCGTTTACTGGGTCGCGCGAAGTGGGGCTGCGCATTTTTGAGCGAGCGGCAAAGGTGCATCCGGGGCAAGTCTGGTTGAAGCGGACGATCCTGGAGATGGGCGGCAAGGACTGCATTGTTGTCACACCGAGTGCGGATTTGGATGCGGCGGCAGATGCGATCACCTGGGCGGCCTTCGGATTCCAAGGGCAAAAATGCTCGGCGTGCAGTCGACTCATCGTGGATGAGACGGTGCATGATACGCTGGTGGAGAAGGTGATCGAGCGATCACGCAAGCTGACCATCGGGAACCCGACCGGGCCGGAAAACTACTTCATGGGGGCGGTGGTCGACAAGTCGGCGTATGACAAGATCAACGACTACATCGAGATCGGCAAGAAGGAGGGCCGCATGGTGCTGGGCGACACGAAGCCTCCCACCGGTGGGTACTTCATTCAGCCGACCATCTTTACGGGGATCGCGCCAAACGCGCGATTGTCGCAGGAGGAAATCTTCGGCCCGGTGTTGGCAGTCATCAAAGGACGAGGCTTTGACGAATTGCTTTCAATTGCGAATGGAACGGAGTACGGCCTCACCGGCGCTTTGTTCTCCAACGATCGCGCTGAATTGGAACGTGCCCGCCACGAACTGCACGTCGGCAATCTCTACCTGAACCGCAAATGCACAGGTGCGCTAGTAGACGTGCAGCCCTTCGGCGGCTTCAACATGTCGGGCACCGACAGCAAAGCAGGCGGCCGTGATTACTTGCAACTTTTCATGCAGGGCAAGAGCGTGACGGAAAGGCTCTGAAGAACCGGCATGAGGCCGTGCCAGCTTTGAACGTCAAGTCCCCAACAACCGTGCGACGAACGGCTCAACATCCAGCACATTCACGGCCGCGTCGGCGTTCATGTCCGCGTAGAAATAACCGCAACTGGGGTTGTTTGTTGCATAGGCCGCGGCGTCCAAGAGTGCCTTAACGAACGGTTGGATATCCAGGGCATCAATCGAGTCGTCGCAATTGAGATCGCCTGCGAGAAACGCGGGGCGGATCTGGACGGGCGGCCCCGGCGGGTTGTCGTCAGTGAAGAAATACAAATCGCCGGTCGTCAATTCCCACACCTCGGTCCAAGGGTTGTTGGGCAGGCTAAGCGACGCTAGCACGGCGCTCTCGGTTACCGGGTCTGCGGGGAACTTGTCGGCCATGAACTTCAATCCGGCCGGCTGTGGAGGATCGGGAATGAGGAACGCGCCGGGCGGAAATGCCATCTTGTTTCCCTGGGCTTGACCTCCGCCGGGGTGGGTACAGACTTTGACCACGATGTAATTGTCCGGGCCGCCGGGCGGGGAATTGACCCAGGGTTCGTACGTGCAGTGGATTCCACCCTCGTCGTCATCCACAAATGGGAAATACACGATGGCACCGGGCGGGAAGGGCAGCGGCATCCCTATGACGAACTTGGGCTTGGGGGGCATCAGCTCGACCTGGACGATTGTGACCGGCTCCCCATTGACGACGACGGTCTTGCCGCCCGCCACCTTTTCATTCGGGCCGACAGGCTGCGGGCCTTGATTCGGCCCCACGACGACAACGCGACCGTCTGCAAAGGCAGGCCGGCTTGCCACCCCAATTACAACAGACATTACCAAAGCGACCAGCACCGCTTGGCAAATAACGCGATTCACCGTTTTCTCGAGTGTTTGCAGTTTCATGGTCGTCTCCTTCTCGCTGAACGGGCATGCAGTTTGACTGCCCATCGGACCAATGATGCCTCATTCACTAAAGAAGACGGTCAACAAAGACGGACGGCTACTGGCAGCCAACCACATTCGCGATCCACTACGATCAGTCACGGCACGTCTGAAAAAAGTGGATTCGAGAACTTCCCCGCACGCGTTGATCGCCGATAAACTGTGGCCGGTTCAGCCCATGATGATGAGAGATTGACTCCGGAGCCACTTCATGAAGACCCTTCGCACAATCCACCTCTACCTCGGCTGCGCGTTTGCCCCGTTACTGCTGTTTTTTGTCCTGACCGGTCTTCTCCAAACCTTTGAGTTGCATGAAGCAAAAAAGGGCGGCAGCTATCAGCCGCCGGCGTGGCTGGTACATGCTGGCTCTGTGCATACGCATCAACGGCTGGCGGGGGAGAAGGGCGCGCCCCGCGAACCGAACTGGCCGATGCGGATCGTGTCGGCGGCGACGTGCGTGGGATTGTTCGCAACGGTCACGCTGGGCGTGGCCATGGCGTGGCAGATGAAGCGTGAGCGACGACGTGCGATGCTGGGGTTGGCGGCGGGCGTGGTGCTGCCGGTGGTGATTCTGATTATGCAGCGCGGGATGAAGTAGCGGATGACAACGAGCCGCGCTGCGCGAGCAATCGGCCCCGTGATTCGTCAAGTGCAGCTGTGCTCAATTAGTATCATCGCAAAAACTGCTTCCCCATCAACCGCCGAATCATCGCAATCTGCCCCGCATGAAACGCCTCATGCACGGCGACCATGCCGATCGCGCCGCCGCGATTCGTGAACATCGGGTGCGGCTCGGTGGACTGATCGAGGTCGGCCGACGTGAGCGTGGAAAGCTTGTCCATCACATCCGACTGTGTCCGGTTGAAGAAATCACGAATCACGGGGATCGGCGGATACTTCGATGGATCAGGAACCGGCGTCGAGCCACGGGCAAAGGTGCCCATGTAGTCGGCCGGCGCACAGTCGCCGAACTGTCTCCCGAAACATCGCATGTGGACGAGCACGATCTGCGACGCGGCGATGTGGCCGAGTTGCCAGGCGACGTGGCCGAGATTCTGGCCGGGCGGGGTGAACCACAGCGATTCGTCGATGTCGGCGATGAGATCGTTGGTCCATTTTCGAGCGAAGGTCAGGCGGTCTTTCAAGAGCGTGATGGCGTCCATGAAATGAACTCCGATGGAAGAGGCTATGCGTTGTCGGTCTCGACGTCGTCTTGAATCGGCAGGCCGAAGAGGGCGCGGAGGATGTGCATGGCATCTTCCTCAAACAGTGCGCCGATCGCGCCGAGGGCGGCGTACTCAATCGGCAGCGGGCGGATGACGGGGCGAAGCATCATGTAGCTGCCGTTCTTCGCGGCGGCGGATAGGGCCGTGGCGTCGGGCGCGCCGAAGACATAGGCCGTCGTGGCGACGATGGCCACGCTGATAAGGAGCCACACGCGCGAAGTCCGCTGGAAGAACCAGTGCGACACCAACGAGCCGAGCATGAAGGCCAAGGCGATGGCGAAATAAATCTGGCCCTTCTGAAGCGGGTGTCGATCGGTGCCGATGGTGTACGTCACCACGAACCACGCGACGACGGACGACAGGGCAATCGTACCAATGGCATGACGAAAATCCGTGGGCTGCTTCAGCATGTTGCGAATTGCGGCCGGCGCGCCCTCCTGCGCAAACCAGCTATCGACCCAGCGACCGACGACGAATCCGACGGCGATGAGCGCCAGCCACAGCCACGTCTCCGCTATCAATCCCCACACGGGAAACGCGTCGGTCACACTTTGCCCGGCGCGAAGCGACGTCAGCCGATACAACACCAACGTGTCCATCTGCGAGCCGCGAAAACCGAGCGTGGCCAGGCCGACAGCGACGGCAAGAGGCCCGCGCTCCGCGCAACCCGCCCCGCTAATCGCAACAGCCAACCCGCTGACAATGACCCCGAGACCCAGCAGTTCGGCCATGCCGACGACGCCCTGATCGACCATGAGTAGCGTGATCGGGCCGGAGGGATCAATGGGCTTCGCCGCCCACGGACCAAAGAACCAGAACACCGCCGCCGCCACGCCCAGCGCGGCAAGAAAGCGAATGCGCCGAATCAATCGGAGGCCGCCGGTGGTGTGGGAAAGAGGCTCGTCGACGGTCATCGATGTCGTACTCATGCGGTTTGGCGCGCCTTGGGCGATGAACAGTATCGCGCGACGAGGGCCGCGAGCTTCTCACGCTGAGCCGATTCCAACGGCAACATCGGCAGACGATACTCCTCCGCCATCATACCGCGAAGGGCCAGAGCTGCCTTGATGGGGATGGGGTTGATGTCGAGCTTCAACAGGTCGCGAGCGATGAGCAGCAGCTTCTCATGCCACACGCGGGCCTCGTCCCATTCACCGGCCAACGCGGCATTGCAGAGCGACGACATCTCTGCGGGAAGCAGATTGCCGAGCACGCTGATCACCCCCGTCGCGCCGATACTCATCAGCGGCAGCGTCAGCGGGTCGTCACCGCTAAGGATGGTGATATCGCTGACGGCGGCCAGTTCGCTTGCGCCATCGACTGACCCGGTGGCGTGCTTCACGGCGGCGATATTCTTGTGATCGGCGTGCAAGCGAGCAATCGTGTCCACCGCGATCTCGACGCCGGTGCGGCCGGGGATGTTGTAGAGGACCACGGGAACGCTGATGCCGCGAGCAACATAGCTGAAGTGTTCATACAGCCCGCGTTGGTTCGGCTTGTTGTAATACGGTGAAACGAGCATCACCGCATCGGCCCCAGCGCGGACCGCGGCCTGGGACAGATGCAGCGTCTTCTCGGTGCAATTTGTCCCGGTGCCGGCGATGACCTGCACCCGGCCCTTCGCACGCCGAACCACGGCGGAGATGACGTCGGACTGCTCCTGCTCCGAGAGCGTCGGCGATTCACCGGTCGTTCCGCATGGCACGACGCCGGCGACTCCGCCCGCAATGACATGCTCGACCAGCTCATCGAGGGCCTTGCGGTCGACGAGGCCGTCCCGAAACGGCGTGACCAGTGCGACGTAGCATCCTTTGAATATCATCGAGGCGACTCCATTCCTACTAATAACGGTCGCGGCAAGGCGTCCTTGCGTACATGGGCGGGCAAAACTATCGAGCCTGATCCAACAACCGCTTCATCTCGCGGACCGCCTCGCGCAGCCCCACAAACATGGCCCGAGCGATGATGCTATGCCCGATGTTAAACTCAGAAAAGCCGGGCACCGCGGCGACGGGACCGACGTTGCGATACGTCAGACCATGACCGGCGTGAACTTCGAGGCCGCACCGCTGACCAACGGCCAGCCCATCGCGGAGTTTCTTCATGGCAGCGTCGCGCTCGGCAGGAGTCCTGGCATTCGCATAGCCGCCGGTCCAAAGTTCGATGGCCTCGAAACCCAGGGCCTTGGATTTCTCTATCTGCGCGGCGTCCGGTTCGATGTACGCGCTACAAATAATCCCCGCGCCGCGAAGTTGCTTCACGGCTTCCCCAACGCGGTCCGACAGTCGCACGACATCCAACCCGCCCTCGGTCGTGACTTCCTCGCGCTTCTCCGGCACGAGCGTACATTGCGTCGGTCGATAGGTCGTCGCGATCTTCACAATCTCCTGCGCGATGGACATCTCCATGTTGAGCTTGGTGACGACGACATCCTTCAGCAGCGGCACGTCGCGGTCAATGATGTGCCGCCGATCCTCGCGCAGATGAAACGTAATGCAGTCCGCGCCGCCAAGCTGGGCCTCCATCGCCGCCCAGACCGGGTCGGGTTCGTCGGTCCGCCGGGCCTGCCGTACGGTGGCGACATGATCAATATTGACTCCAAGCTTGGGCATGAGGGCATTATAGATCACCGCCACCAGACGTGGTACGAAGCCCGTCGCACACCAACCGCCCCTTCGCTACAATCCGTGCCCCACAGTTGTAGGGTCCGCTGTGCGGACCAATAACCACGAGAGAATCCACAATGTCCATCCTCGTTGACAAACACACCAAAGTCATCACCCACGGCATCACCGGAAAGGCCGGCTCCTTCCACACCAAGCAGTGCCTCGAATACGGCACGCAATTCGTCGGCGGCGTCGTTCCCGGCAAGGGCGGGACCAAGAGCGAGCACGGCCTGCCCGTCTTCAACAACGCCTTCGACGCCGTGAAGGCCACCGGGGCGACCTGCTCCATGATCTTCGTCCCGCCCGGTGGCGCGGTCGATGCCACGATGGAGGCTGCGGCCGCGGGCATCAAGCTGATCGTCCTCATCACCGAGGGCGTGCCCACGATGGACATGGTCCGCTGCAAGAAATACCTCGACGACGCCGGCGTCACCCTCATCGGCCCAAACTGCCCCGGCATCATCACCCCCGGCCAGGCCAAGATCGGCATCATGCCCGGCTACATCCACAAACCGGCCAACGGCACATCCAAAAACATCGGCCTCATCTCACGCAGCGGCACCCTCACCTACGAAGCGGTCTGGCAATGCACGACGCGCAACATTGCCCAAACCACCTGCGTCGGCATCGGCGGTGACCCGGTCAAGGGGCTGAACTTCATTGAGTTGCTCGGCCTGTTTGAGAAAGACCCGCAGACCCACGCGATCATCATGATCGGCGAGATCGGCGGCACCGACGAAGAAGCGGCCGCCGACTTCATCAAGAAGAACGTGAAGAAGCCCGTCGTGTCCTTTATCGCCGGCCGCACCGCCCCGCCGGGCCGACGCATGGGCCATGCCGGCGCCATCATCTCCGGCGGCCAGGGCACTGCTGAGAGCAAGATCGCCGCGCTCAAGGGCGCAGGCATCCACGTTGCCGATTCGCCGGCGGACATCGGCGCAAAGGTGGCAACGGTCTTGGGCATGGCGTGAGGCCTTTGTTGCAGCGAGTCAATTCTGGCAGCCAATTCGGGAAAGCGGCAGGGTTTCTTGCGTTGCTAGTCGTTCTCTATCCTCTCGGCGTCATTTGCCACGAAGTCATCGGTCACGGCGGCGTAGGCATCCTCGCCGGGGGGCGAGTAATCCAAGTCGAAATACTCGGGTTGGACATCTGGCCGCACCTCGCATGGCGCGGCTGGAAAGGACACTACGGCGAGTGCCATGTAGACGGCATTACCGACACGCGCTCCCAGGCATGGATGGCCCTCGGCGGTGCGCTGTCGACGTGGCTGGTGGCAACAACGGCAACCGGACTGCTCCTGGCCAGACGATGGCGGCAAAAAACTCGCTGGGTACTTGCATGCCTGTCGCTCTGGTGGATCGACCTGCTCACCTACACCCTGCCAAGCTGGGGCCTGCCGCGCTCCATCCTCTGGGGCCAACGCACCTTCTCCGAACCCTACGAAGCCGCCCGCGCCCTCGGCCTCCCCGGCACACTCTTCCAACTCCTCGCCGTCACCACCAGCGCTGCCCTGCTCGCGGCATTGCTCTTCGCTCTCAAGCGACAACTCCCGTTATTCCGCCCTCCGACAGGGTCGAGGTGACGATTCCCACAACGCCGGCGCGTTAATTCCGCCCCTGACCGGTCGCTTGGCCAACTGCCAATTCGATATTGTCGATTTCCCCTTGCCCCCGCCCAACCCCTGTGCTATATTAGTTAGGTATCGGTTCGTACACGCTAAGCCGGTCGAAGGGAGGCTCCGCATGGTCCGCGCCCATTCAACATCCCATTATTGCCAGGCAACGGCTTCCTCATTCTGCATTCCGCGCCGTCCCACTTAGTCCCAGGTTTTCCCGAGCCAATCCGCACTGGCGCTAGCGCCATCGAGATAAAAAGCAGTTTGATGGAAAATGACTCTGTAAAGCGGGCTGTGTTTTCTTTTTGAAACAAAACCAGTACCCAAAGTTGCCAGCCTCCCCATCCTGCCGTATTCTCAACCGTCAATTGGCCCGGCGGGAGAGCCGAGCATCTGTGACAGGGACGTGTCAGACTCACCTCGCTCGCTGTCCCCCCAACGAAACGATGGGCCGCCCAGACGCGTCGGCGGCCCAAAACCCTACCTCCGCAGGAGAACATGGAATGATCGGTCGTACTTGGAAGAAGGTTGCTTGCTCGATCCTCGCGTGTTGCATACTCGCGGCCCCCGTCGGCTGCCAGACCGTCGCGCCGGTGACTATTACACCCCCTCAGGCCGCGATTGATTTAAGCGGGACGTATATGATTGCCGTGACGGGCGGCGGCTCTCAGGACGATCTCGGCACTGACCCGACGCTGGTCATCGCCAACGGACTCCTGACCCGGCTGGGTGTGACGGAACTCGTACCCCAAAGCATCACCGCGAACGCGCCGAGTTTTCTCTGGACATCGGCGGCCGCCATCGTGCTCTCGGCATCGCTGCCGTTCCCGGTCGCCACGACGGTGACGCTCAATGCAGACCTACAAAGCAACGGGACGCTGGTCGGTACGATCACGTTTACCGCACTCGGACAAACGTCGGCACCGCTGAACGTAACGCTTACCAAGCAGTAAGGAGCAACTGATGATTGCAATCGTGAAACATCGCGGCGTTCGTTGTTCGATCCTGGCGTTGCTTGCGTTGATCGTCGGGCAGGGCAGCAACTGCGGCGCGCCTATCGACATCTCCGCCGCCATCGCCCTTGACGGCACCTACACCCTGGTCGTTAATAGCGCCCAGCCAGGCTCGCTGCTACCGGTCGGCACGATGGGGCCGTGCGTCATCACGAGCGGTTTGCTCGCGACCTACCTGAATCAGCCGGTGACGAATCCGCAGACCCCGGTAATCAACGGGACGCAGTTCAAATGGAGCGGTACTGTGGCATCGCCATCGGACCCGCTGCTCACGGCCTTGATCACGCTCGACGTGACCAATCAAGGCGGCGGCGTCCTGACGGGCACAGCGTTCTACACGATCTTCGGACTTGCAACACCGTCCAGCACCATCACGATGACCAGGCAGTAGTCGGCCGTACTTACGTCAACTTGGTTGCACACATGAAAAAGCCCCGACCGTGCAAGCGGCCGGGGCTTTCGTTTGTTAGGTCAAATGAACGCCGGGTTTATTCGTCAGCGTCTTCATTCTCTTCCTGCTTGGGCCTCTTCTTCGGAGTCTTCGCCTTCTTTGCAGCGGGTTTCGCATCGTCGCTGTCGGCCTTGGCGTCGTTGTCTTCCTCACCGGGCGGGCGCGGGCCTTTGTAGTTCTTCACCGAGCGCTCGTGCCAGGCACCGTTCTCGAACGTCGTGTAGCTGCTTGAGGATTGGAAGAAGTCCAGCTTTCCAGCGACGGGAGCCATCTTCGCCAAGAGCGGAGGCAATTTGGTTAGAAAGCCGCGAATCTCGGGCGGCATGTCCTGTCCGAACATGCCGGCCATACCCATCGCCATGGACGCACCGCTGATGATCGCCTGAAGCTGCTCGGCCTTTCCGGACTCGTCTTCAAAGCTGATCGAATTGATGGAGCCGGACTTGGGACGCACCGACTCCTTCATGAATTGCTCACTCTTGGTGATGTTGGCGTGTTTGCCGGCGGCGGTTTCAAGGACAACCTTGATGCCCTTCGTGCTGCTGCCAATGCAGAGATAGCCTTCGGCGCACCCGATGACCGGTGTGACACCGCCGCCCATCATCATGAGCATGGGGTGGGAGACCTGCTTGAAGCCGGCCTTTCCGGCGATCTCGACGTCGGTGATCATCAGGCCACCTTCTTTACCGGCCAACTCGGTGACATGCTCGACGAGGCGCTCGATCTGGGCCATCGTCCGCTTCATGTCCGTGACCTTCAGCATCATCACGGTGTCGTTCTCCATGTCGATGGAGACGTGGCCGCCGGAGAAGAGGGCAAGGACGTCCTTCTCGATGTTGAGGTCCCATTTTTCTCGCTGGAGGCGGTCCAGTTCGGCGATGTGATCAGCGCCGTCGGGAATGTTCTCGCTCACGAAATCACGGATGGCGTGATACAACTTGACGAAGTTCACACCCGATCCGACGGAAAAGTTCTTCGCCTCTTTGGGGATGAACTTTTCGTAATCCTTGATCGGCTCCTGGCCGGACATAATGCCGTAAAGCGACTTGCTCTTGGCACCCGGCAGAAGCGTTGTGTAGGTCTCGGAGCGGACGGAGTGGCCGTCGGTCCATTCGACCGAGGCGATGTAGTCGATGACGGAGATTTCATCGATGACCTTGGCGATGATGACGCCGGGATTCGGGCCGTCGTCTTCGTCATCGTCACCCTCTTCGTCTTCATCGTCCGCGACATCGGCCTTCTTGTGAGCCTTGGCCTTTGCGGGTTTGGTATCAGCGTCCTCATCATCGCCGTTTTCATCGTCGGCATGTGCCTTGGTCTTCGACTTAGCCTTGGCGTGCATGGCCTTTGCGGCTTGGTGCCCACCACCGTCGAACACACCCATCAACTCCTTGACCTGGCCGAGCGCGTTGGACAAGTCCCAGAAGACGAGTTCATCCTCGGCGGGCGGGAGTTTTGAGAACGCCGACTTGAAGCGATCGGTGTTGATCAGGGCCTTGCCGTCGCCAGTGCCTTTGAGCAGCTTGACGGAATCTTCCATCATGCCTAGACCACCGAAGCCGATGACGATCACATCCTTCCAGTAACCGACGCCGATGCCGAGGTTACTCATGCCGTTCGGACCAAACACGGCCATCGTGAAGTCGTCCTTGTGAATCTCGGTGACGGCGACCGTTCCTTGTCCACCATTGGATTCAATGAGACGGACCAATTCCTCGAGGATGGCCTTCATCGCACCGTAGGCCACGGCGGACTTATCCTTATCAACGCGCCCAAGCAGAATGCCCTCGTACGGTGAGCCGACGGCCGGCATGACGTAGCGACCGGCATGTACGCTTTCCTTGCCGAAAATCTCGCCCCACTTCACGGCCTGACACAGGCCGGAAAACTCCTCACGAATCTCATCGACCTTTTCAACCTGATCGTCATCCATGGCGTCGCTAATCATTTCCCAGACGTCGCCGATGACGCCGCTCTCGTGGAAGGATTTCCAGACGCGCTTCCAATGGTCGTCCAGAAAGGCACGCTCCGAATTGCCCCGCGTGGCAACGGCGATGAACACGTCGTCCGGAATGCCCTTGGTGAGTGGAAACTTGGAGAGGTCGGTTTGCCCCAGCGCCGGCTGTATGAGAATGCCGGCCGTCAGAATGGCGACGAAGATACTCAGTTTGCGATTGCTCATTGATTGTGCTCCCATTTTTCTTGAGCGAGTTGGCGAGGGAGGCCCGCAGCGCTCGCAACGCAGCGGCCGTCCCCAGTCAGACAAAACGTGGAACGATAGAGGGCTTCACGCGATTGTGCCAGTGAGATTTCGGGGGTGGGCCTTGGCGGATTTTGGGCCGCAATAGGCTGGTTTTGTCAGCGTTTATGGTAGTGGGAGCCGAGTAGTAATGTGTCCCGGTAAACGGGGCCAAATCAAGGAGCGTGTCATGGTGATCACTGGCATATTGGGCGTGGTGCTGGCAATGGGGTCGGTGCAATTTGAGAACGGCCCGCCGAAGCCGCGCGAGGGCAGGCAGGCGTTTGAGCGAATGGACCAAAATCACGACGGCGTGATTGATCGCGGAGAGTTCGACCGGGCCTTGCGTCAACGGCGCGATAGTGGAGACCGTCGGGGGCCGAACGCGGGACCGCCGCAGGGAGCGCCAGGTGCGGGGCCGATGTACGGGCAGGGCGAGATTCGCGAGCGGATACGCGAAAAGGTGCGCGAGCATGTGCGGCACGAGATGGGCGCACGCATGAACGCGTGCCCGAATTGTCCAATGAACCAACGTGACGGTCATCGCGTTGGACCGCCGGAGGGTGATCGACGGGGCGCACCGCAGTCTGAGATGCGGCACCGTCATGGCCACAACGGGATGGAACACCATGCACCGCCGCCCCTACCGGACGCAGGGCCAGGTGCGCGAGAGTTCAAGTCGCACGGCCCCTCACACGAGGGCGGACCAGGAAAACAAGATGCCCCGCGAATGCGTGGCGAGCGCGGCGAACGACGGATGGGGCGATTCTTCGAACGATTCGATGAGGATCACGACGGCAAGGTGGATCGCGAGGAGATGCGCCGAACGATCCGCCGACATGCGCAGCCGCCAACGGCTCCTGATAGGGAGAATGAAAACGACAGAGATGACTGACGGATCCGTCGTTGAAAACGACTCGTTCTACAACGGAAAGGGGGATTCGCGACCCCGGCTAATGCGCCAGAGATCCTACCTCGGCACAAAGCTCGTCGTTACGTGTATCAGCGTCCAATAGTAGAACCCAGGCGCGCCGATGATTGTCTCGATCATGGAGTCCTTTCCGAAGGCATACGTCGACACGGCCATCAGACCGACCGTGACAGCCACCAAGGCGAAATGCAGTGTGATAAAGCCTGTTCGGCTCTGTCGCATCCACGCCCACCAGGTTGTCGGGGCCTGGGCCGGTGGGAATCGCCGAATGAGATAGAGAGCGATCAGGAACCAGCCCACGAAGTGCATCAGGATGTACGTGTCAAACGTCCACGGCCCGACGGCTGGCGCGAGCAGGATGATTCCCATCGTCAGCAGATAGATGCTCAGCACGGGCCGATGCGTCCGCCAGAAGGCCCGCGCTCCGCCTGCAAATCCGCCAGCCATTCGCCACAAGACGAATCCCGCGATGAGCAACATCGGGATAAACATCGAGGACAGCCGAATCACGAACGGCCAATCGGCCGGGAAGAAGTTGGCCAGGATCGGGTCGTGATACCGTGGCGAGGTCGAGGCGAGTTGGGCATAAGCCGGCCAAAGAAACGAAAAGAGCAGCCCAACGCTCAGGCACTCCAGTACCTTCATCATGCGCTGGTGCGTGGCTCGGGCCTCCTCCGGCATGTCGCCGTAGGTCTTGTAAAAGTACGAATCGTCGCGGAAGCCGTGGATGATGAAGTAGAAGTAAAAGAGAAAGACGGCGAACGGGCTGGTGTGTGCCCCCCATCGGTAGAAGAGATAGCACACGCCCACTGACGCGATCATCAACAGGCCGAAGAGAACGCGATTCCGCGCCTGCTTCATCCGCCTTGACGAGAGAACGAACATGAAGGCGATGGCAAAGTGTGGAATGCCGAACGCCCGCATGGCAAACGTCGCCGGGTTTCTCAGCAGGCGAACATCGGCATCGCGGCGGACCTTGAACTCGAACCAACCCTCATATTTGTCGAACCAATACACCGTCCCGCATAGCCCTACGATGACGAGCGTCCAAATGACCGTGCGGACCCAATTGCGAAAAGTCGGAATCTGAAGGAGCGGCGTGATGGTTGCATCGGCGGGTCCGGACGAGGCAACTGAACATGGCAGACTGGTCATGGCAGCGATTCCAAGTCCGTCGGGGCAGGCTAAACAGCGATTCGATGACTATAAGGAGGCCTGACAAAGGGTCAAGCCGTAGCCCCATAAGCCGTAGGAAGTGAGTGCATCGCGGCCATTGATAGCAGGGGCGTATGACCGGACAATCCCCGATTCCCTTTAGCAGTGCGTTGTTGCGGGGGCGGAATCAACCCTTGTTACCCTGGATTGAACCATGAATTCATTAATACCTGTTCACGGCGGACTGACCGAGCCCGTCGACCGACACGTCAAGCTCGATCGCATCCGCGAGTTTGAGAAGGAGGCTTCGTCCGCAACTGTCACTGTCACCGTCGATGATGCCGACCTGTCGAGCCTCTATCGCTTCGGCGACGGCGGCCTGAGTCCGCTGTCCGGCCCAATGGGACACGAAGCCTGGCATCGCAGCCTTGACGAAGGCGTGATCAAGTACAACGGCAAGTCGTATGCGTGGACGATTCCGATCTCGTTCCCCGTGGACGACGCAACGGCCAAGACCATCAAGCCGGGCCAACTCGTGCGGCTGGCCAATTCGGCCGGTTCGACGGTCGGCGTCTTGGGCGTGTCAGATGTGTTCCCCTATGACAAGGCCAAGTACATCAAGGGCGTCTATCAAACGGAACGCACCGATCACCCCGGCGGGAAAATGGTCATGGGCGATTCGCGCACCATGCTCCTCGGCGGCGAGGTGGAGGTACTTCAGCAGCCTAAGCACCCAGCGTATGGCGAGTATGTCCTGACGCCGCGCGAGACGCGGGCACTCTTCGCAAAGAAAGGCTGGACGCGCGTCGTCGCCTTCCAGACGCGCAATCCACTGCACCGCGCCCATGAGTACGCTCTCGTCTATGGCCTTGAGCAACTCGTGAAGCAATGCGACACGGCCGGCGCGGTGTTGAACCCGCTCATCGGCGAGACCAAGAGCGACGACGTGGACGCCGCGACACGAATGCGAACGTACAAGGCCCTCATCGACCAGAACGCACTCGGCCAGGGCGACAGCGACGAGGCCCTTTGGAAATCCAAGCCCTACTCGCTGCACGATCGCGTGATCCTTCTCGGACTCGACATCAAGATGTTCTACGCCGGGCCGAAGGAGGCCGTCATGCACGGCATTTACCGCCAGAACTTCGGCTTCACCGACATCATCATCGGTCGCAAGCACGCCGATGCGCCCTACGACGACGGCAAGGACATCTGGGACGGCCTCGACGCCCAGCGCATCTATGACAAGCTGCCGGGCGAGCTGCACATCAAGCCGGTGAAGGTCGGCTTCGCGGCGTATTACGAATCCGCCGGGCGCGTCGATCTGGTCGAGAATCACAAAGACGAGAAGCCTGTCTCAATCAGCGGTCGTGAGATTCGTGATATGCTGATCGCTGGAAAAATGGTCGACCCGCGCATCATGCGTCCTGAGACGGCGAAGATTCTGATCTCGAAGATGCACAAAGGGTAATTCAGCAACGGACGTGATTCGTGCAATCGGAAGCCCCTCGCCGAATCTGTGTCTTACTCCTTCGCGTTGGGTTTATCTTCTGCTCCGTCGTGTCGGGCGCACTTCTGATGGCCTGGGAAATGTCGTGGAGCATCCGGACCCTTGCTCCCCCACAGCAAATGGCTTTATTGGTCGCGTTCTTCGTCCACCTCGGCATCGGTGTTTGTGTGATGCTGTGCTTAATGTGCGTACGCCGTTTCGCAAGCGTATCACCTCGGATGCCGCGTGCGATACTGGCAACGTCGTTGTGCCTGTTCTTCGTCTGCTGCGACCTATTGGTGGCCATTGCATTCCCACGATTTGAAACTCGTGATCCGAACTTTCTGATGCACCCGATTCGCGGGTGGGATAGTGCCCCTCATCATCGCAGCATAGCCGATGGAGCAACGGTCCTGACCGACGAGCTTGGAATGAGAATCGACGATGAGTGTCCGTCGTCGGAAAAGCAAAGCGGCCCGTCGGCCCTGTTTGTCGGTGATTCACTTACCTTGGGATGGGGCGTGAAGTACCGCGAGACATTTGCAGCACGTTCGATTGAACTGCTCAAGCAACATCACGCAACTCTCAAACTTCATCCACGACTGGGTGCAACCGCCGGTTATGACACGTTTCAAGAGGCACACTGGCTGGAGGACATCGGCTTGGAGACGAACCCGTCGTTCGTCGTTTTACAGTTTTGTCTCAACGACGTCTGTGTGTCGTTTGATCCAGAGAGGGTATGGGCGAATCGATTGGCGGGAGGTCGGTTTTGCCCAGGCCCACCCTTATCGTGGAGTGGCATCGGACGCGGCATCTATATGTGGAACAACTTACCGCGGACCAACACCGGGCTCTCGTCCATAGGGGCGCAGGTCGAATGGTTCGGCATTACAGAACTACTCAAGTCGCCAGAGTCCCCGCGCGTCTGCCAAGCCTGGGATCGTGTGATCGTCTGGCTGGATCGGTTCGAGGCAAGCTGCCGAGCCGCCTGTGTTCCTATGTTGCTCATTTACTTTCCGGTGACGGACCAACTCAGTGATCCGATGAAATCGCGGGCGAGTCAGGCCCGGCTTGCCGAGTGGTCCACGCGGCGCGGAGTGGTCTTCGTGGACATGCTTCCGGAGTACCTCCGTCGAACGTCCGATGGGAATCTCGCCTGCCGCACCTACTTCATCGACCTCACCCACCCGTCCGTCGAGGGACATCGTGTGGCAGGAGAGGTTCTTGCGAACGCGCTCGAACGAATGCCGGTGGTGCAATCGCTTTCCAAACGGTGATTCGCTTCACCCTTCACACGGGCTATCATGTCACCATTCGATGACCCCTTCGGAGACCACGATGAATCAACCAGCTCACCCCCTCTTTCGTGATCCCGCACAAGAAACCTGGCGACTCTTTCGCATCATGTCGGAGTTTGTCGAAGGCTTTGAGACGATGAGCCAGGTCGGCGAGGCCGTGTGCGTCTTCGGGTCGGCACGGACGCCGACCACCTCTCCGATCTTCCAATCCGCGGAACGACTTGGTGCCGCCCTCGTAAAAAAAGGCTTCGCCGTCATCACCGGCGGCGGCCCCGGCATCATGGAGGCTGCGAACAAGGGCGCGTTTCAAGCCGGTGGAACGTCGGTCGGACTTAACATATCACTGCCGCACGAACAGGACGCCAACCCATATCAGAACATCGGCATTGAGTTTCATTATTTCTTCGCCCGCAAGGTGATGTTCGTCAAGTACTGCGTCGGCATGGTCTGCTTCCCCGGCGGCTTCGGCACCATGGATGAGTTCTTCGAGGCCATGACGCTGATTCAGACCGGCAAGAGTCCGGCGTATCCCGTCGTGCTTTTCGACTCCAAGTTCTGGTCACCGCTGATGAACATGATGCGCACGACCATGTTGGAGACATACCAGACGATCTCGCAGGACGACCTCGAACTGTTCCTCGTCACCGACGACGTCGAGCAGGCCGTCGAACACATCCGCACCAGTGTCGATCGCTCCATCGCCGAACTTCGCCACCCGACCACCGTTGAAGAGGCCGCCATGCCGCAGGAGCAACGCATCAGCGGCGAAGGCACCCGCTACGGCAAACGCTCCCGCCGAAAGTGGACTAATTTTGAATGAGCGTGGACCGCCGATCCCGTCGAACCGATGATGTAGGCATGATCGAGCCGAGTGACCGCTCTATTCTCCAGCGACATCGGCACCGCTATCGGCTCAACGACACCTGCGTCGCACTGTTCGATGCGGTGCTGGGTATCGTGGAACGCTCTCCGCAACCAGCAATCCCTCGTCCACGAAAGATTCTCCTCGCCAATTACGGCCACCTCGGCGATATCGTGATGTCGACGGCATGCCTCAGCGTGTTACGCAAGTCGTTCCCCGATGCCGCAATTGGATTCCTCGTTGGAAGCTGGGCACGGCCGGTACTCGAAGGACATCCCGACGTCCATCGTTTGCACGTTGTTGATCACTGGTTTATGGATCGACGACCAGAGAGTCGGTTCGTCAAAGCGCCGCGCTACTGGCGAGCCTGCGCTGCGGTCGCGAAGGAACTCCACGTCGAGCGGTACGACGTGGCCATTGACCTTCGTGCGTATATGCCCAATGCGATCCCGGTATTGCGAATGGCCGGCATTCCGATTCGCATCGGTTACACGAAGGTTGGGTTCGGCCCGCTGCTCACTCATCCGCGCAAGTTCGTCTACCGCCGCAAACATGAGTCAGCCGTGCAGACTGATCTGCTCGAAGTTCTCGGCATCCCCAAGCTAGTTCGCGACAAGGCCGAGTTCAGCTTGCCATTCTCCGAGGTGGGCTTCGCACAGGCGCGCCTCCACATGGATGGTGCCGGCTGGAGTGGCAAACAGTACCGCGTCATCCACGTTGGCGCAAGCGTGCCGGTGCGCGATTGGCCGATTGAAAGCTGGCGCGCCCTCGCCAAGCGGCTCATCACCGACGGACACCGGCTCGTATTCACTGGGCGCGGGCTGCGCGATCAGCGCCTCATCGGCCAGATCACCCACGATCTCTCGAATTGCCTCAGCACCTGCGACACCCTGTCGTGGGCCGGACTGGTCGAGATGATTCGCGACGCGGAGCTGGTTTACAGCGTCGAGACGGCGGCGGGTCATATTGCCGTTGCCGTGGGGACGCCGGTGGTCGCCATCTATGGCGGCATGCAAGACT
This sequence comes from Planctomycetota bacterium, assembly GCA_038042195.1. Lineage (GTDB taxonomy): Bacteria > Planctomycetota > Phycisphaerae > UBA1845 > UTPLA1 > JACRIM01. The sequence goes on along the minus strand of JBBTET010000025.1, from coordinate 12,262 downwards.
ATCGCCACTGGGCACCGCGTCCGGGGCCGACCAGCGTGTGCCTCTCCAACATCGTGCCATGCTGGCCGTGCTTCACCTACAACGGCTGTGGTGATGAGAAATGCCTTGCCGGGATTGCCGTCGATGATGTCTACATGGCCGGCGAAGGAGTGATTTCCCGGTGCGCGAATTGACAATTACTCAATCCATGCGTGCAACATCACCGGCGCGCCGGCCCGATACTCGATCCCTTTCGTTAGTATCCGGTACTTCGGCACAACACGCCGGAGGAACGCCGAGATCTCGGCCGCGTGACCTGCTTCATGGTATGTTGTGATTGCGATGCGCGGTTGGTTCGCGGCAATCGTCCGCTCCGCACCGGTGAGCATTCGCAACTCGGCTCCTTCAATATCGGCCTTGATGTAGGTCAGCGGGAGGCCACGTTCGGCGAAGAGTGAATCGACCGTCCTGGATTGCACCATAATTCCGTCGTCCGTATCCGCAATAGTTGAATCCAGTATTCCCATACTGAGTCGAAGTTCTCCATTCGCATCCGACAATGCATACGGCAGTATCTCAAACTTGCTCGACCCGGCAAACGTCTTCGTCATCGCCTCGATCCACATCGAAACTGGTTCAGCCGCATAGACCCGCTTGCACAAATGTTCGGCCTGCAAGGAAAACATGCCCTCAGCCGCTCCGCAGTCAAGTACGATGTCGTCAGATCGTAGCCGCGTCGGTTCGATCTGGTAGAAGTGCCAGTCGCGGGTGTGGAACTGTTCGACTACCAGCATCTCCAGCATGAATTTGCCGACCGCGATTGGAAAGTACAGCGGTCGCGGGATGCCGCGCAATTGCACGTACCAGTAGGGCGGCTCCTCGTCGATGCGTTCAATGTACCGCCGCGCCTTTCGGCCCAACGTCGGATCCAGCGCGACAGTCAGCAGATCGAAGAAGCCCACGCCATTGCGCCGCCCGCCGAGCCAGTGATGGAGGAGCCGCAGGCGATAGACGTGGTCGGATAGCATGACAACGGAATCTAAGTGACGCCGTGCGAGTTGCAAAGGCGGGATGCGGCCATGAGTTTCTTGATTCTCCCCCAGCAGTGCGTTTTTGCGTGCGGTGAGAATGAGGACAGACTATCGCGGGGAGTCGGGCAACCGGGGAAGTACGACCTCAACCTTGGTCCCCTTGCCTTGTGTACTCTGGATGTTTAACTCGCCTCCGTGAGCGTGCAGGATGGATCGGCAAATGGCGAGCCCGAGGCCGATGCTGCGGGTGTCCGAGCCGGGAGTGACCGATCTTGCGCGATCGACGCGGTAGAAGCGTTCAAAGATGTGAGGAAGGTCGTCAGGCGGAATACCGGAGCCGGTGTCGTCGATGTGAATCGTGGCAGTGCCGTTCATCCCTGAGAGGCCGATCGTGACGCTGCCTGGGCCGCCCATGTACTTGATCGCGTTGTCGAGCAGGTTGCTAATGACCCGCCGAATCTTCCCGGCATCAATGGAAGCCGTCACGACATCTGGTGAATGGACGCGAATTTCAATCCCGTGGTCGGCGGCGAGTGGGCGGTAGAGGTCTACGACTTCATCAACCATTAGCGAAAGCGAACATGGCTCCGCTTGCAGCGGTTCCTGGCCGGCATCAAGGCGGGCCAGAAGTAACAGATCGTCCGTGACGCGCGAGAGTATTCGATAGTAATCCAGGCTCTGCTCAATGACGCCCTTCAATTGCTCAACGGAGCGCGGTTGCGAGAGTGCAAATTCGGCGTTGCCGCGCAGGGCGGTCAGTGGCGTACGAAGCTCATGTGCGGCATCGGCAGTGAATTGCTGAATGCGCTGGACACCTGCCTCGATGCGTTCGAGCATGTTGTTGAGCGTGTTGGCCAGCTCGTCGATCTCATCGTTGGTTCCGCTTCGAGGAACACGAAGCGAAAGCTGTTTTGCGGTAATGCTTCTTGCGGACTGAGTCATTGCGGCGACGGGGCGCATGCTGTTGCGGGCAACCATGTGACCGCCGAGGAAGGAGAGAATCGCCGCGAGAAGTACTGCAGTGAAACAGACCCATCGACACACCGAAAGAGACCGGTCGACTCGGTCCAGGCGATAGGTGGCCTGAACAATCACGTCGCCGTGACGACGCAGCGTGACGCGACGGCTGCAAAACCGCAGTGAGGGCAATAACCCATTGCCGCTGTGAGTCTGGTGCTCGGCATCGGTCGCGGATAGGGGCTGGGCGGGAACCCACGGATTCGGAAATGAATCCGTGGGATCACTGGTAATCAGCAATCGCCCCTGAGCGTCAAGCAGTCGAAACGTCAGATCACCCCCGGGGCGACCACCCAATTCGTTACGTATTTCGCGCTCGATCTCCTTCAACTCATCGTCCTCTTCGTGCTCAAGGATTGCCTGAAACTCCCGAACCTCGCCGTCGAGAAAGGCGTCCACCTCGCGATGGAGAGATAGGAACAGGCCGATGTATAGCGCAGTGCAGACGACGATGCAGATTCCGAGTGTGACGGAGGTGGCGAGTAGTGTGATACGAGTTCGAACGCTGCGCGGCACAAGAGTCACTCCTGCCCGTCGCGAAGCACGAAGCCGACGCCACGAATGGTCTGTATCAGCGATGAGTCGTGGCCCTGGTCGATCTTTTTACGAAGGCGCGTCATCTGCACGTCGACGACATTGGTCAGCGGGTCCTGGTTCATGTCCCACACCTTTTCCAGAATCATGTATCGTGTCAGCACATGCCCGACGTTTCGGGCGAGGTATTCGAGCAGCGCAAACTCCCGCGCCGACAAATCGATCCGGCGCCCCGCCCGTTCGACATGACGGGCCACGACATCGATCACCAAATCGGCAACGTGGATGGGGTTCGTCGCGACGGCAGACGTGCGGCGCACGAGCGCACGAATACGGGCCAGCAATTCAGCCGGGCTGAACGGCTTCACCAGATAATCATCTGCGCCACAATCCAGTCCTTTCACACGGTCATCGATGGCATCCCGGGCCGTCAGGCAGATCACCGGAGCCTTGACACCTTCAGCGCGCAGGCCACGAACCACGCTAAACCCGTCTCGAATTGGAAGCATGAGGTCCAGAATGATGACGTCGTAAGCGCTCTCGATGCCGAGTTGAAAGCCAGCTTGTCCGTCGACAGCAACGTCCACCGCGATGGATGCTTCACGCAGGCATCCCTCGATAAACGATGCAACACCCGGCTCATCTTCGACGACTAGCGCTCGCATGTAGGCACGATCCAGTCGGAACAGGGGAGGAAGTATGTATGGGTCGAGGTACGTCGCATTGTCATTAGCTTAGCCTTCGCAGAATGGTGACGCCATTGCTTTGGCGCGGATTTCCATGCGAGGGACTGCTTCCTTTCAGTTTTGTAATGATCTCGTATGCTCCCGGAAAGCACGTCTTGCTAGGATTCGCCCCGACGTCAGGGCTCATCGGAGTGTTCCGATGGGACGACATGATTGGCATTCAGAACCGGGAGACTGGCATGATGAGAGGCCGAAAACTAATCACACTAATGGCATGTATCGCGTGCGGAACGATGAGCGTGGCGATCGTTCGCGCGTTTGGACCACCCGAAGAAGGCGAGACCGAGCGCAAGGTCAAGGAGTCCGAAGTGCCCAAAGCGGCAATGGCGGCACTCAAGAAACATGCTGGAGAACATGCGATCACGGAGTTTGCCGAAGAGATCGAGCACGGTTGCAAGTACTACGAGGGATCATGGACGACGGCGTCTGGCCATGTCGATGTGCTGGTGACGGAGGCCGGTGCACTGGTGGAGATTGAGGAAGGCGTCTCGGCGGATTCGATCCCCGCAGCAGTGTCGGCGGCGGTCGAAAAGATTGCCGGCAAAGGGGCAAAGCTGCGCTACGAAAAAAAGACGATGGTGATGTATGAAGTGAAGTTTGAGAAAGACAAGCGACGCCATGAGCTGGTGCTCTCTCCGGATGGCCGTGAGCATGAGCACGAGGACGAACAGGCCGGCAAGGATGAGGACGGCGACGAGTAGTTGCCGCGAGTACTGGTAGGGCGATTCGGCATGTGCATCACATATGCCGAATCGACGAGGTCCACGCAAACCCTCCGCCTCCATGATGAATGAGAGGCGGAGGCATTCTTTTCACTACGATCTGAGTGACCAATGGCCTTTCCGGACCAATCAACTCATATTTCTCCTTTGAAGATGGTCAGTCCGGCACCGCAGTCATTAGGTCAACATACGCCGCTGCGCCACCGAACAGGTACATACAATACACAATAGCAGTGCCGGCCTGTGCCACAGATGTGTCGGACACTGTTGTACGTCTGTTGTGTTTCGCGCAATCGCCGAACGACTTGTCACAACGGTCCTCCCTCGCCGAACACGCCAATCGCCCATACCCGCCCAACCCCCCTGCAGACTATTGGGGCTGGCCCCAAAGAGCGTTATCGACATGCACATTTCTAAGACGCGGGGCATTGTGATCGTCGTGGATCGTTGACGTACACTCCAACTCCATGCGACGGACCGCCCTTTATCTCATTCTCATGATCATCATCGGCGGTGCAACCCCGATCGCGGGGCGAATCGCCGTGCGGGAGATTCCTCCGTTCACCGCAGCTTGGATGCGTTTCGGTATCGCCGGATCATTGCTCTGGTTGACAATGCGCGCGCGAGGGCAACGCCTTCCCTTCACGCGAAAAGATCTCCCAATGCTTCTGGGCCTCGCCCTGTTGTGTGTTCCAGTGAATCAGGCCGGCTACCTCGGCGGACTGAAGCTCTCCAATGCCTCGCACGCAGCCCTGTTTTACGCGTTGAACCCCGTCATCGTGTTTTGGTTGAGTCTGATGCTCGGCCGCAACTCGTTTCAGCCAGTGATGCTCTTCGCCGCGATGCTCGCCTTTCTTGGCGCGACGTGTGTGTTGTGGCCGAACCTGTCGCGGTCAACGCCGACCGGCTCCACGAGCACGATGCTACTCGGGGACTTGCTACTGCTGTCCGCCGCGATGTCGTGGTCGATGTACATCGTCGCCAGCAAGAAGGCGCTCAGCGTCCACGGCCCGCTCCCCACGCTCACGGCTGTCTTTCTGCTTGGCGCGTTGCTGCAGACGCCGCTCGCGTTGTACAGCCTCGGTGATTTGAACTGGCGAGGACTCACACCGCGCGGTGTCGGCGGTTTCGCGTTCATCACGGTGGTGAGCAGCTTTCTCGGCTATCTGATGACATACACCGTACTGGCCCAACGCGATGCGACGCGTGTGATGATCTTCGTAAATGCCCAGTTCCTGATGACGGTTCTCTTCGAGTGGCTCTTGTATCACGAACCTCTTACGATTCCGTTCATGATTGGCTCGGCGTTGATCTTCACAGCCATCTCGCTTGATTTCGTCCGATTTGCCCGACGCGCGTAACGCACCAGTTAGGGCCATTTACCAATACCTGCGGCGGCGGCGGTCTTTTTCGAACGCAAGTCCTCAAGAAAATCGAAGACCTGGCATTGGTTGTTCCTGCTCTGGACCACGACCATTTGATCGCCGACGAATCGAATTGACCCGATGTTTCCACCATTCTCGTACCAGGATTCTGCGTCAATTGATATCCGTATCGCATCAGCAAGCTCCTCTCGCAATTCCTGTCTGGCATCTTGATAGGTCGAACGCACCAGTCGCTCGACCTCGATGCTGTTCATGGAAGGATCTCGCCCGGTATGCTTGAGGGCTGCTTTGAACACATCCGTGAGATATCGTTCCATATGGTCCATGTCGGTATTCAGCAGATCTGAACAGTTGTACGTCCATCGGATCCTGTACCTATTCGCGTTCTCGAGTGTGGTGATGTGAACGCAGCCCCTCTCAATGAAAAACGTGAGGTCTGTTTCTCCGCCGCCAGTGGTTTGAAGCATTATACCAAGAACACATTCGCCTGAGATATTTGACACCCTAAGGTCCACCAACGCGTCCTTCTCAATAGCGCATACAGAAAGAACCTCCCAATGTACCACGATGTTAATACTCCAGAAGTGCCGAATTGCCTCGACCGCGCTTTCGAACGGTGTGGCTTCAAAGTTGATCGACGGTATTTTCTTCGCAAGGGCTTGGCGAGTGCGGAGGTCCTCAATAGATTCCCACGGTCGCCGTGTGATGGTCGGAAGGCTCAACGCGGCCACGTTCAGCGGCTCGTGTTCATCACCGAACACTGGGATCAATACTGAGATCAAGCAAGACGTCGCAACAAAGAGCAGGGTGATTCTTCTTGGCATGAGGCCGCTCCTGTTGGTTAAGGCTCGGTTCCCCCCGATTGATTCTATACCCTATGTTGTCGAGTCAAGCACTGGGTTCGCGCTTTTTCGAAGGACGAACTAGTGAACACATCTCCCACATCGCGGAATCGTGAAGTCATACGCCGCTCGCCACGCCGTAACCGCCTTCGTCCGTGAGAGTTCGACGCGGTCACTCAAGATGCCCCGCGAAAGCGCCAATCCGCTCATCCCGACGTTCTGACCAAGCGTCGTCGGTCCATTCTGCAATCCGGCCGGGAACACGCCCTCATCCAGCGGGCTTTGTTGAAACGATGCGTCGTTCTCCAGTATCTGCCGCGCCGTGGCCGCCGTGGACATGATGTCCAGCGGATGATCGGCGTGCTCCAAACCCAGCAAGTGGCCCAACTCGTGCGACCCCGTGTTGGCAATTGCCTGGGCGACCTCCTCCATCGTCGGCAGCAAGCTCTCGAAGAGCTGATAGTCTTCGGTGTAGATAATGGCCTTCTGATCGAGCACCACGTTGTCCGTGTCCACGTTGTCCGACAATCCGAGAAATGCCTGGTTGAAGTTGCCGAAGTACAGCCGGGTGATCGGCCCTTCCGGTGTCGGCTCCTTGCGACCATCGACCAGGACCACGTTGTAATTCACGAAGTCGGCCCGCATCAATTCCACGATGCGATCCGACATCGCCTCCGTCTGATCCACAAATCGCTGAGAGATCGCCCCCGCTGAGAATGGTTGCATGATCTCATAAGGTTGCAACGCGATCTGCACATTTGCGCCGCCGGCGAAATCGAGGTAGGCAATCTGCGGCCGCGCAACCACCATCGTTTGATGCGGCTGTCGAATGATCCGAATTGAATACGCACCCGTATCGAAGCGGCCCGCGTCTGATGCGAAGTATTTCGCCCTCGCCACGGCAACGCCCACATAGAGGTTTGCCATGCCACGTCGAATCACCCGGCTCATGTAGGGGTCCAACTGCCCGGCGTAGTACGATCGGTCGTCGTTCGCATCGATCAGATTCTTGCCATCGTCGAACATCGCCGCGACGGTGTTCAGCCCGTTCGAGCCGGAGATGTCCACGGTGACGCGGTCTCCCGCCAATACGGGGCCAAGCGAGTAGATGTCGATGTCGTCGCGACCGTCGATCGAGCCGCTGACAGTCAGTTCGCCGTCGTCCGGCAGCAGAACAATCTGCGCAGCGTCGAATAGATTGTTGTCAACGCCATCCTCGTTCACCAGCGCTGCATTCGCGCCCGGACTGCGACTCGACAGACCCGCGAGGTCCGCCAGCGGCGTCAGGTCGCAACCAAAGAAAAATGCGAGCAGGAAATAGAGGATGGTTTGTGAAAGGAGACTGGCTCCAGAAGGCCGGCGGTGCATGGGAGGAACTCCGCTTGCACAAACACCGGCTTACCTCCATCAGAGGGCCAGCCGTCAACACCCTAGATCGGCAACTTCTGCGCGAGAGATCAGCCTTTCCTTCTGTTTCTTACCACACGCAAGCGGGCGTAAGATGTTATGGACCATCCGCGTCCGGCACTAACGCGCGAGTCCTTCCGCGACATCGCCCGAGAAGAATGTGACAATCCAATGGCCCTCTCGATTCGTGATTATGGTTCCTCTCTCCGCATCGCCGACGGTGACTGGCGGTTGGAACTCTCCGCACGCGTCCCATCGCCGCTGTCGGTATGGGACCATGCAAGCCTGCTCCATCCCGACATGGTCCGCCTTGTCGCCGACGCCTTCCTCGATGCAGGGGCCGACCTTCTCACTACCCACACGCCGCGAGCCAACACGATCACCATGCAGGGTCACATCGCAGCCGGAAAAGTCGCGCCTGCCGATTTGCAAGAGATGAATCGCCAATGGGCCGCCCTCTGCCGAGCTGCCGTGAAGGAGCACCCTGCGAAGAACCGGCTTGTTCTCGGAACCCTCGGCCCCGTCGAACCGCTTCTCACGCTTGCGGAGATCGATACCGCCGACCTCGAACGCGCCTACGCTGAACAATCCGCCGCCCTTGCTGAGGGGGGTGTCGATGCAATCCTTTGCCGAGAGTTCACTGAACTCGACGCGCTCCTCGTTGCCGTGACCGCCGCCGAGAAAACACGCCTTCCCATCATCGCCTGCATGACCTTTGACTCCGCCTCCGTGCCGCCACAGACCGCGCTCGGCATCACCATCGCCCAGGCCGTCGCGGCGCTCACCGACGCGGGCGTCGCAGCCGTCGGATGTGACACCGGCGATGGTCCGGAAAGTATGATCGAGGTCGTCACCGCGATGCGAAAGGCGACCGAGCTGCCAATCTGGGCCACGATTTGTCCAAGCTCTCCGCAACTCGTGGAGGGTCAAGTCGTCTATCTTGAAAAGCCTGGCGAGTTTGCATCGCGCCTCAGCGCGATCAAGAAAGCCGGCGCGAACTTCATCGCCGGCGGGCGTGGAGCCACCGCAGAGCATATCACCGCGCTCGCAACGGCTCGAAAGTAACCTCCGCAATCGATCACAGACTATTCTGGGACCGAATGTACAGACTAATAGTCTGTGCCACACCGGCTTGACCCGGCGTTTGTAACCCCTGTATAATGAATTGCTTGAAGCGCGTTCGGCCTCGCGCGGGTCGGATGCGGACATGCCACCTCGCGGACCTGGGGCCGTGGGGCGCTGCCCACCAGTTTGATTGGTCGTTCGCTGTACATTCATCCAAAGGTGACCTCCGGAGGGTCTTCCATGTCAGTAGTGTCATTTGTCCGGACGTACTCCGTCCTCGCGGCACTCGTTATTACTTGTGCTTTCGCAACGCCATCCCGTGCTCAAGACATGAGCAACGAGATGGTCGGCCAAAGCTCCACCGCACTGAGCACCTGGCAAGCCGCCATGAACGCCATCGACCGCGATGAGAAGACCGACGCCGCCAAGCAGCTCGATGCCGTCGCCGCGATGAAGCTCTCCGACCTCCGCGTGGCCCTCATGGCCGACCGAACCGGCTCCATCCGCCTCGAAGAAATGGCTCGCAGCGCCGACGCCCCCGCCGTCGCGAAGGATTTCGTCACCAAGATCGAAGCCGGCCGAAAGCAGAAGGCCCTCGCCGAGGACGGCTGGCACTTCGCCGCCATCGGTCGATTTGCCTACGCCGATGCGAACTTCAAGGCCCTCGATGAGTCGAATCCCGACCCCGTCGCCTTGCTCGAACTCTCGCGGCAGAATCCCAACCGCCACACCATCCTCATCAAACTTATTTCCAACACGGAAGTCGGCCCTTCCGCCAAGCGATTTCTTGAAATCCTGAATCGCGGCGAAGAAATGCTCCGCATGGATGCGAACGAAATTGCCGCCAACATCGCCCGTCTTAGCGGTCCGGAGCGTATGAACTACAACGCGACGAATCGCCTGAAGGCCTCCGGTGAATACGCCGTGCCGCAGATGCTTCAGGCCCTCGCCGACCCGAAGCAGCAAAAAGTCCACGCCGCCATCATACAGGTGCTCCCACAGATCGGCCGCGACGCCCTCAATCCGCTCTGCATCTCGCTCTCCATGAGCGACAACATCATTCGACAGGTCGCGGCAAACGCCATCGCCAAGATCGGCTACAAAACGGCTGCCGCCTATCTCGCCAAGCTTGCCGGTGATAGCGAAGCCTCCGGCGAAGCCCGCGCCGCCGCGACCCAGTCACTCGGCACCCTGGGCATCGGCTCCGGCACCGACAAAGCGGCCCTCTTCCATGATCTTGCCGAGAGCTTTTACAACAACCTCGAATCGCTCAAGGCCGATCCGCGCCGCGACACGGCCAACGTCTGGTACCTCCGCGAGAATGAACTTCGCGTGGTGGAAGTCCCTACCGCCATCTTCAACGATGTGATGGCGATGCGATGCTGCGAAGAGGCCCTTCGCTTCAGCCCCGACAAGACCGAATCGACGGCCCTTTGGATTGCCGCGAACTTCCGCCGCGAAGCCAAGCTCGGCCTTGATGTAGAAAGCGACCGCCCCGATCCGCTCACCGACAAAGACGGCACGCGCCCCGAGAACTATCCGCGAGCAATCTACTTCGCCCGCGCCGCCGGCCCGCAGTACAACCACATGGTCCTCGCCCGTGCCTTCAAAGACAGCGACCCCGGTGTCGCCCTCGGCGCAATCGCCTCGCTCACGGAGACGGCCGGCGAACCCAGCCTCGTCGGCAAGGAAGACCTCAAGCAGCCGCTCGTGCAGACGCTGGCCTTCCCGAACAAGCAGGTCCGCATCAAGGCCGCGCTGGCCCTCGGTCGCGCCCTTCCCAAGACCGGCTTCTCCGGCGCGGACAATGTCGTGCCTGTGCTCGCTGAAGCACTCATGGGGTCGGGCCACTCATCGGCCCTCATCGTTGATCCAGATGATGAATCGGCCAACAAGTTTCAGGCTGTCCTTCGGTCGGGCGGTTTTGAGTGTGCCCGTGGTGCAAATGTCCACCAAGCCCGCAACAACGGCCAGAAGGCGAATCTCACGACGTTTGACGTCATCCTCATCGCCACCGATGTGGCCAAGCCCGATCTGCTTCAGGCCGTAAACGACCTTCGCCGTGATCCGGCCACCGCCGCGACGCCGATTCTCGTCATTGCCAAGGCCGGCCAGATGCCGCGTGCCACCAATGCACAACGGCTCGCCAGTGGCGTGGATGTGCTCCCCGCCGAAGTCATCGACCTCGGCGATCCCGAGAAGATCAAGCAACAGTTGATGACCCGCGTCGAACGCGCCGCGAAGTCGCTCGGCATGTTGCCGCTCTCGGCCGATCTGTCACTCTCGCTCGCCATGCAATCGGCTGACGTGATTCGAGGCATCGCGGAGAGTGGCTCGAAAGTCTTCGACGCCTCCCGCGCGGCCGGCTCGCTCATCACGGCCCTCGCGAGCAAGTCCGAGGCCTTGCGAGTCAAATCCGCCGGCGCTCTCGCCCTGCTCGGTGGAACTGATTCCCAATCCGCCATCGCCAAGGCCGCCATGAATGCCGAACACGGCGCGATCGAACGCCTTGCCGCCTTCGCCTCGCTCGCCGAGAGCGCCCGCCGCAACGGAAACCTCCTCGGCACCGGCGAACTCGTGACCAAGCTCATCGAGTTCACGATGACGGAGAAAGACTTGGTCCTCCGCGCCGCCGGCTCCAAGGCCCTGGGCGCGTTGAACCTTTCCAGCAACAAGGCCAGCGAGATCATTCGTTCGCAGTATCGCGGGTAAGCGAGCCGGCACGTCTTACGTGCCTGCCCGCGCAATTTGTCATCCCTATCATCGATGGACGCGATGCCGCGATCGTCGCATCAAGACGATGCCGAGCAGAAGTGTGGTCAACGTCGAAGGCTCGGGCACCGGCGAGTTCAGAATTGCCATGTTCCACGCGAAGTAATCACCGTTGGTCGTGATGTCGGTGCTGTTGGCCCCCGCCTGGACCGTCACGGGCTGCACCACCAGACTCGCATTGACACCGAGATTTCCGTCAAAAGCGCCAGGGGCGATGACCGATTGGCCATTAAAAGCCAGTTGTTCTCCTGTGTTGAAAGCGTCATCCGCAAGCGTGAAGAGCATAAGTGCCCCCTGACCGGCTCCGATCGAATTGGGGATTATCTCATTAAACGTGGTCGAAACCATTTCGTTTGCGGAGTTGTCTCCGACCGTCAGCGTGCCGAGATTGATGGTGATGGTTCGCGCTTGATACGAGGCGTGCTGGGTCACGACCACCAGGGCGGCGCCGCACATTTGGAATGCCGGAATCTGACCCAATCCCGGGGCGATGGAAACACTGTAGTTGCCCGAACCCATGTTGCTGACGACGGAGGTTGCATTCCATGCATAGGCAAACGAGGTGGGAAAAAGCCCTGGATCCTGGGTAAACGGCAACACGGTTCCCAACGGCTGACCTCCGAGCGACGCGGCCATCCCACCTCCACCCGCGTTGAATCCGGCAAAGTCGCCGCTGAGCAGAAACGCATCCACCACGGAGGCCCCTCCGAGCCTGAGAACCTTTTGATTTTGGCGAGGAGTTCACGTTCCGGCGCGGTCGAT
>JBBTET010000024.1:0-9532 GCA_038042195.1 Planctomycetota bacterium | reverse complement strand
TCATACACCTCAATGCCGAATCGAACGCCGCCATCTTCCAACCCGCGCGCCAATTCGTAATTCCACGAGCTTCGCCCCTCAATGCCCGGCAGAATAATGACCCACCCCTTCTCCATCCGTTCCGGCGTCTGAAGATCGTTGAGGCTGCACCCCATACCCGCGAAGAGGCAAGCCGTACTGACAACAATGAGTATCGAGATGCGAATGACGGAAATAATTGTGATAGTCCTCTCTGTATTGAGGCGCACTCAGGCAACCGTTTCGCGCCGTTGCACCGAAACCGGATTCACTCGAAACAGTAGTACCCACGCCAGCGATGACTGCCCCGCCGCCACAATTGCATACACCCACACCGGCAATGGCGGAAACCCGCCAAACCGAATGAGTATCGCTGCCGCCACAAGGCTTGTTGCCGTGCCGAGTAATATCGCCGCCACGGCCAGGTTCGTCCATGACGCCGCCCGCGGCGATGTCACCAACGCCCAAATCCCCGCGAACCCCATCGTCCCCACGAACACCAGCCAGAAGACATACTCGTGGTGTCGCCCATAGCGAAACGCAGCCAACCACTTCTCCCAAGCCTGGCCTGACTCTTTCGGCCACGCCATCGCAAGGGCTACTCCACCGGCCAACAAACCCGCCCATACCAGCCCGAAACAGAAATAACGATACCCAACATGCTCCGACACCATGCGCAGACCACAAACAGCCAACACCCCTGCGAACACGGACGTGAGCAACATCCAACCATAAACCGCTAGGTCGCCGATCAAGCTAGGGCCCGAATCCCGAAGTAACTGCGCCATTAATTCTTGTTCCGTCAATCGTGCCTTCTTTGACGCACGCATCGCGTCAGCGTTGAGACGATTGAGTTCCATATTGGCGGTCGCATTTTCCATCGAACTCGCAATGCCCGATGACGCCGTGGCATTGTTGACTTGCGTCGAGGTGGGCCGAGTCGGCGACACCATTGGGCCGATTGGAAGCCCCATACCGTTCAGTGGAGCCATCGCTCCGCCGAGTGCGTTGTAACCACCATGCACCAAGGCCATCGTCCCAACCGATTGATACATCCCAAGCCCCACGCACATCCACACGACTGCAAACAGCGTCGTCAGTGCCCCGAGTCCCGCCGACAAATGGATCAACACCGCCGACAGACAAACCAGCTCCACCGCGATCACCCACCGCCACACATCCACATTCGTATAGGTGTCATGATCGATCTTGATCAGCGTCCCGCCCTGTGATAGCTCGGGGAACTGCACCTCGCGCGAATACCCGCCCCTGATACACGCATACGCCAGGGCCACCAGCATCACCGCATTGAGCAAATGCACCGGTCGCGTCCGTGACCATGACACCCCCACCGCTGTCAGAACGAGCACCGTCGCCCACGTGACTTCCTGGCCCCATTCCGAAACGATGCTCACCGCGCCTGGACTGATTCGCTTTGCCGCATCGCTCCACGTAAACCAACCCCGCACCGTCCCCAAACACGCCAGTGCAACGATGAGCAAGCTCAGAATACCGCGAGCACTTGGTGCCCTCGGCCGACTCGTTGCATGAACGAGATATCCAAATACCGCAGACGCTCCCGCCAGTGCCGCCAATGCGTGCCCGTCGCCGAACATCGAGTTCGACCACTTCACGGCCTTCTCAGCCAACAGCAAATTCGTGGTATAGCCTGTGACCGCGAACAGTGCCGCAGCGATGACCACAAAGACCGGCCGCGTGTTCAAGCACGAGAGCGCCGTGATTCCCAAAAACGCCACCACCGACCATCGACACGCCTCACTCGTCCACGGCTCCCCCGCCCAAGCCATGACCAACGCCCATGACGACGCCGACATCCCCGCCAAAACGCCCGTCAGTATGAATACGAAAAAACCCACGATCCGCGGCCACGCACCATCCCCCGACGACGCCAACGCCCGAGCCTTCGCCGCAGCGCTCTGCCCAATCGCTCCAGCACTTGACGTCCCAATCGGCGCTCGACTCATGTCCATCCGTGGATCAACCGTTGGCGCCCGCGCGTCCGCCGGCCCCCCCGACGTGCCGACTCGCAGCATTCCCGAAACCGACTCGCTCACAGGCAACTCCGCCATGTCAACCTCGTGGCTCCGCCATCACCCGCTTCGGCGCGCGGCCCGTCCGTCCGGGTCACGCCCTACGAGAGGTATACTGTCGAATCGGCAAACAATTTCGATCCCGCCACTCTTTCACCCGCCACCCCCGCTCCCAACCCTGAAAACGGCATCAACTCGGCCAATCCCTCGGCCCCAGGCTCACCAACAACCCCTGCCCCGTGATCGGCCACTTCCGCAGATAGTCCCGCACGCGCTCCACCGTCACCGCGTCAATATCCGCCAGCCGCGTCGCCACGCTCCGAGGCTTGCCAAACACATCGACCTCCCCCGCAAGCTGCATCAACCGGTAGTACGGAGCCTCCGCCTCGGTCGCCAACCCGGTCCGCGTCCGGTTCTTCACTCGCTGCACCTCGTCCGGCGTCACGCCTTCGTCGCTGATCCGCTGCATCTCCCGGCGAATCACCGACAGCAACTCATCCGCCTTGGCCGGCTCACAAAACGCATAGGCCATCAACATCCCATGATCGCAATAATCCACCCGGAATGCCGCCACATGGGGCGCGACGCCCGCCTGAATGATGTTCCAGTAGAACCGCGAGTTGTGCCCGCCCAGAATCGACGCCAGCACGTCCCCCGTCTCCCGATCCGCGTCCATTGCCGACGGAGCCGGATACGCCAAGATCATCGCTTGCTGCACGAACCGATCCGACTTCGCCTTGTGCACGCCCTCCCCCACCGTCGGCGGCTTCACCCGCTCCGGTCGAGGCGCACGCCCCTCCCACGTCCCACAAATCCGCTCTGCCATTTTGATGACATCATCCGCAAGCACATTGCCCGCGACGACCAGCACCATGTTGGCCGGGTGATACCGATCCTGAAAATACCCGTGCAACTCATCCCGCGTCAGACGCGAGACCGACTCCGTCGTCCCCAGCACCGGCCAGGCCAGCGAATGCCCGGCATAGGCCCGGTCATGCACCATCTCATAAACCTGTCGGTCGATCTGATCGTCCGACATGGCGATCTCTTCGAGGATCACCTTCTTCTCCATCTCATACTCGTCCGGCGGAATGGCCGACCGCATCATGTCCGCGAGCAGCTCGATCTGCTTCTCCAAATCTTGCGTGCGCACCCAGCCGAAGTAGAACGTCTTTTCCTTCGACGTGAAGGCGTTGTAGGTGCTGCCCATGTTGTCGAAGTCGATGGTGATCTGGTGCCACGTCCGATTCGACGTGCCCTTGAAACACATGTGTTCGAGGAAATGCGACACGCCCGCATGCTGCGGCACCTCATCCCGCGCCCCAGTGCGCACGAGGAATCCCGCCGCCGCGCTCTGCACGTGCGGCATCGGTTCAATCACGATGCGAAGCCCGTTCGCCAACCGATGCTCAACAAACCCGTTCTCGCTCATCCGTGCTTCTCCATCTCCTTCGGCCCCAGCGTCAAAACGCTCAACCGATCCCGAGTGTGCTCCGCCAGATACCGCCGCACATCCGCGATCGTGACCGCCGAGACCTTGGCGTTCTTCTCCTCGGTGGACATGGGCCGCCCATAGTGAAACAAGTCTGCCGCCAGTTCGCTCACCCGCGCCCGCGTGATGTCGCCGTGCGTCTGCGTCTTGGCAATCACGCCGACCTTCGCTCGTGTCAATTCGTCCTCCGTCACGTCCTCCGCCAACCGATCCACTTCGCGCAGCAGGGTCTTGAAGGTCAACTCGCACCGCGCCGGCGTCGTTGAGGCCCCCATGAAGACCATTCCCGATTTTCGCGGATGCTCATCCCACGCACCGACCCAATAGACCAAGCCCTGCTTCTCGCGGACCTCGGTGAACAGTCGTGAACTCATGCCGCCCGATAGAATCTCCAGCATCAGATGCTCGGCCGGATAGGCCGCATCCGTCACCGCCACGCCGGGCCAGCACATCAGAATGTGCTCCTGCTCCAACTCCTTGGGATGATGCTTGAACCCCGGCGTAAACGTGACCGGGAACCCGTCGCGCCCAGCCTTCTTCGAATCGCCATATCCGGCGAAGAGTCGCTCGATGGTCCGCATCACGGCCTCCACGTCGACCGCCCCGCCGATGGATATCTGCATCCGCCCGGCGACGAAGTTCTTCTTCCAATAGCCGACCACGTCGTCGCGCGTGATACGGCCGAGCGACTCCTTCGTGCCCAACTCGTGCCGTCCCAGCACATCGCCATAGGCGAGCGGGGCAAGCATCTTCCGTGACATCTCGCCGGGATCATCCTCCATCGCGGTGAGTTCCTGCTGACCCAGTTCGACCGCGACCTTGCAGAACTCATCGGGGAAGGTCGGCGTCCGCAGCATCTCCGCGTGCAAGGCCAGCGACTTCTCAACATATTCCGGCAGGCAACTGCACCGCAACAGCATCGACTCCCGCCCCACCGTCGAGCCGGCCTGTGCTCCGATGGCGTCGAATGCGTCGGTGATCTCCTGGGCGCTCTTGGCGTTGGTCCCCTTGTCGAGCGTCTCCTCGACGACGCCAGCCAACCCCAGCCGATCGGCCGGTTCGTCGGCAAGGCCGCACATGAGGCGAATGTCGTAGGCCGTCGTCCGACGACCGTCGATGGGCATCACGGCCAGTTCGATCCCGCAATCCAGCGTTCGATGGATGTAAGTTTCCTTCATCGGGGCATTTATAACGCCCCCGACGACCAACCGCCATGATGCCGACTGGTTGCCATCCGACGGCTTCTCACTCGACCTCAATAACCCCCAAACCACATTCAAGCGGCCCAAACCCACCTACGCCCAACTCTCGTTCCGACAACCACATGCCGCAATTCACTATTCGCCCGAAGCGCTGAGCAAGATTGTTAGGTGCAGGTAAGGGTGCATCCAAACGCTGCAAACTGTCTTCGCGAGGCCCGCACCCAGTCCGCGAGCTACGACCTCACAAACAAGCCCGATTCGCCGGCGAGAACAAACATGACCCCACATTGCGATGCATCTCCTATCCTCACCTCGGCCCTTCGCTCAAGGGAGTGTTACACTCGGCTCTTCGATCCCTTCTTCCGAAACCGTCCCACCTCGTCCCACCTTTTCCCAGGTAGTCCCAGCTTTTTTCACGCGGAACGCCGCAATCAACCCCCCTTCGGCGATCATCAGACAAATTGCCGCAACCCCAGGGACGCTCCTCGAATCGGTCAAACCAGCCACAAACCAAACAAAAGCTAAACTGGATAAGATGTGCCACGTACAACGAATCAAAAGACTAACTGCCGCAATTCACGCCCGGTCGTCGAGTCGATCAAACCCTACCGCCCGTCCACCGCCTTGCGCAGCGCCTCGATCTCCGCTGCCAGCTCTTTCACCCGCTTATGCATCTCCGGCAGGCGGGCGATGAGGGAGAATGAGCGCAGGGCGTCTTTGATCGGGATGGCGGGTGCGCCGGCCAGGGCGGTGTCGGCGGGGATGTCGTTCATGACGCCGGACATGGCGGCGAGTTGGGCGTTGTCGCCGATGGTGAGGTGGCCCGCGACGCCGACCTTGCCGGCGAGCGTGACATGGTTGCCGACGGTGACGCTGCCGGCGATGCCGACCTGGGCGACGAACATGCAGTCGCGGCCGATCTTGGTGCCGTGGCCGATGGCGATCTGGTTGCTGAACTTGGTGCCGGGGCCGATGAGAGTGCGGCCGAGGGTGGCGCGGTCGATGCTGCAATTGGCGCCGATCTCCACGTCGTCGCCGATCTCGACGATGCCGATCTGCGGAATCTTGTGCCACTTCTCACCGACCGGGGCGTAGCCGAGGCCGTCCTCGCCAATGGTGCTGTTGGCGTGGATCGACACGCGATGGCCGAGGATGCAGCCTTCGTAGATGACGACGTTTGGGAAGAGGGCGACGTTGTCACCGATTTGGCAGGCGGCGGAGATGTAGCAGCCGGGGTAGATGGCGGCGTTTTTTCCGATGGTGACATTCTCGCAGATGGTGACGCCGTGGTGGATATTGGCGTTTTCGCCGATCTTGGCGGTCGGGTGAATCGTCGCGCGGGCGTCGTGGCCGGCGCGCGGGTGTTGGCGATAGCCGTGGAGGTGGACCATGAGGACGCACATGGCGGCATAGGAGTCGGGGACGCGGAGGACGGTGAGGCCCGGCGGGACGGCTTGGGTCTGCGCGACGATGACCGCGCCGGCCTTGGTGCTGGAGAGGGCTTTTTCGTATTTGGCGTTGGACAGGAAGCTGAGTTCGTTGGGGCGGGCGTCTTCGAGCGTGGCGATGCCGATGACATCCCTGTCGGCGTCGCCGTCGATGGTGCAGGGGAGTTGGAATCGGGCCAATGGCTCGACGAGGTCGCGGAGTCGCACGGGTGTCCTTCTTGCGCTCGGAAGTCGGTCACTGGTACATCCTGAATAAGAAACACAGTCGAGACGGCTGTGCCACAGGAAACCATGCCAGTACCCGGAAGTCGGCCGGTGCCGGAGCGTCAGGATGCGATGGTAGGGCTGGGCGAAGAACGCTGTCAAACGGTGCGAGTGCCGGTAGCATGGCGGCTTGCGCGACTCGCGCGGAGCAGGTGCATGAGCGACACGAACCCGCCGCAGACCCTTGAGCACGCACCGGTTCCGCGTCGTTCGTGGTTGATGCGGCTGTGGTTGTGGGTGCCGGACTGGGTCTTTCGCGTTGCGGGCGTTGCGGTGTTCGTGAGCTTCATCTCGCCGCGGGTGCCGATGTACCTCAAAGATTTTTGGTCGGTGGGTTCGTGGTTTCAACCGGCGGGGGCGAAGAAGATCGCGATGCCGTGGGGAACGGTGTTGGTCGATGTCACCTATTTGTTGATCGTGCTTGGGTTTGTGTTTCGGATTCCACCGCGAACGAGGGCGGCACGGCCGCGTGAGATAGTTCTGCCGATGGTCGCAGCGTTTTGGCCGTTTGTGCCGTGGTGGATTCTTGGATTCGCGCGGCAGTTTCACGCGGGTTGGGCGGATGATTACTCCGTGTTTATGATGGACGGGGGCACGTGGACGATGACGCGGTTCGCCGTTGGGAGCGGGCTGATCATTCTTGGGAACGCATTAGACGTTTGGGGGTATGCGACGTTGTTACGTTCATTGAGCATCGTGGCCGAGGCGCGGGTGCTGAAGGTGCATGGGCCGTATCGCATCGCGCGGCATCCGATTTATCTTGGGCAGTTTTTGGCGCAAGGGGGAATGTGGCTGTTCTACGCGAACACGCATGCCGTGTGGATCGCTTTTTGGGCGGTCTTTGTCACGATGCAACTGGTTCGGTCGAAGATCGAGGAGGGCGTGTTGGAGCGGGCGTTTGGGGAGACGTACCGGCAATACAAGGCTAAGACGTTCTGGTTTGTGTGATTCAATCGCAAGTCAGCCAGCCGTCCGCATGACGGGGAGAGAATACCGACTTCGGTCCAGGTGATTCGAGACCGTGTCACCGTGGTCCTTCGACAATGATTCGGCTTCGGGGCCATCGAGATACCAGACACGGAGTCGGCCGGTCGCGTCGACTTCGGCTGTGTCGGGGAGCGTCCAATTCGGATTCCAACGGAGTCGCTCATCAAGGGTGTAGTCGCTTTGCAGGAGCACGTGACGATCATTTCGATGCAGCACTGTGCCGTCGTAGAGCACGATCTTTCCGATGTCGGTCATGGCCGCGACCATCGGCTTGGCTCGGCCGGAGATACCGCCGGCGCAGGTGAGCTGCCTGCCAAGTTCGATGGCCTCGAGCAAGCCGGTTCGTAGATGGCCCATGCCGCGCAGGGGGACGCAGTGGAAGAGATAATGGGATTCGATGCCGAGATCACGGAGGGCGTCGTAGAGGTCGACCAGGGAGTCGATGCGATCATTGACGCCGCGCAGGAGGACGTTTTGTGCATAGACCCTTGCGCCGCGATCCATGATCGCGTGATAGGCGGCGATGGTCTCGTCGCACAGCTCGACGCGGTGGTTGATCTGCGTGGCCAACTCGACGCGGAGGGGAGCCTTGTCCTCGAAGATTCGCAAGACTTCTCCGGCGATGCGGGCAGGCTCCTGCACGGGAATGCGCGTGGCGATTCGGGCGACGCGGATGTTGGGTGCGTGTTCGATGACGGCCCGTAGCAGGTGATTGACTTTTTCCGGAACGAGCAGGACATCTCCCCCGGTAACGAGGATCTCGCGTAGGTCGTCGCGGTTTTCGGGGCTGCCGCAGAATCGGGCGATTTGGGTGAGTTGATCTTCGCTGAGGTTGTTGCGCGGGTAGTTGGCGCGAATGCAGTAACGACAATGAGCGGCACAGGCGAGGGTCGGCTCGATCACCAGGGTTCGGCGGTAGAGCCGCTCGACACCGAGAAGTTTTTCATTCCCAAGCTGTAAGCCGATGTCGGCTTCGTAATGTCGGAGGTTCGCTTCGGGTGCGGGGGCTTGCTCTTCCTCGGTGTAGACGTATTGCCGGGCGAGGGCTTCATACTCGACCGACGCTTCGCCAAAACGATTACGCAGCTCGGCCATCCGGTCCTGAAGGAACGGGGTGATGAGTTCTCGAAACTGCGGTTTCGACATTCACAAGTCCTGAGTGTCCCCGATTGGCTGCGCAGCCAAGACCGAAACACGTTGATGCGTTGCATGGAATATCGGTCAGTCGAATGCGGACACTGGCAGGAAAGCGAACTGGGGCCGCCGTGCTGAATCTCGTCCAATAAACAAGGCGGTAGGCACCGTGTTGTCGGCCATCGATATTGAGACTTGGTATTACAGAATGCGTTCCACTCGGCAAGTCTTGCCTGACGATCTCTGGAGGCTTCCGGCAGGAATGACCTGCACGATTGGACGCACGGTCAACTCTTTTTCAAAGGCAACTTCCAATTCCGATGCGAGCGTCTCATGTGAGTTGGGGGCAATTTGCTCAACCAGCACTCGGCACTCGCGGATGGGAGCGTTGCGACAGACTTGGACGCGATACTCACCGGTGAGCCGATCCGGAAAGCGATTGATGACGGCGGCGATGCGAGCCGGGAAGACATTGATGCCGCGAATCACCATCATGTCATCGACGCGACCGACGACTCGGAAGCGTGGGCTGCTTCGTCCGCACGAGCAACTATCCGTCTCAATGATCTCAATGATGTCGGAGGTGCGATATCGAATGAGCGGTTGGCACTGGCGATGAAGATGCGTCAGGACGAGTTCGCCGCTTGCGCCTTTTTCCAATGGGGAGGTGTCATCCCCCGTGAGGCTCTTCAGCTCAGCATGGAGGACATTGCCCGCGAAGAAATGCAACCCGTCGCGCGCTTCGCACTCTGCCCCGAACATGCTGAGAACCTCTGACATGCCGTAGTTGGCGTCCATGGCGCGGAGGCCCCAGGTCTGTTCAATGCGACCTCGAAAGGCTGGGTCTTGCACGCCGCTTTCACCGCCGAAGAGTCCCATTCTCAAACCCAAGTCTCGCGGCGCCATGTTGAAGTCCGACCTGAGGCGGGCTTCTAG
>JBBTET010000023.1:0-33651 GCA_038042195.1 Planctomycetota bacterium | reverse complement strand
GCCCGGAATTCGTAACCCGCCAGTCCACGAGAGGGATTATATTTATGAGCACCACCGTCGCCGCACCTGCCCCGCGAACCGCCAACAAGACCGCCGACATCCTCACCGTCTCCGACGCCTACGGAGCACACAACTACCACCCGCTCCCCGTCGTCATCGAATCCGCCAAGGGCTGCTACGTCACCGACGTCGACGGCAAGAAATACCTCGACATGCTCGCCGCCTACTCCGCCCTCAACTTCGGCTACTCCCACCCCCGACTCATTGACGCCGCCAAACGCCAACTCGACAAAGTGACGCTGACCAGCCGCGCCTTTCACAACGACCAGCTCGGCCCCTTCTGCAAGGAACTCTGCGACCTCACCGGCTTTGAGTCCGTCCTCCCCATGAACAGCGGAGCCGAGGCCGTCGAGACCGCCATCAAGTGCGCACGCAAGTGGGGCTATCTCCAAAAAGGCATCGAGGAAAACAAGGCCGAAGTCATCTGCGCCAAAGGAAACTTCCACGGCCGCACCACCACCATCGTCAGCTTCAGCACCGACGCCCAATATCGCAAAGGCTTCGGCCCCTTCACTCCCGGCTTCCCCCTCGTCAACTTCGGCGATGCCGCCGACCTCGAACGCGCCATCACCAAAAACACCGCCGCCTTCCTCGTCGAGCCGATCCAGGCCGAGAGCGGCATCCTCGTCCCCCCCGATGGCTACATGAAGCAGGTCCGCGACATCTGCACCAAGCACAACGTCCTCCTCATCGCCGACGAAATCCAGACCGGCCTCTGCCGCACCGGCGACCTCTTCGCCTGGCAGCATGACGACGCCCGCCCGGACATCATGTGCCTCGGCAAGGCCCTCGGCGGTGGCGTCGCCCCGCTCTCCTGCATCGTCACCAGCAAGAAAATCATGAGCGTCTTCACCCCCGGCGACCACGGCTCCACCTTCGGCGGCAACCCCTTCGCCTGCGCCGTCGGCCGCGAGGCGATCAACCTCATCAAGACGCTCGGCCTCGACCAGCGCGCCCGCGAACTCGGCGAATACTTCCGCTCCAAGCTCAAGGCGCTGAACGCCGCCCCCATCAAGGAAGTCCGCGGCCGTGGCCTCCTCATCGGTGTGCAGATCAAGCCCGAATACGGCAACGCCCGCCGCTTCTGCGAGGCCTTCATGGCCGAAGGCATCCTCTGCAAAGACGCCCATGAAGACGTCATCCGCTTCGCCCCGCCCCTCGTCATCGAGAAGTCCGACATCGACTGGGCCATGGACCGAATCGGACCGATCCTGACTACAATGCCTCGAATCTGATTCGCACCCACGCCGGCCCAAATAGGGCCAACAAGTATTGCCACGGGTGGGGCTTAGTCCTCCGCCAGGTGGACGAAGTTCAAGCAGTGGATCGTGTCATCAACTATCATCACCACCCAAGTGCGGGCGGGATTCTTCGACGTTTCAACATTGCCCACTCAATTCGCTCCCCCTCCGAAATCCACGGTTTCATGTGCGAGAAAGTGAAAGAAACTTAAAGAACAGATCGTGCGATTCAGAGTACTAGAATAAACTCTTTTGCACTTTTTTCGGCCCCCATTTTCGGCCCCCACTTGTTGTAACTCTACCTCCGCAGCGATCCTCAACCCCGCATCGCCGCGATCCCTTCCGGGCCGCCGGAGAGGTACGTGATGAAATCCGTCTTCGTCAAAAGCCCGATCGGTTTCCCATCGTCGCACACGATCACCGCAGACGCCCCCAACGACAACGCCTTGATTCCCTTTTCCACCTCGACGTTTTTCTCCAACTTTGGAAAGGGCGACCCCATCGCATCCCCCACCAGCTTCGTCCCGATGTCGATTTGATCGAACACCAGTTGCAACGCCGTGATCTCCTGGATCGACCCGATCACGTCGCCATCGCCCCCCACCACCGGCAACTGCGAAATACCGTTTTGCCGCATCAATTCGACCGCCTTGTGAACCGTGTCCTTCCGGCTCACGAGGATGATCGGTGCCGTGTCCCCCTTCGCCGCTACCACATCCCCCACCGTCATCCCATGTCCCGGCAGCGGAATCAGCCCCTTCGACTGCATCCATTCGTCGTTGTAAATCTTGCTCAGATACCCGCGTCCGCTGTCCGGCAGCAGCACCACCACCAGTTTGTCCGCCGGCAACGTCGCCGCCACGCGCAAGGCGGCGCACGTCGCCGTCCCGCACGACCCACCAACGAGCAGCCCCTCCTCGCGCGAGAGCCGCCGTGCCATCATGAAAGAATCCTTGTCCGACACCGCGATGATCTGATCCACGCACTTCAAGTTCACCGTGTTTGGCATGAAGTCCTCGCCGATCCCCTCGACGAGATACCCCTTCGGCATGTTTCCCTGCGTGTAGATCGATCCCTCCGGATCGGCCCCGATGATCTTGATGTTCGGGTTCTTCTCCTTGAGATACTTGGCCGTGCCGCTGATCGTTCCGCCGGTCCCCATCCCCGCGACGAAGTAATCGACTTTGCCGTCGGTCTGCTCCCAAATCTCCGGACCGGTCGTGAGATAGTGCGAGTGCGGATTATCGGGGTTCTGGAATTGATTTGGTTGATACGCCCCCGGAATCTCCGCTGTCAGCCGGTTGGCCACGTTGTAATAACTCTCCGGGTTGTTCGCCCCCACCGTCGGCACCGTCACCGTCTCGGCCCCATAGGCCCGCAGCAGCGCGAACTTCTCCGGGGCCATCTTGTCCGGCATCACCAAAATGCACCGATACCCCTTGATCGCGGCGGCCATCGCCAGAGCCGCCCCGGTGTTGCCACTGGTTGGCTCGATGATCGTCCCGCCGGGTTTGAGTTTTCCAGCCTTCTCCGCCTCCTCAATCATCAACACCGCCGGGCGATCCTTCACTGACCCCCCTGGGTTGAAATACTCCACCTTGGCCACGACGCTGCACTTGATCCCTGCCGTCACCCGACGAAGCCGCACCAAGGGCGTATGACCGATCAACTCCAGAACGCTGTCATAAATCTGCATGTACTTGCCTTACTGTCAGAGCCGCGTCACAGATCCGCCGTGGCGGAACCGTCAGGGAGCGGGAACATTTTGCTCATGGAAAGTGCTTCATCGTATGAACGATGCTTAGGCGGCGTCAAGCAGCCGATTTGCTCGCTGATTTGGCGGAGTGCGGATAGAATCGCCCACCAACAAGGAGCCTTCCAGCATGGCGAAAGACCCATTGAATTTCGAGCAGGCCATCACCCGTCTGGAGAAAATCGTCGACGCAATGGAGCAGGGCAAGATCGGGCTGGAAGACTCAGTGAAGCACTTCGAGGAAGGCATGGGCCTTATCACCCGTTGTCGGAACGTGCTTTCCGAGGCCGAAATGAAGATACAGCAATTGCAGGCCTCAGGAGATGCCGGAATAAAGGTCTCCGACGGCCGGCATTTGGCTGAGTAGCAGTCCCGTTCCGAAGTTTTCGCAGTTTTTGAAAGTTCCGAACTAACAACTTTTCATGTCGTATTGTCGGTCTCTCTTAAATACAATACCAAAGTGCTAATTACAGTGCGGAGCGAGGTTTGCGCCGCCGTTGACCTGTGGTATTCTGTTTCCTTAGGCGAGACCGGATGCAGACCCTTTCCCATGTTGAGATTAGATCGGAATTGAGGCGAGTCGCGGATTCCGTAAATGCGGCGCTGAGCGGTCGACTCGAAGTATGCAAGGGCACACCGCCTCGGCTCATGGAAGCTATTCGATACAGCCTAGAAGCAGGCGGCAAGCGCCTTCGACCGGCCCTCGTGCTCTGGTGCGCCGAGCTGTGCAGTGGCACCAGTTACCAGCCGGTGCGGGAACTCACCGCCGCGGCCATGCCCGCGGCAATGGCCGTGGAGTGTGTCCATACGTTCAGCCTCATCCACGACGACCTGCCGGCCATCGACAACGACGACCTGCGTCGAGGTCGACCGACGAGCCACAGGCAATTCGGCGAGGCGTTGGCCATCCTTGCCGGCGATGCGTTATTGACGCTGGCGTTTGAAATCCTATCGTCCGATGTTGAGGATGCCGCAATGTCGCGTGCCATGACGAAGGAACTTGCGAACGCCACCGGATCATGCGGCTTGATCGGCGGCGAAGTCGCCGACATCGAAGGAGAGCGGATGCCTGCCGACGCGAAACTCGTGAATGAGATTCACGCCGCCAAGACCGCACGACTCATCCAGGCGAGCTGCCGACTCGGAGCCATCGCCGCCCACGCTAACGCGCCAATGCTATCGATCGTCAGCGACTATGGGCACCAGTTGGGTATGGCCTTTCAGGCGTCCGACGACCTGCTGGATATCCTCGGCAGCGGCGAGGTTATGGGAAAGGCCGTGAAGAAAGACGGAACCGCCGGCAAACAAACCCTTCCGCGGGCCGTAGGAGTTGAGGAGAGCCGACGACTGACGCTCGCGGCGGCGACCTCGGCGATGGATGCGATCCGCCCCTTCGGCGAATCCGCACGACGACTGGAACAAGTGGCGCGTTTCGTAGTAGAGCGAGACGCTTAGAGATATGGTCCCCTCTCCCCCAGGGAGAGGGTGAAGGCTTGTGGCACCGACTAGTAGTCGGTGCGGTCCCCGCACGGATGCGGGCGAAGTCTTGAGAACGGATGTAAACGAATGACACAGTTGCTATCGACGATTCACTCTCCGGCCGACCTGCGCAAACTCGATGATGCCCAGTTGACTCAACTGGCCGAGGAACTTCGCGCCCGCATCATCGGCGTCGTCGGGAAAAACGGAGGCCACCTCGCCAGCAATCTTGGCATCGTCGAACTGACCATGGCACTGCACTTCGTCTTCGACTTTAAGTACGACCGACTGCTCTGGGACGTCGGGCATCAGGCTTACGTTCACAAGCTGCTCACCGGCCGCAATGAGAGGTTCGACACACTGCGCAAGGGCGGCGGCATCAGCGGCTTTCCGAACATCGACGAAAGTGAGTACGACCTCTTCAACGTCGGTCACGCAGGCACTGCCATTCCCACGGCGGTCGGCATGGCCCGCGGCGCGAGCCTGATGAACGAGACGCGCCGCGTCGTGGCCGTCGTCGGTGACGCGAGCATCTTCAACGGCGTCGCGTTCGAGGGATTGAACCAGGCCGGCGTATTGCGTCGCCAGCTTTTGATCGTCCTCAACGACAACTCGATGGGCATCGCCCCAACACAGGGCGGCATGGCCGAATATCTCGCCAAGTTCCGCGTCAGCCCCGTCTATGAAGAACTCAAACGCGGCGTCAAGCGATACCTGCCGCAGATCCCTTTGATCGGCAAGGCTGCATTCGGCGCGCTGGATCACGTGAAGGAAGCCCTCAAGGCGACGATCTCCCCGCACCAGATTTTCGAGCAGCTCGGCTTCGTCTATGTCGGCCCGACGGATGGACACGACGTCCATCATCTCATCGAACTCATGGAGGTGCTCAAAGACGCGGATCATCCCATCCTGCTGCACGTCCACACGCAAAAGGGCAGAGGTGCTGATTGGGCCACGGCCGAGCCGACCAAGTTCCACAGCCCCAAGCCGTTCAAAGTGGAGGGCGCTCGTGTGGAGATTCAGAGCGGCGGCCGTAGTTACACCACTGCCTTCGCCGATGCACTGATCCGCGTCGCCATGGAAGACAAACGTGTCTTCGCCCTCACCGCCGCCATGCCTGACGGCACCGGTCTCAATAAGTTCCAACAGGTCTTCCCCGATCGCTACCTCGACGGCGGCATCGCCGAGAGCGCGACCGTCGATATCGCCGCCGGCATGTGCAAGGCCGGGATGCGCCCTGTCGCAGCGATCTATTCGACATTCTTGCAACGGGCCTTCGATCAGGTCTTCCAGGAAGTCGTCTTGCAGTGTTTGCCTGTGATCTTCGGACTTGATCGGGCCGGCCTGGTCGGCAGCGACGGCCCGGTGCATCACGGTTTCATGGACATCGCTTATCTGCGCGCGCTGCCTCGCATGGTGCTGATGGCCCCGGGCGATGGCGAGGAGATTGAATGTGCCCTGCGATTGGCATTAACGCTCGACACCGCCTGTGCGATTCGCTACCCGCGCGACAGCGTCCCGGAGTCGCTCTTTGGCAAGCTCGCGGCGCCGCCGTTTGAGTTGGGCCGCTCCGTGCTCCTTCGCGAAGGTGCGGACGCGACGGTGCTTGTCTATGGTGCGCCGTGTCGCTCAGCCCTGGATGCCGCCGCAACGCTTTCGAAGGAGGGCATCGAGGTTCGCGTCGTCAATGCCCGCTTTGCCAAGCCCATCGACCGCGACATGGTCGCCGAGGCCCTCTCGCGTGGAACGCCCGTCATCACCGTCGAGGATCATTCCATCACCGGCGGCTTCGGATCTGCCGTGCTGGAGGTTGCGCAGGAATTAGGCCTGCCGACCACGCAAATCGTCCTTCGCGGAATGCCGGCCGACGAGTTCGTTCCGCACGGATCGCGGGCTAGTCAATTGGCACAATGTGGGATCGACGCCACCGGGATCGCCAATGCCGTGCGAGATTCGTTGGAAACGCACGGCGGCGTGGTCACGGGCGTGAGCAAGATCGCGATCTGATCAGTCTTGACTACAGTGAAACGATACCCAATGCGGCAGGAAAGAAATGCGCCGCCGCGTGCAGAATCGCCAGCGTATAAAGTCCCGCCACCACATCATCCAACACCACCCCCCACCCACCCGGCACGTGCCTCTCAATCCAATTCGCGGGCGGCACCTTGACAATGTCGATCATTCGTTCCAGAAAAAACGCGATGACCACAACTTGCCACGTCACCGGCAGGCCCACGAGCGCGATCAAGTACCCCGGCAACTCATCAATGACATTCTTCTTGCTATCCTTCTCATTGAGCACGCGGTCGGCCTGACCCGCGATGAAGATTGCGAATAAGGTGAACGCCAGCGTGAACCAGACGTACGCCGGCCATCCAAGGCCCAACCCTTTCACGAGCAATAAATGCAACGGCACCCCCGCCACGGCCACCGCGACCGTGCCCGATGCGACCGGTACAAACCCGAGATAGCAAAGCGAACCGATGAATAACAGGAGCCGATCACGGCGTGACGTAGTCGCGGGCATCACTTGAGGTATCGCTCCAGGATCACGCCATAGCGTCGGGCCACATCGGGCGTGATGGCGTCTCGCTTGGTCCAGATCGCCATGTCCAACGCTGTGTGACACTCGCACTCGGGAAGCATCCGCCCAGCGACGGACCGAAGCGCCGCCTTGATGAGTTGGATGCAGTTGGCCGTCGCGTCCTCGACGTTGTGGATGATCTCAGTGAGCAGCGCCCGCTTGTCCATGTTGGGATCGTGCGGCCGCCAACAGTCATAATCCGTCGGCAGCGACACCATCGCGTAACACAGCTCGGCCTCGCGGGCCAGCTTCGCCTCGGGCATGACCGTCATGCCGATCAGGTCGCCGCCCCACGAGCGGTGCATCCGACTCTCGGCCACGGTGCTGAACGCCGGGCCTTCCATGCAGACATACGTCCCGCCGTCATGCACGGTGCATTTCACGGCGCTCGACGCGGCCAGCAACTCCTTGCGAAGGATGGGGCAAAACGGTTCCGACAGTTCGACGTGCGCGGCAACGCCCTGCTCGTCGAAAAATGTTGCCGCTCGACGATGCGTCTTGTCGATGACCTGATCGACCACCACCAAATCCCTCGGCGGAATCTCCTCACGCAGACTGCCCGTCGCGCCGCTGGCGATGATGTGGGTCACGCCAAGTCGCTTCAATGCATAGATGTTGGCGCGATAGGGAACGGCCGTCGGTGAAAAGACGTGGCCGGGTCCGTGTCTGGGCAGGAATGCAATCTCGACACCCTCCCAGGTGCCGCGCGTGATGGGACCGCTCGGTTTGCCGAAGGGCGTGTCAATGTGATGCACCTCGCCCTTGACCTCCGACAACAACACCTGTCCCAGCCCCGTTCCACCAATCAATCCAACAATCGCCATACGGCAAACTCCGTTCACTCGAAGTGTAAACCGCTGAATATCGCCGAGGCGGCACACCGGGTCAAACAGGATGCGTCAATCACTGCTCCGACGTAAACTATGTCAATGGTCCATGCGAGGGAACAGTTCACGTCCCAGGAGCTGGCCATCGTTCTGTCGCATTACGACCTCGGCATCGTCCACGGCGCGGCTGAGTTCCCCCGCGGTTCACACGCCTCCGCGAAGATCGTCGTCAACACTGATCGCGGCAAATACCTCGTCAAACGCCGACCACGCGGCAAGGACGATCCCTTTCGCGTTGCATTCGCCCATGCCCTGCAAAACTACCTCGCCGGCAAGAACTTTCCCCTCCCGCATCTCATCGGCACCAAAGAGCAAAACAACTCGATGCTCAAACTCGGCGATGCCATTTACGAAGTCTTTGAATATGTAGACGGCGGGCCTTACGACGCCAGCCATCACGCCACTGTCGAAGCGGGTAAGACGCTCGCACTCTACCATCGCCTCGTGCGCGACTTCCACCCCGAATGGCAACCGCCGCGCGGGCAATACCACGATTCCAACTCCGTCCGCGAGGCCATGCCACGAATGGCTATGCTGCTCAGCCGTCGCGATTCGTCCGCCGGCAAGGAGCCGATTGTCGCCGCGACGGTCGACGCCCTCGCCGATGCTTATAATGCCGCAGCCGCCGCCGTGAACGACCTCGGCTTTCCCCGCTGGGAAACACAGATCGTGCATTCCGACTGGCACCCCGGCAACATGATCTTCGACAAGGGCAACGTGGTCGCCGTCATTGATTACGATGCCGCCCGCATTCGACCGCGCGTCACCGACATCGCCAACGGCTGTTTGCAATTCTCCATGATCACCGGTGGCCGCAATCTCGACGCATGGTCCGAGCGCACCGACACCGAGCGATCCTGCAAGTTTCTTCAGGGCTATGATGACTTAAACGTCATCAGCGAGGCCGAGATCACCGCGATACCATTTCTGATGCAGGAAGCCCTCATCGCACAAGCCGTGCCGCCGATACTCAAGACCGGCACCTTCGCGGGGTTGGACGGCCTTCCCTTCCTCGGCGTGATGCTCAAGAAGCTCAACTGGCTCAACGAACATCGCGATGAGATTCGCCTGAACGCCGATGGAACGTGACACCGACGATCATTCTTGAAGCCGCCGACCACCACCACTACAGTGTGAAGAATGCGGAAGATCGAAATCAATGTGCGATTCTTCGGCCCGGCGCGCGAGTGGGCTGGACGAGACGAAATGAAACTGGACGCGCCGACGGCTGCGACGCTGGGAGCCGTGGCGGGCATACTTTCGGAGAAATACCCGCGCCTCGGACAGGCGGTCGGCATCCGATTGGCGCTGAATCAAGCCTTTGTTCCGTTGTCAACTTGCGTGAAGTCCGGCGACGAAGTGGCCATTATTCCGCCGGTGTCGGGAGGCTGATTCGATGGACAAGATCATCCTCACGCGCGACCCGCTCGACGCGAACATCGCTTCGACGCTTCATCGCTACGACGCCGGTGCCGTGGCAACCTTTGCCGGAACCGTTCGAGCCGAGGACGCTTGCAATCGACAACTGCTCGCCCTCGACTATGAGGCCTACGAAGAAATGGCAATCGCCATGCTGACCAATATTTGCAAACGCGCCATCGAACAGTTCGCCGTGCTCGACGCGATCATCGCCCATCGCCTCGGTCGCGTGAAGCTGGGTGAGGCGTCCATTGTCGTAGCCGTCGTTTCGGCCCATCGTGTCGAGGCCTTCGACGCCTGCCGCTGGATCGTGGATCAAGTGAAGACCGACGTCCCCATTTGGAAAAAAGATGTCTGGTCCGACGGCTCAACCTCGTGGGTGGACCCCTCATGATCCTCCGGCTCCTGCGTACCCTTGCGACCGCGGCAGCTGGCGTCTGGCTGGGCGGCATGATCGTGATCGCCATCGTGGCATCGACCACTTTTGGTGTGATGCGCACGACCGATGTCGCCAGGCCCAACACCATCGCCGGCCAGGTCAAGGCCAAAAACTTCGCCCGATTCGACCGCGTGCAACTCGTCTGCGGCGGCTTGCTCGCATCCTGGCAAGTGGCCTCGTTTCTGTCGGGTCAGCGATCTCGACGCGATGTCATGCGATCTGTGCTCATTGCTTTGGCGGTCACCCAAATGCTCGTCAGTGCGTTACACATGACACCGAAGATCGCCTCCATGCAGCCCGCACTCGGTGCCGCTGATTCCGAAGTAGTCGTAAAGGCCGCATTCGACGACTTCCACAAGTCCGCCGTACTCCTTTCGCAGGCCACGATGTTGATCGTCTTGGCCGTCCTACTCGAAATGACCTGGCCGGCAAGGAGCGGCCGCACATGATGAAAAAAAAGACTGTTATGCCGGAGTCCCCTGACGCTCGCTCCAAGCGGGTCAAGCGAATCATCGCCGCCCTCAAGAAGCTCTACCCCGCCGCCGACTGCGCCCTCGAACACAAATCCGCGATGGAGTTGCTGATCTCCACCATCCTCTCGGCCCAATGCACTGACGTACGCGTCAACATGGTCGCGCCGACCGTCTTCAAGCGATATCCAAAACCCACCAACCTTGCCAACGCCAAACAGCCCGAACTCGAGGGCCTCATCAGGTCCACCGGTTTTTTTAGAAACAAAGCCAAGAACATCATCGGCGCGGCCCGCACGGTCGTCGATCGGTTCAACGGCAAAGTCCCCGACACTATGGGCGACCTCCTCGAACTCCCCGGCGTCGCCCGAAAGACCGCCAACGTCGTCCTCGGCACTTGGTTCAAGAAGAACGAAGGCGTCGTCGTCGACACCCACATCGGCCGACTCGCACACCGCCTCCATCTGACGTGGCGATCCAAAGACGACAAGGACGCCGTCAAGATCGAACAGGACTTGATGGAAATACTGCCGCGCGAGGAGTGGACCTACGTCGGCCACGCCCTCATCTGGCACGGACGAAAGATCTGCGGAGCAAGGAAGCCGCTCTGCGATCAATGCACGCTCGCCGCCGACTGCCCGTCGGCCTTCACGCCGGGAGAACCGCCGAAGGGTAAAGCTGGTACAGCATCAGATAAACCAGCACGCCAGTCACCGAAACATAAAGCCAGATAGGAAGCGTCCATCGCGCCACGCGCCGATGTTTCTCGAATTGCCCCCGCAGTGCCCGATAGAGCGTGACCCCGACCAGGATCGGCACCACCGACGCGAGCGCCGTGTGTGACAGCAGAATGGCAAAATAGACCGTGCGGATGAAGCCCTGTCCCGTGAACTTTACCGAGCCGACCTCGAAGTGGTACACCAGATAGCTCACCAGGAATGCCGCCGATACGAGCGTCGCCAGACCCATGCACGCCCGGTGTGCCGTGATTCGTTTGCGACGGATAAGAAGGTAGCCCACGATCAGCAGGATGGTCGCGGTGGAGTTCAGAATCGCGTTGACATGCGGCAGATCGCGAACGCTCACCGGTTGCCCTCGCGTATCAATGACTCAATGTCGTGCATCATCCTGCGTTTTTCGTCCGGTGCCATCTCGCGATCCATCGCACCGACCATGTCCTCTTCATCTTCGGGGCTGATGCAATAGTAATACCCGCGCACGCGCCCCCGTCGATCCACCAACGCGAACCGCGTCGAGTGCAGCAGCTCTTCTTCCTCCTCCGGTGACCTCGGCACGGTGAGCTTAAACCCCTCCGAGACCAGCGACCGCACCGGCTTCTTCTCACCCGTCAGAAAAAGCCACCGCTTCGGATCGGCCCCGCGCGTCTCGGCATACTCCCGAAGCACGGCCGGTGTGTCGTTCTCTGGATCAACGCTGATCGAAACACACAACACGGCATCCTTGCGGTCGCGCAACAGTTCGCCCTGCAACGTCCGCATGCGCTTCGACATCACCGGACACGGGCCGGCGCACCCCGTAAAAATAAAGTCCGCCACCCACACCTTGCCACGCAAATCATTCAGCGTGACCGTCTTTCCGCTTCGCTCTGTCAACGTGAACTCGGGCAGCTCCGCCACAATCGGCAAACTGCTCGGTGTCCCCATCCCACCATGCGTGCGAGCCTGATCGACGCGGGAGTATTGAACATACGCAACGCCCCCCACGCCGATGAGCGTCAATGCCATCAGAATCCAGAACCCGCGACCCGGCGTAGCGTGCGGATCGGCCGGCAATGGCTCGTTCGCAATGGATTCATTCGTGGGTGTGTCGCTCATAAAATGCGCGCCGAGTTATTGAATCGCCTGGGTGCTCTCGCGCGTCACCGTGCGGATCAGAAGCCAGAACATGATAACCGCGAAGCCGAGCGAGACCGCCAGTGCCGCCGGCCATCCATCGGCATGAATACCGTTTCCAGAGTAGATCGCGGCCCGAAGCAGCGTCACGCCGTACGTCATCGGGTTAAGCATCATGGCGTAATACATCGCCTTCGCCGCACCGCTAGGCGGAAAGAACGCCCCGGACAGGATCAGCATCGGCATCAGAAATAGATTCATCACGGCGTGGAAGCCCTGCGTACTCTCCATGCGCCACGCGATCAGAAACCCCAGGCTCGTCAGGGAAAATGCGATGAGCACCATCACGCCAAACGACGCAAGAAACGTCACGACGTGCAAGTGAATCCCTGCTGCCGTCCCGAAGCACAAGAAAACCAACGCCTGCCCCACCGCCAGCGTCGTCGCCCCCAGCACCTTGCCCAGCGCGATCGACATGCGCGACACCGGCGCAGCCAACACACCCTGCATGAAGCCATCCTTGCGGTCATCAATGATCGAGATCGTCGAAAAAATCGCCGTGAACATCAGGATCGACGCGATCGCGCCGGGAAATGAGTATTCCAAATAGCTGAGCGTTTCGTCCGCACCGGGCAGCTTCAACGACCGACCGATCCCGTTGCCCATGATGACCCAGAAGACCAGCGGCGTGCCGAAGGCCCCAATCAATCGGCTCCGCTGTCGCACGAAGCGCACCATCTCCCGCCGCCAGAGTGTCCATGTCGGCAGCCACCAACCGACCGTCACGGCATTGGTGTCGTTGCTCATGAGGCGTCTCCATCAAAGCGGTGGCCCGTGTGGTGCATGAACACGTCCTCCAGCGTCGGCTTGCCGATGGTCATGCTGCGAATGCGCGAGCCGAAAGACTCCATGATCTGGCTCATCATCGAACTCGCCTCCGGGGTCTCAATGCGAACCGCATCACCGACCACCATCGTGATGCAGGAGAACCTCGCCTCTATCGCATCTCGCAAAGTGACCGCTTCGTCCGTTTCGATCGTGATGCAATCGCCGCCCAGCTTCGACTTCAACTCCGGCGGGCCGCCGGTGACAACCAGCTTCCCGCGATTCAGTATCGCCACGCGCCCGCACCGCTCGGCCTCATCCATGAAGTGCGTCGTGATCAGGATCGTCGTCCCCTCGGCCTGCACAAGTTCCTGCAAGTTCCGCCACAGGTCCAGCCGCGCACCGGGGTCAAGGCCCGTGCTCGGCTCATCCAGAATCAGCAACGCCGGCCGATGCAACATGCACTTGGCAATCTCAACGCGACGACGCAGTCCGCCGGAAAGCGTCTTCACCATGTCGTCAGCCCGATCAAGGACGCGCAGCCTCGCCAACGACTGCTCGATTCGATCCTCCAAATCGCGGCCCGACAACCCATACAGATGTCCACTATGTCGCAGGTTCTCTCGCGCCCGAAGATGAATGTCCAGGCTGGGCGACTGAAACACGACGCCCAGCTTCGTCCGAACGCGAGCCCGCTCGCGCACGACGTCGTGATCGCAGATGGCTGCCGTACCGCCTGTCGGAGCCAGCAGCGTCGTGAGAATCCGAAAGAGCGTGGTCTTGCCCCCGCCGTTGGGGCCAAGCAGGCCGAAGATTTCCCCAGTGGGAACCTTGAAGCTGATTCCGCCGAGCGCAACACGGTCGCCATATTGATGACGAAGCCCATCGACGACGACAACGTCCGACACAGCGGTCCTTGGTTAGGGTGTGGCCCGATCGAGGAGCAACAACGCCATGAGCAACGGCAGATAGATAACCGAGGCCAGCAACATGGTCCGAGCGGTCGAATACGAAAGATCGCGTGCCATTCGCGTGGCCGCATACACCAGTCCCGCTCCGAGCACCACCGCGCCTGCCGCGGCGATCATCCCCGCGAACCCGAGCAACGTCGGCAACACACTCACGGCAACCATCAGCACGCTCAGCCCCACCGTCTGCACGCGCGTCGCGCGACCCGTCGGATCGACCGTCGAGAGCATCCGATACCCGCCCCGCGCATAATCCTCGCGATACATCCACGCGATGGCGAAGAAATGCGGAAGTTGCC
Organism: Planctomycetota bacterium; assembly: GCA_038042195.1. Lineage (GTDB taxonomy): Bacteria > Planctomycetota > Phycisphaerae > UBA1845 > UTPLA1 > JACRIM01. Next base: position 19,374 of record JBBTET010000023.1, on the reverse strand, counting down.
ATACGAACAGAATCGCAAAGAGCAGCCACGCGGTCGTCGCCAATCCATCGTGCGCCGCCGCGAAACCGATCATCGGCGGCAGCGCCCCCGGTACAGCACCGATCCATGTGTTCCACGCCGTGCGACGCTTGAGCGGTGTGTAGGCGAAAAGATACAGAAACAGCGTCGCCGCCGAGAGACCCGTGGCCCATGCGTTCGTGGTCAGCCACAAATACACGAGGCCGACCACGCCGCACACGACGCCGAACAGCATCGCCTCACCCGGCGTCAACCGCCCCGCCGGAATGGGCCGATCCGCCGTGCGAACCATCAGCCGGTCGAAATCGCGTTCCATATATTGATTCAGTGTGTTCGCCGAAATGGCCACCAACGCTGTGCCGATCAAAGCATGCATCAGCGCCAGCAGCCCCACGTCGCCCCGGCTGCCGAGGCAAAAACCGATCGCCGTCACAATCAGCACCAGCACACTGATGCGCAGCTTGCCGAGGATGCAATAATCAGCGAACCGCATCCGCAACAGCGTGGGCAGCGACGGCGCAACGGACACCAACGCGCCGGATGCCGATCCAACGACTACGCCAGCATCGCTTTTTTCCAATGGCCGCTTCATCATCCCGCCACACCCGCCAACGCACCCGATGGCACCGGCTCTCGCCGCGCCGTGCGAACGAACCGATACGACATCAACGTCGTGAACCACACCGTCGCCAACAGGCTTGCCCCGACGGCCACATGCGCCGTCGTGATCCGAGGATTCTTGCCCGACCATACCGTCCACGCCCCCAGCCCGATCTGCGCGGCGAGCAATGCCATCGCCAGGATCGCGGACCATTTCAGCGCGGCGATGTCACCATGCCGTCGCAGCAGCGTGATCGTGGTCATCATCAGCAACACAGCGACAAGGACAGCCCCCGCCCGATGGGCCAGATGAAACGAGATCTGGTCGACCGTCACCTGCTCCAGTCGATAGGTCCAGCGTCGGTCGTAGTTGTACTGTTCGACGGCCGACGCCGACAGATTCGGAATCACCTTGCCGTATGCCAGTGGAAAATCCGGCACGGCCAGCCCGCTCTCAGTATGCCGCATGACCGCGCCGAGAATCAGTTGAAGAAACACCGCGCCTGTCATCATGGCGCACAACCGCGGCGCGGGCCATGAGGCCGTCGATCCGACCGCCCGCGCCGGCACACGCCATCGAGGCGAGGTAAACACGGCAATCGACACCACAAGGCAAAGGAAACTCTGCGCCAGGCAACCATGAAACACCGAGATCGGCGCGGGCAGCAAATACCGCACCGTCAATCCGCCAAGAATCCCTTGCGCGATTACGGCCGCCAGCGCGATCCAACCCAGCCGCCGCATCCAGCGCCGCTCATCGGCCCGCCTCAGCCATACCGCCAGAATGATCGTCATGACCCCGACTGTCGACGCGATGAGGCGATGGCCATGCTCGTAAAATATTCCGCCGACCCACTTGGACGGCGGATAGGTGAACATGTTCTGCCCATAGGTCGTCGGCCAATCGGGCACGGCCAAGCCGCTGCCGGTGCTGGTCACCATGCCGCCGGCGACGATGAGGAAGAGCGTGAAGCAGGCGAGGAGGATGCAGTACCGATGAAGCCACGCGTTCGCGCGAACGGGACGCGCGCCGCCGTGGACATTGTCCAATCGCTGAGGAACGGTCATGACGACACAGAATCTCCGTCATCCCGCACCGACTCGGCTCGGGCGAGCCGCCGCGCCCGCACGACAAATGTCGCGATCATCCCGGCAAAGCCAAGCAACACGCCGTAGGTGATGCAGACCATGACAATGACGCCGGACATCGCGCCCTTGACCATGTCGGAGTCCTTATCCCCGCCGCACACAGCGCAGGCTTGCAACGGCAACGCGGTGAGTAGCACCCAGAGGGAGGCGAGTGACAGGAGCTGTTTGGTACGAATCATTGCGTTACATCATGCTCACGCCGCGGAGCTTTTTGAGGAACCAGACGCCGTACACCGCCAGCACCAACCCCGAGGCCATCGACCCGACGCCGATATACAGCGATGACTGCGTGTTCGTGGCCCGCCAATCCGTCACGCCCCAGGCCCCCAGACCGAGGCACAGCAGCAGCGACGCCGCGATGAAAAAAACATGAACCCCCTTGAGCGACATCGTCAATGCACTCCCACGCTGTCATGGACCGTGATGACCGGAACTAACAACAGGACAAGGAAGAAAAAACCGCACAACGCCAATATCCAAAAAAGCATCGCCTTCTCGGAGATCAGGTGCATGAAGTAACAAGCCACCATCGTGCCCTTGATGGAAGCCACCAGCAACGCGACGCCTACCGCCGCCCCAATAGAAAGGTGCAGATATGACACGCCAACCGTCACACCCGTTAGGACGAGCAGCAGCGCGAAGACGCCAATGTACACCCGCACATGCTTCTTCACGTCCGCAACCGACATCTCATGATGGCTCATCGCCGAACTCCTAGAGCAAATAGAGAACCGGGAACAGGAAAATCCACACCAAATCGACGAAGTGCCAATACAGGCCCGTGCATTCGATGCGGTTAGTGTATTTCTCCTGGCTTCGCTTCCAGATCGAGCCGCCGGTCAGAATGAAATACAGAATCACGACCATGCCGCCGACGATGTGCAACCCGTGCAGGCCGGTCATCGTGAAGTACGTCGCCAGATACGGACTATGCCGCGGGCCGAAGTTGGAAATCCGCTTGACCTTTGACGCCTCAATCTTCACCGCTTCGCCGTGAGCATGGCCGCCCGGCTCGGCGTCGGGCGTGATCATGACATGCTCGGTCACGCTATAGGCCCCGTTCTTCTCACTCACTTCCAGCTTCGGACAATCCGCTGTCAGGTGGCCCTTGATCGTCGTGACCTCATGCTCGCCGACCTTTATCGGCTCGTTGAGCCACACCTGGTAATGACTGAACTTGTCGGTGTACTCAAAATACTTCACCACGAGAAACGCACCAGCGCACAGAAACGTGACCGTCAGCCACACCCGCGCCGCGCCAAGCTTCTTCATCTTTAACGCCGCCCAGGACATGACCATCGTCACCGATGACCCGATCAGCACGGCCGTGTTCAACGTCGCCAATGGCACATTGAGAATCTCCGAGCCATGAGCCGGCCACTGCCCGGGTGGCGCGCCGACGCGGAGCAACACATAGGTCGAAAACAGTGCGCCGAACAGCATCACTTCGGAGGCCAGGAACAGCCAGATGCCGAACTTGCCGTTGTACATCCCGGTGAGCGGATGCGGCTCCAGATCGTGAGGAATTACCGTCGTGGACAAAGGTCAGGCCTCCTGGGCAACGTGTTGCGGACAATAGTCCTTGCTCTTGCCGGGAACGCTGTACTCATACGGGCCGCAATAGACCACCGGCGTCTTGTCAAAATTGCCATGCGGCGGAGGCGAGGGGGCGGCCCACTCGAGCGTGGTGGATTCCCACGGATTCGCCCCCACCTTCTTCCCGGCAAACATGCTGTAGAAAAAATTGATAATGAACGGCAGCTGCGCGATGGCCAATAGCCACGCACCATACGATGACATCTTCGTCAGGCCGTGGGCGACCGCGCCATGCAACTGCTCCGTCTGGTCATACTGCCGACGCAACAGGCCGGCCATGCCCTGGAAAAACATGGGCATGAACACCGCGTTGATAAACAAGAAGCTCGGCCAGAAGTGCAGCTTGCCGAGGAACTCGCTCATTTTGCGCCCCGTCACCTTGGGGAACCAGTAGTAAATCCCGGCGAAAATCGCAAAGATCGTCCCCGGCGCCACCACATAATGGAAGTGGCCGATGACGTAATACGTGTCATGCAGGTGAATGTCCGACGCCGTCAAACCGAGCGGCAGGCCCGTCAATCCGCCAATGGCAAACATCGGCAGGAACGCGAGGGCGAACAGCATCGGCACGTTAAACCGAATCGATGCGCCATACAGGCTCAGAATCAAGCACGTCAGAATGATGACCGACGGCACGGAGATGATCATCGTCGTCGCCTGGAAAAACGTGCTCAGCGTCGTGCCCATGCCTGTCATGAACATGTGATGGGCCCAGACGATGAACGACATGAATCCGAGGAAAATCGCCGAATAGACCAGCGACTTGTAACCCCACAACGGCTTGCGTGTATTCGTCGCGATGATCTCCGAAACAATTCCCATTGCGGGAAGAATCAGCACGTACACCTCGGGATGCGCCAGAAACCAAAACAAGTGCTGCCACAGCAGCGGGCTTCCTCCTCCGGCTAGTTGGTTCTGCGGCTCCGTCGCATACACCAGACCCGACGGCATGAAAAAGCTTGTCCCAGCAAGGCGATCCATCAACTGCAATACACCGGCCGCTTCCAACGGGGGAAACGCCAGCAGCAGCAGAAACGACGTCACCAACTGCGCCCAGACAAAAAACGGCAGCCGAAAAAAGCTCAGACCCTTCACCCGCATTTGCACCGTCGTCACGATGAAGTTCACTGAACCAAGCAGCGACGACGTGATCAGCAACACCATGCCCCACAACCACATCGTCTGGCCGCTCGAGGCGAACACCGAAAGCGGGGGATACGACGTCCACCCCGATGCGGCAGCGCCGCCCTTGATAAAGAAGCTCGCGATCATCGTCACGCCGCCGCAGAAATAGACCCAGTAGCTCGCCATGTTCAGCTTCGGAAACGCCATGTCCGGCGCCCCGATCTGAAGCGGAAGTATATAGTTCCCGAATCCGCCGACCCCCAGGGGCACGATGGCCAGAAACACCATGATCGTGCCGTGCATCGCACCAAACGCGTTGTACCCGTCGCCGACCAGCACGCCGTCCGCGGCGATGTCATCGCTGAGGTACTTGCCAATGAAGGGGATCGGCTGGCCGGGATAGGCCAATTGCCACCGCATGATCATCATCAGCGTGAAGCCGAAGAAGAGAAACAACAGGGCCGTGAACGTGTACTGGCAGCCGATCACTTTGTGATCGACGGAGAAGATGTACTTCCGCCAGAAGGGCAGGTCGTGCCCGTGGTCGCCGTGGCCGTGAGAGTGATCGTGATGTCCGCTCATGTCGAACAAGCCTTATTGGTTACGTGTGGTGTACCGCGACGCGAGTGTGTCGTCGCGAGCCTTAGAAGTCCGTTTCCAGTTTTTGCTTCTTGGAGGATTCCGCAACCCATTTCTTGAACTCGTCCTCGGTGTGGGTCATCACCTGGGCCTTCATCTTAAAATGGCTGTTGCCGCAGAGTTGGGCACAGACGATCTCCAGAGGATTTCGCGGCTCCAGCGTCAACTCGGCCAGGCCCTTCTTTCGCAACTGGTCCAGAAGCTCATTGCCTTTCTTCAGATCAACTCCGAGGTCAGCCCCCTTCGCCAGCACCACCTCGTCCTTCACCTTGTGATCGACGGCCGCGACATGATGCCGAATCTTGTACCACTCGGCCTTTGCCATTGGCACCGTCATCTTCATCTGTGGACGAATCGCGTCGGTCGTCGCCGATTTGTCCACCCTGAACCAGATGGGTATCTCCATGCCGGGGATTGCATCCTGCTTCACGCGCATCGTCGGAAAGTCGAACGAGTGAATCACGTCCATCGAGGTGAGCCGCATATAAATCGGCTTGTCCACTGGAAGGTGACACTCATTCACTCGGACAATGTCGTCGGCTGCCGCCGCGTCGTCCTCGACCAGCCCAATCGGATTGCTGGCACTAACCAACTTGATGTTTGTGGGGCCGAACTTGCCGTCAGGGCCTGCATAATGGAAGTTCCACTGAAACTGTTGGGACACGACTCGTATATCCAGCCGCTGGTCCGAGGCCGGTGGATTGTTCTTGTATTCCGCCCATACCGGCATCGACATGCCAAGCAGCAGGAACGCCTCAAACACCGCCACGGCCACCTCGGCGTACTTGGACACCTTGGCCTTGATCGGCAAGTAGCTCGCCTTGTGGCCGGGCCGGGCGCGGAAGTTTAAGAGGCAATACCCGAAGAAGATTGCCCACGGGATGAAAATGACAAACATGAACACATGGATCACGTCGACCAACTTATCGATCGACCCGCCATGATCGGAGTAGAGCGGTGGAGTCCACGACCCATACTGGGTGGAGGCAAGCAGCAAATTCACAAAGGTCTCCCACTCCGCCTGCGCCCCCGAACCGCTCCGGGGGCGAGGCGTGATCCATCCTTGAAATTACTTCCCGGCGTTCGTCTGATTGGCCAGTTCGCCGTTTTCCTTAACGATGATTTCCTTCATTTTCTGCGAAGCGTCGCCGGACTTTTTCGGCCCCATCTTGAACTCGATCTCTTTGGTCTCGCCGTCCTTGATCGTTACCTTTTGCGTCACTGTGCCAAAGTTCTCATGCCAGGCCTCAAGCTCGTACTCGCCGGCGGGCAAGTTCTTCAGCTCGAACGTGCCGCGCTTGGTCTTGTCGCCACCGTCGTTCTCATGGTTCTTGGTCACGTCGAAGAACGGGTGCGTACAGACGCCGATGAAACTGGACATCCACGCATGAACGTCGCACTTGATCTTGACCATGATCTCAGGCTTGTTAAATGTGTCGCCCGTCTTCAACTCCTTCACCATGCCGGCGTTCGGCTGGGCAAAGTTGAACTGAGGATTCTTCTTGGCCAGCGAGTGAATGTTGTGATTCGTCGGGTCGCTGTTTTTGATCTGGATCGTCTGGCCCGCCACCATGCCGAGCACATGCGGGTGATACATGCAGCCACTCTGATCGAGGGTCACCGGCTCAGCCGGCGCATCATACTTGCCCTTGAGGCCGCTCTTGACGTACACAAACACGAATGGAATCGTGTTGCCGTCCTTCTTGTACACGATGGTGCCCTGATCGGCCTGCGGCTTGGCATGCGCCTTTGAGCAGACCGCATCTGCATCCATCTTAGGAAGCGGCTTCGGATCGGCTGCCTCGCCTTCAAAGACCACCTTGCCTTTGACGACCGCCGTTCCCTTCTCGTTGTCGGCCCGCGCACCGGTCGTCGCGAGCGTAAGACTTACAAAACCTGCCAGAATCCAAATTGCCGTCTTCTTACACATGAGATCTGCTCCTGACGCCTGAGGCGTCTTAAAATCGGGTGCCATTTGCGAAGTCGGATCGAGCCGAACTCCGAGGCACACTTATCAACGTAGACCTATCGCGGAATGCTACGATAGCTATTCTCTAACCGCAACACGGGCCGCGAGTTATCCGCTTTGGGCACAGGGTTTCAACCTGTATCTGCACCTGTCATAACGCCTTACACACCAACACCCATCCACACGGGTCTAAAAATCAAAATCCTGCTTCGCCGGCTGGCTCGTGGGCTGACCCGGCTTGGCCGCCGCCCCGTCTCCGCTATCAAAATCAAAATCGCCACCCTTCGCCGGCTCCCCCGCGGGGGCTGCCGGAGCGGCGCCGCCCGGCTGGATCGCCGTGTAGTTGCGCTCGCCGAGGGTATATAGGAAATCAACCAGCAGCCTGGCCTGCTCCTCGGTCCCCTTGCCAAATTTCGCCTCTTGCTTCGCCCGATCCTCCGCCGGCGACGCCGAGAAGGCGCTGCCGCCCTGGAAGATCTGCGGCATGTTCGCACCCGGCTGGATCGACTGCGGGTCCTGCAACCATGCCACAACCCAGTCGTACCGCAGCCGCTTGGCCGTCAACGCAAAGTTCGGAGCCTTGATGTCCGTCGTCGTCCCCGGCACCTTCGGATCGCCGGCCACGTGACACGACAAACACTTCAGATTGAAGAAAAACTCCTCGCCCTGCTTGAACTCGACATCGCCCACCGAATGCTTATTCGGGTCGGTGAATGGATACTCCACGTTGAACACGTTCGCCAGGAAACTCCCACGCCCCACCACGCGGTCATATACACCGGCCAGTCCCTTGTTCATCTCCTCCGGCGTGTTCGCGCTCGGTTGGAAATCGAGCGGCCCCGTCTGCTGCTTGTTCAGCGCGTATCGTTTCAAGAATGACGCCTGCTGGGTAAACTTCTCATCCGTAAACCACTGCGATGTCGCCGCGGCCGCCTTGTCGCCCCCGTGCGTTTCCTGCAAATGCTTAAGGACGCCTTCCAAGTCCTTTCGCAATATGCGCGACTCATCCTGCGCCAAGCCGGCAAAATACTCCACCAACGTCGTCGTCTGCTCCTTGGTCAAATAGAAGCTCGGCATCCGTGCATTCAGCCACGGTCGCAACATCTCCACGTTATTCAGGAACGAGTACAGCCAATTGAACTGCACCTTCGCCCCTTCGCCCCAGAGCAACGGCGGTTTGAACCGCAGACTTCGCGGATCGGTGTCCGACAGGTTCGTGTCGGTTGAATAGTACTGATGAATGTTTGCGTCGTTGCCCTCGATGGTGTGGCACCCGATGCAATTCAACTCGCGCACCAGTGCCCGGCCCTTGGCAATCTTGCCCGCCGGCGTCCGGTCATACGGAATCTGCACGTCCTTCGCCACGTTTGGCTGCCGCAAACTCAACAGATATGACACCAGCGACCTTGCCTCTTCCTGCTTCAGGAAGAAGTTCGGCATCTTCAGCTTTTCATACGGCTTCTTGATCTTCTTGCGATCCCAGATGCGCGGGTTGCGTAGCTTGTGATAGGCAAACGATGCGTGATTGTGCAAAACCTCGGTCGGCTGATTGCCGCCGTCGCGGGCCAGATGCTCGAACTCGGGTTTTTCAATATAGACATTGCCGAATACGTCGTGCTGCTTCTCCAACTCCTCCTCGAAGGGCGGCGAGTAGAACGCAAAATCAAGCTGGCTCATGAACTTCTCGGCCCACAACGTCAGGTCCGTGCCCGGTCGCGTCGCATCCTCAAAGCCCGCAATCGTGTGACACGAATAACAACCGTAATGCCCGACCATCTTCATGCCCAGATACAGCTTCTGCCGGTCGGCCAGCGTCGGTGCATGTTGACTAAGCAGTGCGGCCACATGACTCTTACCCGCCGCGCCGTCACCGAAGCTGCGATAGGTCTGTGCCACAATGGCCGACGACAACCGACCGAAGGCATCGTCGGGGCTGTTCTTCTCATCATTGAGAATCCGCTTGCTCACGGCCGCGGTGTTCTGACCACCGAGCAGGTCGAGAATCAATCCTTGGGCCATGTCCTGATGCTTCGCGTCATCCGCAATCGGCTGCGACACAAACTCATCATTCCGCAGCGAGAGCAAATACGCCGCCACGTCGAGAATGTCCTGATCCGTTTTCTTCCGACCGGTGGCGGGATCATCAGACCAGTAAACGTTCTCACGGAACAGTCGCGGCATGCGCGTGTACGACGAATAATGCCGCGGCTCGCGCAGCCAGCTATACAACCACTCCGTCGCCTTCACCTGCGCCTGCGGATCATTCGCATCCTGCACGAACTTCGTTCCCAGGCCCGACAAATCCGGTGCGACCCGCGTATACACCGGCGGCACATACGACCGCTTTGGGTCCGGCTCGCGTCCCTCCCGGTCGGCGGCGCGATCTTCTTCCTTCCGCGCCTCGGTCGCCTTGTCGCGGCGCTCCTTCGTAAAATTGTGCATCGCGTATCGAATGCGGTCGTTCTTGCTCAGCAGGTCAAATCGCTTCTTCGCCTCCTCAGACGACAGGCCCTGCGATTGGACCATGTCCGCCACGATCCAACGCTCGCCAAGAGACCGCCCAGCGTCATCCAACGAATCCTTCGCGTCCAGATTCGCGTGACACGCCAGACATCCGACCGACGTGAATAACTCTTCGCCGCGTTTCGCATCACCCGTCAGCCCCTGCGGCATCGCCATCGGCACAAACGGCTTCGAGAACGTTTGCAGATATTGAACAATCGACTGAATCTCCGTCTCCGTCCGCAAGGTCGGGTCGGTGTCGAACTCATTCGCGCTCGACGGCAGGTTGTTCTCCTGCTTGAAAAAGTGAGGCATCCATGTCGATGGCCGGAAGTTCTTCGGATACTCCACCCACCGCTCCATGAAGCCGGTGGAAAGCTTGCTGCCGACGTGCGTCAGGTCCGTACCCACGCGCCGCGAGTCATTCAACCCCTCGACCGCGTGGCAATTGATGCAGCCCACCGTCGTGAAAAGATCGCGCCCGTCCACCACCCGATGCGCCGATTCCAACGGCTCCGTCTTGCGACGCTCAAGGTCATACGTCTGTTGGTGACACTTTCGGCAGCTCGCCGACGTGTACCCCGGCAGCAGCATCGGCCGCTCCCAGAACTCCTCGATCAAGTGGAATGTCGCCAATGGTATGCCCAACTCGCGGACGTAATACTGCTCTTCCCACTTGTGCTCCTCGGCCTTGTCCTTCGGCGTGTGGGCGGCAAAGACGAAGTCGGTCTCCTGTCCGCTGCCTTCGTGACACACCGTGCAGCCCATCGTCTTCATGGGGTGAGACGAGTTCGGCGACAGATACAAGTCGAGATGTGGATGCGCCCGAAGCTCCGCCTTCAGATCGACCTTCGGTCGCCCCTCGTACTCCAAATATGTATTCGTCGCCGCGAGCAGACTCGTGAAGTAATCCACCCGGCGACGCTCATCCATCTGCTCGAACCGCATCACCGTCTTGCCGTCGGCCGCCTTCGGCGCGACCGCAAACAGAATGTCGCGCACCATCTGATTCAACTGATCCTCAATCGCACCGCGCGACAGCGGCTTGTCCACGAATCGCGGCAGCACATCGGTCGTCTTGATCTCGGGTCGGCTGATCCCCCGAAGATACTCATTGGCCCCATCCACCATCGCCCCAACAAACTTCCGCCGACCGGCCTCATCCAGCGTCTTGCCTGATGCCGTGAACTCCGAGACGTCCACTTCGGCCAATCGCTTGGTGAACTCCTTGATGAGCCGCTGATTCTCCAACTCAAGCACCTTGCGAACAGCCTCCGACCCGATCGCGCCCTCGGTCTTCTTGACGAAGGACTCCATCGAGTAGGCCGGATTGTCGATGCCGACGTGACAGGTAATGCAGCGATCCGTCACATAGGAATCAAGAAAGTTGTAGTTGAAGCGGATGCCCTTCATGAACACCTGCTGCACTTCCTCACGGCCCGGCACACCCGATGGTGCGAGGTAATCCAAGCCGGGAATGTTGAAAGCCATCCGCGAGAACCCCGGACCGTACATGCTGTCCAGCCGCTCGGCGTCATCCAACCCCTTCTCATAGGCCTTCAACGACTTCTGGGCATCGCTCTTCTTTTTGTACAGGGCCTTGAGCTTCGACTTCTTGTCCCGAATGTCGTCTTCGAGCAAGTCCTGTCGCTTCTTCAAATCGGCAACGACCCGCGCGCTCTGGTCATAGTCCTCCGTGAGCGCGATTGTCGTCGGATCCTTCATGCCATGCAGTGTCTTGGCTTCCTCGACGACGAACAGCTTCACCTGTAACTCGGCGTTGCGATTGCCGAAATCCAGCGAGATGGCCTGCGACTGGCCCGTCAGCAGTTTCTCAGCGGCCAGAAGCTCGTGTTCCTGAGCCTTCAGCTCGGGAGACGCCAACTCCTTCTCCGCCTCAGCCACGGCCGACTTCAGCTTCGCGCGATTCTCCTGCTCCGCAGGGCTTTGATAGCTCAGCGCGTCGAAATGCGCCATCGCCGACCGTAAGTCAAAGAAGCCACGCTGAGTGTGCCGCCAGGGACGGTTGAAGTCGTGCCAAAGCATCCACACCGACGCCACCAGGGCGACGACCGCGGAAAAGGCAAACCACCGATTCAGGCGTGGGATGGAGTACAGCGTGTCTGTCGTTACCGGCATGTCGACTCTCTCGAACCATCGGACTGCGTCCGTCGCGCCCGTTAAATGTTGAAGAACCACTCCGTGATCGCCACGAAATACTTCAGGTTAAACAACCACCGCAAGACCATTTTGACCGGGACGAAGATCATCCACGACATCAGCAGCCAAAAAACGGCGTAGCGAATCAACCCGATCTGCTGAAAAATCTTCTTGCACACCGACTTCGCCAGCAGCACCGGCAGCACAAAGAAGTACGCCCCCAGAATCACCAGCCCCGGAGCCTCACGAATCAGATACACCGGCAACCCAAATGATGCCTGCGTCGGCACGCCGGGCTTCCACAACCCCGTCTTCTCCGGCAGCACCACCCAAAACACCTCGGCTACGTTGATGTTCAACAACGCCGCCGGCCGGTGTGGATCCCACGTCTCATATGGCCCGAACAGATTCCAGTTCGGCCCGCGAAGAAACGTGCCCAGCACGATCAAGACGATCCACATGATCCCGAATCCGAACATGAACGTCGTGATGACCATCGGGCGCTGCTTGAACGTGTAATACCCGTTGCCGCGCGGATTCTTGTCGATGTAGGGCAATGCAATCAACCCCACGATAATCAACCCCGGCAACAACACGCCCGCGATCCACGGATCGAAATAGACCAGCAGCTCCTGCAACCCTAGGAAGTACCACGGAGCCTTCGACGGGTTCGGAATGTTCGTCGGGTTGGCCGGCGGCTCCAACGGTGCCTTCAGCAAAATCGCCCACACAATCAGCGCCGCCGTGCAAAGCACGAGGCAAATCAATTCTGTGTACACCAGGTCCGGCCAGACCAGCACCTTGTCATCGGCCCCACTCTCGATCAGCGGCTCCCCACGCTGCATCCGCTCGTCATTGACCGCCGACTGCCGAAACGCCAGCCAAATGCAGAACAACGTCGAAAAGATCATGATCGTGATCGGCACGTTGTCCGGCTTCTTGATGATGAGGAAGAAGGCCGGGTCAAACATGCTGCCGACGTAAAACACCGTGAACGCCAGGAGCAGGGCCAGCGCCATGCGCGGCTTCGTCCATTTGCGATAGGTGATTAGACCGATGAGCAGGATCATCGCCGTAATCGGCACGAAAAAATACGGAGCACAGAGATAATTGACCCAATCCTTGAGCGCGTCCAGCGGACCATGCTCCGTCGCCATCGCGTCGTTCGTCGCCAGCATGCTTCGCATCAGATTCGTCGGCATCGTCGCTCGTCTCTATCCTTGACTCACATCCCCACGTCGCATTACAGCGGACCGGAGATGCCTCCATCCTTGCGAATGCGCCAGAAATGCACCGCGATCAACACGCTGGCCACCACCGGAATAAACACGCAGTGCAACACATAAAATCGTAACAGGGCATTCGGCCCGACTAGCGTTCCGCCCAGCAGAAGAAATCTCGCATCGGAGCCGGCATGAATCAGTGGTACACCCGCAATCTGCAACAACGCCGCGCCCGGCCCCTCATTCCCAGCCACCGGCGTCGCCCGCGCCATGTTCGAGCCAACCGTAATGGCCCACATCGCCAACTGATCCCACGGCAACAAATAACCCGTGAACGAAAGCAGCAGCGTCAGCGTCAATAGAATGACACCCACGCCCCAGTTGAACTCCCGCGGCGGCTTGTAACTGCCCGTCAAAAAAACGCGAAGCATGTGCAGCCAAATGGAGATGACCATCGCGTGTGCCCCCCAGCGATGAATCTCGCGCATCAGTCCGAGTGTCACATGGGCCCGCAAGGCGATAATGTCCGCATAGGCATATTCCACCACCGGTCGGTAGTAGAACATCAACAGCACACCCGTGATCGTCTCCGCCAGAAACAGAAAAAACGTCAACCCACCCATGCACCAGGTAAAGGACAGACGAATCCCGCTCTTGCGAACAGCCACCGGGTGCAAATGCAGGAACACGTTGCTGAGGATCGCCATCGCTCGCGTGCGGCGATCCTTCGGAACGCCATGGCGAAAGATCGAGCCCCAGATCTGGCTCTCGCGAACATAATCCCCGACCGCATTAAACAAACTCATGTCGATTCCGTCTTGATAGGTTGAAAAACCCGGCCAACGACTCCACTCGCATGCACACCCTTATGCCGGAATACTGGCGTCAGGGTCGTTCCACACCGCGATGTCCGTCGGGCCCATGGCCAGGAACTTGCGGGAACGATCCACGATCACTTCATCGCCGTCAAGATAGATCTTGAAGCGCTCCAACGGGCGTGGTGCCGGGCCTTCAAAGTTTCGACCGTCGGCCTTGAATCCGCTTCCGTGACACGGACACTTAAACTTCCGATCGTTCGGCAACCACGACGGAATGCACCCCAGATGTGTGCAAATAATCGACACCGCCGACAGGCGATCCTCTTCTCGAATGATCCAAAACCCGCTCGGCTTCACCGGCTTGTAGTCTTCGTTCACCTCGCCGGGGGCCATCGAGCGAAACTTCGCAATCGACCCACACCGAACCTTCGGGTCTTCTTGCTCCAAAACGTTTGGAGCCATGAAGCGGTTAAACGCCGCCAGAGGAACCGCACCAAACGCCACCGCCGTCGCCGCCCAACCAATGCCCAACATCAAATCGCGTCGCGTCGGCTCGGCCATCTCCGTCTTCGTTTTATCCAGTACCTTCTGATGCCGCGCATCCGGTGGAAGCTGATCCGGCGAGAGCTTCGACAAGTGCCGCATTCCTTCGGGCAGACCCTGTTGCATCACCGCGTGCCCCCCGCGCGAGGTCGTCGCCGCCAGCAGCGCCTGTATCGCCGGGTCCATCACCTTGGGCTTCGAGGGTTCGGCGTGCTTCGCGGGCGACCCTTTGGCAGTCGCCGCCTCGCCATGCGCTGCCGGCGCACTCGCCGGCACCACCGGCTTCGATGCAAACGCCGCAGCCTCCGCCTCGCTCACCTCGACAGGCACCAGGTCGAACTTAATGACGTTGACTGGGCACTCCTCCGCCGACTGAATAATGTCTTTCGTCAGCGGCTTTGTGAACTCCATCTCTAACGCCGCGGGGCGAATGATGCATGTCTCGTTGTCGTGCTGCACCTCGAACACACTCGGCGCGGTCGTCTCGCACGCATCGCAAACGATGCAGCCCGGAGCGATCCACACCTTCGTTATCATCTCGACGGTCGGCATTACCACACCTCGCCATCAAAGATCAGCCGACACGCGAATCGTTCCACGCCTCGGAGAGTCAACTCTGCTTTTTGCGATCCCATCTTCTCAACCGCCGCGCGGGCTGCGTCGCGCACCACTACGGACGAATCCTTCTGCAACACACCGACCAGCCCGGCCAACTCGGCATCCTTCAGGTGGACGACTGCCTCGATCGCACTGCGAAGGTTATTGGAAATCTCCACATCCGTGAACTTCCGCCTGATGGTCGACCCGTTCTCGACGTACTCCAGGTCCAACTTCTCCCAATATCCCCGCTCCAGCATGTTCAGCAGGACCATCTTCCCCCGTAGATCGCCCAGGCGGGCCAGCGTCATTGCCGCATTCCACTGTATCTCCCGGTCCGACTCCAACCGCTCAGAGACCGCCTTGATCACGACCGCATTCCCCCGCTCAGCCAAGGACGCCAACGTCGCACACGCCACCATCTGCACCGCTGGTTTCGGATCAGTCAGTAACGGCAGAATACTCGGCACCGCCAGACGCGCCGCCGCAACGCCCCGCATCTCCGCCAATGATTGAAGCGCCGTCCGGCGCGTCGAACTGTTCGAGTCTTTCAATAATCGCGCGAGGGTCTCCACACCGGAGTCCGTTCCCAGTCGGCCAAGCGAGATCATCAAGAAATACTGTTGCCCCGGCCCCGGCTCGTCGACATCCTGCCCCGGCGGAAACTTTCTCAGAATAGAGATCATTCGCTGCGCCGTAGGCTCGACCTCATCCGCCTTCAGAAACTTATCCTTCTGTTGAAAGCGAAGGGCCAACTCCTGCGACGCCTGCCACGACTCCTTCGCCCGCGGCGCGAGCAACATCCCGGCTGTCCGCTCACCGGAATCCGACTCGATCCGCGCGAGTAAGTCCGCAATCGTCTCCGGCTTGTCAATCGACGTACTGCCGAACAACACCACCACGACCGCAACGCCGAGCAAAAGACAAACAATGACCGCAGGCACCACAAACAGCCGCGCCATCAACGTGCCGGTCTCCTGTATTGGCGTGGATACAGTTGGAGCATCGCTACCAATCGGTTTCGGTTCCGACATTACGTGATCCACCCTCGATTTCGAGAAAGTCCCGACACCCGCCGCCTTGTGAAATAATTCACAAAGTACGGCAACAAAATAAGGCGCTCGCCGTCGCGCCCTTGATCTGAGGAAATCGCCTCAAAGGCAATGTACCGCCGCCGTCCGTAAAAGATAGGTATTATTCGGATCGCAGGGTCCACTGTCAAGCGGATTCCAGTCCCCCATCGAACCGAAATACCTCTCGTTCGTCCTTAGGAGACAGCCGTTTACGAGCTTTCGCCTTAGACTACCTGACTCGAAACCCAGGCCCAAGCGGCCCCTACGCACCCGGAGTGGATTTCACATGCCCATCGAACTGTCCGGCCCCGACATCACCCAAGCCGAGATCGACGCCGTCGCCGGCGTCCTCCGATCCGGCCGAATGTCCCTCGGCCCCATGGTCCCCAAGTTCGAGGAGGCCGTCGCCAACTACATCGGCGTCAAACACGCCATCGCCGTGTGCAGCGGAACCTGCGGACTCCACCTCCTCATCCGCGCCCTCGGCATCGGCCCCGGCGACGAAGTCATCACTACCCCCTTCTCCTTCATCGCCTCCTCCAATTGCATCCTCTTTGAGAACGCCGCACCGGTCTTCGTCGACATCGACCCGGAGACATGGAACATCGACGCGACAAAAATCGAACCCGCCATCACCTCGAAAACAAAGGCCCTCATTCCCGTCGACGCCTTCGGTCAAGTCCCCGACATGGACACCATCCTCCGCATCGCCGCCAGGCACAAGCTCCGCGTCATCGAGGACTCCTGCGAAGCGCTCGGCAGCAAGTACAAGGGAAAAATGGCCGGCAACCTCGCCGACGCCGGCGTCTTCGGCTTCTACCCCAACAAGCAAATCACCACCGGCGAAGGCGGCATGATCGTCACCAACGACAAATCCATCGCCGACCTCTGCCTCTCCATGCGCAACCAGGGCCGCGACACCGGCATGGGCTGGCTCTCCCACGAACGACTTGGCTACAACTACCGTCTCTCCGATGTCGCCTGCGCCATCGGCTACGTCCAGATGACCCGCATCAAGGACATCCTCGCCAAGCGCGACCGCGTCGCCCGACTCTATCAGGAGCGCCTCGCCAACGAGAAGCGGGTCACCTTCCAAAAGTTCAGCCCCGACTGCGACATGAGCTGGTTCGTCTTCGTCATCAAACTCAGCGACAACTACACCGAGGCCGACCGCGGCAACATCATTGCCTCCCTCCGCGAACGTGGCATTGGTTGCAGCAACTACTTCGCCCCCATCCATCTACAGTCCTTCTACCAACGCCAGTTCGGCTTCAAACCCGGCGACTTCCCCATCTGCGAACGCATCGCCGCCCGCACCATCGCCCTCCCCTTCCACAACGCCATCACTGAGCAGGACATCGACCACGTCGTAAAGACGCTCCAATCGCTGCTTTAGAGCGGTTATCTGTCGGTTGTAGCGTTCGCCCTCTGTGGCGAACGACGAAATCGATGAATCCGCGTGACGTGCGCGAGATTCGTCGGCCCCTACGGAGGGGGGCCGCTACCAGCGACTGATAACTGCTCTAACGATGAGTGTGGGACCAGTCCCCTGCGGCGCATGCGACATGCCCCGAACCGGATCATTTCCAAGCGACGTGAGGAGAACGCGATGCTTGGGTCGGGCGATCGGATCGGACGACTCATCACGGAGCGAGCAGGCGAGTGACGAATGGGGAGATGTCGGCGTCGTTGACGATGCCCTCGCCGGTGAGGTCGGCGGCGCAGAGGGCGGCGGAGACGGGGTCGTGGTTAATCAGCGCGGCGATGAAGGGGGCGATGTCGAGGGCGTTGGTGGTTTTGTCGTTGTTGAGGTCGGCGGAGCCGGTGGGGTGGATGGTGAGGGTGGCGGGTTTGCTAGTGGTTTGGGTGCAGTCGTTGAGTTTGACGACGCAGGTATAGGGGTCGGAGTCGGTGGGTTGGGCGTGGGCAAAGACGAGGGTGTTCGATTGCGTGCCGAAGATGTCGGGGGTGTCGGTGAGGTCTAGGCCGGACTTTTGCCATTGGTAGGAGAGAGTGCCGTCGCCGATGGCGGTGGCGCGGAGAGAGACGGAGGAGTTTTGGCAGACTATCGGAGAAGGAGGTTGTTGCGTAATGCTCGGCGATACACCTGTTGGGCCATAGAGTGCGAAGAAAGCCGCATTCTGGTTCCCCACACTAATGAATGATCCGCCAGCTACGAGATTACCTTGATACGATCCCAGCGTTGATGTCGTCTTCGCACCTTCACTCAATTGTGTCCACGAAATACCATCTAATCTAAATATTCCACTATATCCTCCAATTATTAGTCTTTCATTAAAGGAAGTCATAGCGAGCACCTGCGTCGCCCCGGGCAGCAAGTTCCATGATGATCCGCCCCAACGAGCCGCGCTATAGAAACCCGTCCCATTCAATCTAAGATATCCACCTGTGTACAGTTGCCCATTATGAACTGTTACTGCAGCCACCACATCATTTGCTCCTAATCCAGTCCCCAGGGAGCGCCAAGAAACTCCATTCCATGCCCCGACATGCATCGCGGTAGTCCCACCTGCAGTTGTAAAGTCGCCCACAGCGATCAATTCTCCATCAAAGACGGCAAGTGCACTGACTCGGTCATTCAAACCATTACCTAAGGGTTCCCAGGCCGATCCATTCCATTTTGCAATGTATTTGGCCGGTGAGCCGCCTGCCATTGTAAAACTTCCTGCGGCAATTAGCTCATCCTTGTAAACAGTTAGCGAGGCAACCCAGTTATTCGTTCCAGATCCCAGATTTCGCCAGTGGGTGCCGTCAAATCGCAAGACTCCGTTATAGCCCGCACCGAGCAGGAAGGATCCGCCCGCTATGAGTTCATTCTGGTACGCTGCGAGAGCACTGACCGGTACCCCTATGTTGACCGGTCTCCAAGTCAACCCATTCCAAGCCGCTACACCGTTTGCAGGCAGACCTCCGGCATTCCAGAATGAACCACCAACTATCAATTCACCATTAAATACTGTATTTGCGTTGACAGCACCATCGAATCCTCTAGACGGCCCGAGAGCCTGCCATTGGCCAGATGCGATTACCGCGATATTGCGTGCGAGTACATCGCCATCAGTATAAAACGCATTACAATTGCCTCCTATGAACAAATAGTTTTGATGAATTGCAATTGCATTTATGCCGCCAGTCCCGCCTGATGCAACGTTTGACCAAATAGAACCGTTCCACATTACCAATGATGCTCCTGCAACGACAAGTTCGCCTCCGCTAATTGATAGTGCATTTCCAAACCAAGTTAGTTCTGTGCTAAAGGATTCCCAAGAAGTTCCAGTCCATTTGGCTAGAGCCGGTTTCATAACTTCGCGAACGTAACTTTGCGCCATCTATAAGGTTGT
>JBBTET010000022.1:0-5916 GCA_038042195.1 Planctomycetota bacterium | reverse complement strand
CGTTCGCAAGGAACCGTGTACCTCGACGCGACCTCCGCTTCATAGCTTCAAGATTAGTAGTCGTGTGGGAAAGGTCTCGACCCGGATATGCACCAGCCCGAAGCGCCAGTGATGAAGTACCATGATCCACAATTGCAGAACAACCGTCACTTGTCACTCCGTGCCTTCTCCCCCCGACTCAATCTGTGCAAATCTGCGAAATCTGCGGTTTCACTTCTCCCTGTGCGAAAAACTGCAAAAAACTGCAAACGGTTTGTGCGATTTTGCGGGCGAAAACATAGATTTGCGGCAATTTGCGGCCCCTCTTTTTTTCTTGTCCGCCGTTTCGATTTCCAGTTCACCCGCCGCGGCGGGATGTTTCGATTTGCAGTTCACCCGCCGCGTGGAACACCTCGCCTGGGCGGGGCGGGACGTTTCGATGCCCTGTGCTAAACTGCGCCCACCCGAATGCAAACGAAAGACCTCCGCTACGACCTCCCCCCCGATCTCATCGCCGCCCATCCCTGCGACCCGCGAGACGCTGCGCGGATGCTCGTCCTACACCGCGACACCGGCCGCATCGAGCATCGCATCTTTCGCGATCTGCCGGAGTACCTGCGCCCCAACGACTGCCTCGTCCTCAACACCACCAAAGTCCTCCCCGCGCGATTTGAAGTCCGCCGTCCGACCGGCGGCCGCATCGAAGGGCTTTTCTTGCGTGAATCCTCGCCGGGTCTGTGGCAGGTGCTGCTCGCCGGCGTCGCCCGGCTCACCGATGGCGAAACACTGACCTTCCCAAACTCGCCGTGGTCGTTGACCCTGCTCAAGCGACTCGATCGCGGTGAATGTGAGGTCCGCATCGACCCGCCCGACCCGGCCGCCACGATTCTCAATCGCGTCGGCGTCATGCCCCTGCCGCCCTACATCCGGCGAACCAACGATCACCCATTTCAAGACGACGATCGTGCCGATTACCAAACGGTCTATGCCCGCGAGCCGGGCGCGGTGGCCGCCCCGACGGCCGGGCTGCATTTCACGCAGTCGTTGCTGAACGAGATTGGCGCGAAGGGTGTGCGCGGCGCCGAGGTCACACTGCACGTCGGGCTGGGCACGTTTCAGCCGCTCGAAGTAGACGACCTCTCCGATCATGTAATGCACAAGGAGTGGTACGACCTGTCACCCGCCGCGGCAGACACCATTCGCAACACCCGTGAAGCAGACGGTCGCATCATCGCCGTGGGGACAACATCGGTCCGCGTCCTGGAAACCTGCGCCTCCGCCGGCCCGCTCACCGCCGCGTCGGGCTGGACGAACATCTTCATCTACCCGCCATACCAATTCCGCGCGGTGGACATGCTCATCACAAACTTCCACCTGCCCGAGAGCACGCTTCTCGCCCTCGTGTTCGCCTTCGCGGGGCGAGACCTGACGCTCCACGCCTACGAAACAGCCATTCGCGACCAGTATCGCTTCTTCAGCTACGGCGATGCGATGTTGATTCTGTGAGTTAGCGGCTCGGCTTGCTCGTCGATGCGGGCGGCAAGACCTCGATCGGTCCCTTTTTGAATCGGTCCTGATCCTCTGAGTAACGCTGCCCAATCTCCGAAATCATCCGATCCGCGTCGGCCACGCGCGCCGCCATCTCGCGCTCCAGTTCATCCTTCTCGGCCGGTCGCAGGGTCGTCTTGCCGGCCTGAACAAACACAGTCTTGCCTTCCGCATCCACAAACAAACTCGACGCCTCCGATGCCAACCCTTCGTATTCGTCGATGCGATAGGTCTTGCCTTTGGAATCGCCGCTTGGCAACGGCCTCTCACCCTTGAAATCCGCAATGAGAATGACGAGGTCGCCGCGCAGATGATCGAACGTGGTAAACGCCATGCGTCGCGGCTTGTCCAACTCCTTCACCAGACGGGGAAGCAGTCGTACGAGCACGCGCGACAGATAGGTCTTTGGCAATTTCAACGCGGCATTCTGCGTGGCCGGCGCTCCGCATGCGTACGACTGTCCCGACGACAGGCGATCCTGGATTCGCAGCCCCTCCTCCAGCGCACACTCCAATCGGCCGCCCGCCTGCGGCGTCGCTTCAATCAGCGTGAAACTGTTCGACCGCCATCGCTCATTCTGAAAATCAAGCGCCAGGAACATCGAGTGATCGAGACTTCGCGCCCGCCCTCCCGTGTCAAACGTCCATCCGCGCTCCAACATACGAATGCCAAGTCGCTTGTCCAGCACGAACTCCGACGACTCCATCGCCACAAAGCCCACCGCCCGGCCGCCCATCTCCATCCGCAGGTAGTACGGTTGCACCAACGCTTGCTTAAGCTGCCCCTCCGTCAGGCTCGCCATCCACTCCTGGCCGGCCGCGAGCGCGTCGCGCAGCTCCGCATCCCCAATCGTTCGTTTCAACAACGTCAACGACGAGACGATCAATTGAAACAGCGACTCACGCGAGGTGTCCGTCGTCAACGGTCCGTTGTACGTCAGCACCAGATAAGATCGCGGCCCGACCTCGACAAAGGCCTCCATCCGCCGCCACACCATGCCCTCGTGCCCATAGGCTGCGCTGACGAATCCGCCCTGCTTCTCCGCAATCTGTTGAAGCTGTTGCGACGCGATGCGCACCTCGCTGAACTCCAACCCCAGCGAATCGGCCGTGAGTCTCAGCATCTTCTCCGGCGTCCGCCGATCGGGAACGTCCACGCGCCGAACTGAGATTTCCTCCGTCGGCCCGGTCGTAAATGGCCCAAGCATGCGCAACACGGTGATGCCGCGCCCGTCCGGTATGCGTTGTCGATTCAGTTGCCATCCCGCCGGTGGACGAATGGAAAACTCCTCGCTGCCATCGACATAGGCATCCGCCAGCGCAGGCGTCGCCTCGGCTGGTTTCGCGGGCGGTGACTGTCCCCAGAGGATTACGAATGAGGCCACAAGCGAATAAAACATCATGTGGAACACCTCGCCTAGGCGGGACATGGATGATCGCCGACTCCGCGCGGTCCGGCAACTGCGATCAATGCTGCCGAACAACCCACTCCTTGAATTGCACCGACTCACACACGCTGGTGAGGACACGACGGACTCGCGGTGAATCTTCCATGGCATCCAGACTGACCATCACAACAAGCCCCTCCTCCGTGCGAGCCAGCGCCCGGAGCAGTACACTACCCTTCTCGGTCAGCCCCGTCTTACTTACACCAGTCAAAGGCCCAATCTCAATCTCCTCGCCGTCCCCCAATGCCTCCTTCGTGAGTCGCCGATAGACGCGATCGATTGACATACTGGCGGGCACGACCCGGTACTCGATCTGCATCCACATTTCCCGCGCGAACGTCGAACTCTTCTCAAAGGCGATGCTCCCCTTGATGCCGTCGGCGGAGTCAAGTTCGTCCCAATTCGACGTCGTGGCCGCCGGTCGAAACCCCTTCGGCACGGTAAACGAGATCGGCCAGCCGGGGAGGTCGGCGCGCACCCCTGCAATCTGAATCCGCGATTTTTGTGTGGTGAAGTATTGCGCAAGGCCCGTCGTGCCGGCAAGCGCAAGCACGGCAGCCATAATCGCAAACCCCGGTCGAGCCGGCGTCTCGCGCGTGTATTCCTTCCACATGATGAAAAGGATAGCTCTGGAAAGCCCTCACGACAACGCGAAGCGACTCACTCGCACATCGCACCCTAGGGTCCGCACTGCGGACCACTCCATACTACCCGCGCCATCGCATCCAAAGCATGATAAGTGCGTAATTCACCGTCACCGCCGCAAGGGCCACCCCAATCGTCCCCCACGGCCTCGCCGGTTCCTCCAACACCGCCAGATACTCGCGCGCCACGGTCGCCTGTTTTTCATCCGCGCACTTGTCAAGGCTGAACTCCGCCGCGCGAATGAGTAGCTGTGCTTCATACCCATCCAGCCCCAGCTTCTCCGCAAAGCGAACCATCGCCTTCCGACGCCGCCACGTCAGTCGCCGCTCGGCTGCGTCCTGTCGCACCATCTCCGCGAGGACCGACCGGGCCGTCACGCGAGAGGCCCGCGCCTCGGCGGCCTTTTCCTGGTCGAGATAGGCCTGAAAAACCTCTGGTGGAATGTTCGCCCCCATCGTCCCCCTCCATACAACGATAGGCACTTTCCCTCGCCCGACTCAATGGCTTCCATTGCATGTGACGCTCAGCGTCCCCTATTGAATAGCCGTTTCTTGTCACAACCATCGGGTCCGATTATCATCACCAGCAACAAACAGAAAGTGAACCTCGCAAGACGGCATGAACAAACCCCACAACCTCCCCCAAGCCTTCGCTGATCTCGGCCTCGAAGTCCCCATCCTCCGCGCCTTGGAGCAGATGGAGTTTACGGAACCGTCGCCGATTCAGAAGGAAATCGTCCCCGTCGTCCTCTCCGGCCGAGACATCCTCGGCCAGGCCCGAACCGGCACCGGCAAAACGGCGGCCTTCGCCATGCCGACCCTGCAAATGATCGACCCCGAAGGCCGACTCCAGTGCATTGTGCTCACCCCCACGCGCGAACTCGCCGTCCAAGTGCTCGGCGAGTTCAAACGCCTCGCTCAGTTCACGCAGATTCACTGCGTCCCGGTCTACGGCGGCACCGGCATCAAGCAGCAGGCGCATCAGCTAGGCAAGAAACCTCACGTCGTCGTCGGCACGCCCGGCCGCGTCATGGACATGATGCAGCGCCGCCTGCTCGACCTATCCAGCATTCGCTTCGCCATCCTCGATGAAGTGGACCGCATGTTGGACATCGGTTTCCGCGAGGACATTCGCAGGATTCTCGGCGCAATCACCAGCCCGCATCAGACGATCTTCGTCTCCGCGACGCTTGAAGATGAAATCAAGAAGCTCGCCCGGCAGTACATGAGAGACCCCGTCGAGGTGAACGTCTCCCGCGACGAAATCACCGTTGACGAAGTCGCCCAGTTCTATTGCGTGGTGGACCCCTGGGACAAGTTTCGACTGCTCAGGGCCTTTCTCGATCATTACAAGCCCAAGCTCACCATCGTATTTACAAATACAAGGCACGGCGCGCGCAAAGTCGCCGGTCGGCTCTTCGACGCCGGCATCGAGGCCATGGAAATCCACGGCGACCTCGTCCAGCAGAAGCGCGAGAAGATCATGGATCGTTTCCGCAAACACCAAATCCCGGTCCTCGTCGCCACGGACCTCGCCTCGCGCGGCATCGACGTCCACAGCATCACCCACATCATCAACTATGACCTGCCGCAGGACATCAGCGTCTATGTCCACCGCATCGGCCGGACCGCCCGAATGGGTGCCAGCGGAATGGCCACCACCTTCGTCACCCGCGAAGAAGGTGCCGACCTCACCCAGATCGAAGTCCTCATTAATAAGCAGTTGGAATCGCTAAACGTCCCCGGCTTCGCCCCCTCAGAGCCGACCCGAGGCCGCGACGGCGATGCACCGCGTGCCGCCACGGCACCTCTGGCATCCTCGTCAGCATCCAACGTCGCCGTCGCCTCAAAAGCCGCCGTCCCCGTGAACCTCAGCGGCAAGTTCCCCCTCCGCCGACGACGACGCTAACGCGAATTCCCCGCCCCAACCCGCCCCACCCCACTTCGAAAACACCCCACGCCTCTCCCGCATGCGGCTTGTAGAGTCCGCTGTGCGGACCATTTCTCCTGCATCCCCGCTCGCGAGAAAGTCCCCTCTCGCACAAATTTCATTTTCCCCAATAAATATTTTCGTCATGCCAACCCGCGCCCCACCCGCAAGTTGACCCGATTTCGACATTTCGACTTTTCGACTTTTCAAACGTTTCCATTTGCCTTCCCCGACCCCCGTCCTACATTTGAGTCGAAGGAGGACATCACTATGTCACTAAACACCACCCCGAATACCCCGCTCGCCCCGAACCCGGCTTGCCGTTTGGCGGATCATCCGAACGCGTGTGAATCGTTCGACCCGCCCGA
>JBBTET010000021.1:39146-78102 GCA_038042195.1 Planctomycetota bacterium | reverse complement strand
AATGCCAAGTCGCGCTTCTGTTCAGCCACGCCAATTTTCCGTAGGACACCTTCTGGAATCCAGGAATAGTCACTTCCTGTGTCCACCAGAAGGCGGGACACCTTCGCCGACCTTTTCGGATTCGCGTGGTTTTCGATGGTGCAGCCGACCTGAAACGTACCCATGACTTACGACTCCAATGGTCTATTCTCCAGCAATAGTTATAGGTAAACCTATCCCGGCGATCAATGCGCCCGTAGCGACAGTTCTTTCGAGCGGCGGTATCATTACCCCCGTCTCGGATACCCCGGACCAATCGCCATCCGTCCCCAGCCGGGTCCGTTGCCCGGCCCTTGCAGGTGCATACATGAAGCAGGATATCGGCATCCATCCCGGTGAAATCGGCCCGCATACCACCATCTCCGGCCGCCCCTTGCAAACCGTCTATCGGCCCGAGCATATTCTCGAGGTTGATTACGACTCGCATCTGGGCGACCCTGGGCAGTTCCCGTTTACGCGAGGCGTACATCCTGAACTCTATCGCAAGAAGCAGTGGACCATGCGCCAGTTCGCCGGTTTCGGCAGTGCGCGGCAGACGAATGAACGATTCAAGTTCCTCCTCACGCGTGGGCAGACCGGTCTCTCCACGGCGTTTGACTTGCCGACGCTGATGGGACGCGATGCCGATGATCCGCTTTCGCTCGGTGAAGTTGGTCGCTGCGGTGTGGCGATATCGTCGCTGGCGGATTTCGAGGTGCTCTTCGGCGGCATCAACCTCGGCGACGTCTCCGTCTCCATGACGATCAATGCCCCTGGCGCGATCCTCATCGCCTTCTACATCGCCACGGCCGACAAGACCGGCGTGCCTCGCGACAAGCTCCGCGGCACCTGCCAGAACGATATTCTCAAGGAGTTTCACGCCCAGAATGAATTCGTCTTTCCGCCGGCCGAGAGTGTTCACCTCGTCACCGACACGATTGAGTTTTGCGCCAAGGAATTGCCGCAATACAACCCCGTCTCCATCAGCGGCTATCACATTCGCGAGGCCGGCAGCACGGCGGGGCAGGAATTGGCCTTCACGCTCGGCGATGGGTTGCACTATGCCCAGGCCTGCGTCGATCGGGGCATGGACATTGATTCCTTCGCCCCACGGCTGTCATTCTTCTTCAACAGTCACAACGAGTTTTTCGAGGAAATCGCCAAGTTCCGCGCCGCCCGTCGGCTGTGGGCGTGGTACATGAAGGAACGCTTCGGCGCGAAGAACGACCGATCCATGTGGCTCCGCTTCCACGCCCAGACGGCCGGTTGCAGCCTCTACAGCAAGCAGCCGCATGTGAACCTGATGCGCGTGGCGTATCAGGCGATGGCGGCGGTGCTGGGCGGTTGTCAGAGTTTGCACACCAACAGCATGGACGAGACGGTCTGTCTGCCGACGGAACATGCCGTGACGCTGGCGTTGCGCACGCAGCAGGTGCTGGCGTGTGAGACGGGCGTGGCGAATGTCGTTGATCCACTGGGCGGGAGTTTCTACGTCGAGTCGCTGACGAATCAATTGGAGGCCGAGGCGCGGGAGTACATCGAGACGATTGACGAGATGGGCGGCATGATTGGGGCGATTGAGAACGGCTACATCCGCCGCGAGATCGCCGACGCGTCGTACAAGTACAGCGCGGCCGTGGAGCGCGGTGACAAGAAGCTCGTCGGCGTGACGGATTACACGGAGGACGACGGCCCCGGAATTGAGCTGCTGAAGATCGAAGGTGAGGTCGAGGATGAGGTGGTTGCCGGGTTGAAGGCTTTGAAAGCCAAGCGCGACGCCGCGAAGGTGAAGTCGGCGCTAAAGCAGATCACGGAGGATGCCGGTGCGAAGCGGAATGTGATGCCCGCGTTGATCGATGGGGCGAAAGCGTACTGCACAGTGGGCGAGATGATGACCGCGTTGGAGGCGTCGCTGGGGCGGTTTGATACGGGGCAGGTGTTTTAGGGGCAGTCCTACTTCGCCTAGTCGTTTCGACAAATAAAGCAGTCGTTCCGCAGTTGCGTGGACTCCAGGGGGTGCATGTCAATGAAGCTTGTTCGATGTGGTGGCAGAATGTACTGAATCGTGAGTTTCGGATGCCCTTGGGAGATTGACACCCAAGTACTTTTCAAGTTCATCTCCAGTGGCGCGGAAATGTTTGATGAGTTGCTCGCGCGTCATCCCGCGCGTCTCGACTTCTCCCGCCTTTTTCCAGTCCCACACTTCTTGGATGCTTGTCGGCACATTCTCATTCATCGAACACCTCGGGAGGGCTGACAATGTCGATGGACGCGTAGCCCATGATTGCGTTTACGCCGTTGAAGGCCAGGCGCCTGCGGCGATTGACCAAGTGCTTGTAATTCCAACTGACCACTGCATCTATCTTTGCGACCGTGGCAATCGCGACATGGTGCGCGTCGAGTAGATGCCCGGAACGCAGGACACCGTGCTGAATGTATGCTTCGGCCAACGCCGCCGCTTCGTCACCTAATTGTAGTCGGATGGGTTGTGCGGTTTCAAGCAGCGCCCCCAACAGCCGTTTTCGGTCCTCTGGTGCATGAGCGATTTCTTGTAGTACGACATCGGAAATGTGGGCAATCACATCTCGGTGTGTCGTAATTCGATCGAGGAAAGCTCGGCTGTGAGACTGCATCTCCGGGACGTGCGTGTCAAAGCACGCATTCCAAACCGAGCTATCGATGTAAATCGCGGGTACAGCCATGCGAAGAGTCTAACAGGTTTTTCGAATGGCGGTCGAGCCGTTGAATCGACCTGAGAGTTGCAACCACGTCGCAATTCAGTCTAATGCTCTCATGCACGTCTCAGCGCTCACCTCTCTCAACGCTCTCATCGGTTCTACGCCGATGCTGGAGATTTCGTACACGTTCGATGGCAAGGCCGGGCGGATTTATGCGAAGCACGAGGTGATGAACCTCACCGGCAGCGTCAAGGACCGGATGGCGGCTTACATCATTCGGTGCGCGTATGAGTCCGGCGAGCTTCAACCCGGCGATACGATTGTCGAGGCCAGCAGCGGCAACACCGGGATATCGTTTGCCGCGGTGGGGCGGGCATTGGGGCATCCGGTGCGGATCTATATGCCGAACTGGATGAGCCAGGAGCGCGTGCAACTGATGCAGAACTATGGCGCGGAGGTCGTGCCCGTGTCCAGCGAGCAGGGGGGCTTCCTTGGATCCATCGCCATGTCGGAGGCGTTTGCGAAGGAACGCTCGCACGTCTTTCAGCCGAAGCAGTTTTCCAACGCAGCCAATATCGATGCGCATTACCACGCGACGGGGCCGGAGATCGAGAAGCAACTCGCCATGTTTGAGCGAAAGGCCGATGCCTTTGTGGCCGGCGTGGGCACAGGTGGGACGGTCATGGGTGTGGGGCGGTTCCTGCGACGCGACGGGCGGCGCGTGCATGCGCATCCATTGGAGCCGGCCAATTCGCCGACGCTTCGCACGGGGCACAAGGTTGGCAAGCATCGCATTCAGGGGATCTCCGACGAGTTCATCCCCGCGATCATCGATCTTAAGGAACTGGACCCCGTCGTGGATGTGTGGGATGGTGATGCCATATTAATGGCACAGAACCTGGCGGGCGTCCTGGGGTTGGCGGTCGGCATTTCCTCGGGAGCCAACGTGCTCGGGGCCATCCGCCTTGCCTGTGATCTTGGTCCTGAAGCCACGGTGGCAACGGTGCTTCCCGACTCCAACAAGAAGTACCTGTCTACCGACCTTTGCCGCGATGAGCCGGTGCGTGACGACTACCTGACCCCGCGCATCGAACTTCTCGGTTTCCGGGCCGTGAGAGGCTGATTCAGGTTCACATTCAAGTCGCAGGATACACGTCCAATAATATTTTTCATTTCCCTGGCGCGGTGGCGCGCCACTTGCTCATAATTTGGGGGAGCGACCCAAACGACTTGTATTTGTAACCAGTGATTGGATATGAAGTTGTATAATGAGGGGACGGCCTCAGGGCCGCGATGAGTGGCGTGAGTTCAGCGTAGAATGTGACTAGCTACACGAATCCGCTGTGCGTCATCGCACAGTCGTGTGCGGCAACAGCCTGCTACTGTCTTTCGTTGTGCCATCGTTCAGTCCGATCGGAGCGACCCCGTGTTTCGACTTCGCTGGTTTCACGCCTTCGTGGTGTTGGCGTTACTCGAGGTGGTGGTCATCTTGTTCAGCTTGGAACTTCATCGTCAGACCTTTCGCAATGTCGGCCGACTGGCTGAGGCGATGACGCGCTTCAAAGAGCGCGACCGCTGGTTTGATCGGGCTGAACAGTGTGTTCTGGAGTTGAATGCCCCCGGCAATGAAGTCTTTGCATCGCAGGACCCGGTGCGCGAGCGTGCATCCCTTCAACAGGCTCAACGCAAGATTGCCGTGATGTATGAGTCGGCGACGACTCACCAATTGAACACCGACAGGCTTCGGCACACAGTTGACTCGATGAACGCTACGGCGGGCGAGGTGTTTGGACATTTTGAGCACAGTCGAGCGTCGGGGGCCTCCGTGGAGACTCAACGCGGTGCCATTGCCAACGCAACTGCTGCCATGTCGCGC
Organism: Planctomycetota bacterium; assembly: GCA_038042195.1. Taxonomy (GTDB): domain Bacteria; phylum Planctomycetota; class Phycisphaerae; order UBA1845; family UTPLA1; genus JACRIM01. Next base: position 73,530 of record JBBTET010000021.1, on the reverse strand, counting down.
ATGGATGCGTTGCAGATGCAGGCTATGCGGGAGATTGGTTTTATTAAGGAGCAGAGCGGCGGCGATCTCAAGGATCTCATTGATGAGTTCGAGGCCGAGCTCCAGTCTCGCGTGGTGTACGAGCGGTACTTCATCGGCAGCTTTTTCCTTCTCCTCGTGGGCATCCTCTGGTTCGGTTATCGCCTGCAAGCCGTGCATCAAGCGTTGGAAATCGAGCGTCGGCGTGTTGAGGAGGAGCGGCGTGAGCGACTCGCGGCGATTGGTGAGTTGTGTTCAAGCGTGGCCCACGGGATTCGCAATCCGCTGGCAGCCATTCGCAGTTCGACTCAGCTTACCTTGCAACTCGGCCAACTCGACGAGAACTCCCGCAGCCGCTTGAACGACATCCTCGCCGAAGGTGGACGGCTCGGTGACCGCGTCACCGGTCTTTTGAATATGTCGCGAGTCAATCGATCCGGTTTTGAATTGATTCCGCTCGCGAGCATTGTGGACACTGCTGTTCACGGATTGCGGCCCGAGTTGGAACGACTCGGACTGGCGCTCATCATTGATCTGGCCGCGAACGGGATCGTAGTCTTCGGAGATCGTCGCCACATCGAGCAAGCCGTAATCGAATTGGTCTCCAACGCCATCGAGCATTCGCCGCCCGGCGCGTCGATCAGGGTGTCCGTGTGTGATTCGAAAAGAGCCGGATATGTCGACGTCGTCGTTCATGACGGCGGCATGGGTGTTCCCGAAGATGTTCGCTCAAAGATATTCGATTTGTTTTTCACTACGAAGGAGAGCGGCACTGGAATCGGATTGGCCACCGTGAAACGCATTGCTCGACTGCACGGGGGTGATGTCACGCTGTCCAATGGATCAACCGTCGACGGGGCGTGTTTCGTTCTGACCTTCCCCACGGCCTCGCCCGATAAGGCCGCAGTTAGTCGGGACGCCACCGACGGTGTCGTCTGATTCACGGAGGAATCCCCTCGAACGAGGAAGAATGATTGTGAGGTTGGTGTATGCCACGAATTTTGATCGTCGAAGATGAGCACGTACTTGCCCGCAACTTGCAGGAGAAGTTGTGCGCCAATGGCTACAGCGTCGCCGTTGCCCATACGGGCCGCGATGCCCTCGCCGCCTGCGCAACCCTGCTTCCCGACGTGATTCTGCTCGACGTTCGACTCCCTGACACCGACGGCATCGTGCTCTTGCCGAAACTCAAGGCGGAGGCGTCAGCAACGAATGTCATCGTGATGACGGCGCATGGCAATGAGCGAATCGCCGTCGACGCCATGAAGGCGGGGGCGTTTGAGTATCTCACGAAGCCCGTCGATCTTGACGAACTCGCCCTGACCGTCCAGCGAGCCGTCGAGCATCAGCAGATGGCCGACAATCTGCGATTTCTTCGTCAGAAGGAGGCGGGGTCGAGTGGGCTTGATCTGATTATTGGCTCGTCTGAATCGACTCGGTTGCACAAGGAGTCGATTCACCGCTTGACGCGGACCGAAGCCTTCGGCCTGCCCGATGCGCCGACCGTGCTCATCACCGGCGAAACCGGTACCGGAAAGGACCTTGCCGCTCGGGCGCTGCACTATGGAGGTCCGCGCAAAGACAAGCCGTTTATCCATGTCAATTGTACAGCGCTGCCCCCCACTCTTTTCGAGTCTGAACTATTCGGACATCTGCGTGGGTCGTTTACCAGCGCCAGTCACGCCAAGCGCGGCCTCTTTGAAGTGGCGCATGGCGGCACTATTTTTCTGGATGAGATCGGGCACCTCGACATGGCCATGCAGGCCAAGCTATTGCAGGCTATTGAAAGTCGCGAGATTCGACCCGTTGGCGCGACAGAGACCCGGACCATCAATGTTCACGTTATCGCCGCGACGAATCGCGATCTTCGGGCCGCCGTGGAGTCGGGGGAGTTTCGACGCGACCTCTATCATCGCCTGCGAGTGATTGAGCTTCATGTCGATGCCTTGCGAGACCGCCGAGAAGACATTCAGTCGCTCGTCCAACATTTCCTTGTCATGCACTGTGCACGATTCGGGATGAAGCCTAAGTCGATGAACCGCGAGGCCATGAACGCGCTGCTGTCACACGACTGGCCGGGCAACGTGCGCGAATTGAGCCATCTGATCGAAAGCACGGTCCTGCAAGTGGATTGTGACGAAATCCAACCGCGCGACCTGCGACTCGGCGAGACCGTCGCATCCACTGGCGATTTGCGAATCGACGTGGTTGGCGGGCAATCAATCGTGATTGACTTCGATCGCGGCGAGCCAAAGCTGGACGAAATTGAGCACACCATTCTAGTGGCGGCCTTTGAACACACCGGTCGCAATCTCAGCCGAGCGGCGCGCATCCTGGGCATCACGCGCGAAGCCCTGCGCTATCGGCTTAATCGCATGACGGAGGCTGCACGTGAGGATGCGTGATCGGCATTGGAAATCCGTCGGTCGGACGATCTGCGTCTTCGTGGCGCTGTACGTTATCGTTGCAGTCGGGACCATGCCTGCCATGGCGCAGCCTCACGTAATCAACGATCTTTCGAATGATGCCATCCTTCGACGCACCGACGCGGGCAACAATGATCCGTTTGATCCGCAAGTCCAACGGCTGCCGGACATCATCGAGATGAGACTAGGTGGCTTCGCACCGGTCAATCCCGCGACGGCGATTTTCCAGGGGATGTGGAGTCCGACTGGCGGATTCATGCGGTTTGATCTTGTTCTCGACGGCCTCATCAACCCGCCCGGCCCGGTTGGGTACGACGATCTGAACCCGATCTACAACCCGCTGCTCTACGGCCCGAGCCCGATCTATGGTTTCGTCGAGTTCGACATTGATGCTGATGAAAACACGGGGGGGGAACTGGATTATCCCTATGGTCGTTACCTGGGAAATGTCGCGCGGTTCGGTGGTTTGCCGCATGAGCCGTACATGGCGAATCGTGCAGCTGAAGATTACACAGCCTTTGACGACGACATCAACACAGCTCCCTTCGTCGACCGCAGTGGTGAGGAGTTCCACCTGACATTCCTCGCTGAAGACGTTTCGGCGATCTATGTGCGCACAGAGAAGCCTGGCGGCAACCCGAGCGTATTTGAATCCGGCGAGGTGTGGGACGTTGATGCGGAGTGGTTTCACCGTGCGCACGGGTGGGAACCGTTTCTGTTTCAATGCTGGAAGGCCAACGGTCGATACAAGCCGGACGTGTCCCTTCGGTTCGCCCATGACACGACAACGAACACGACGACGATCTCACTCGTCTATCCACTGACAAACGGAGCCATGACGCTTGGCCGGCTATTTCCATGCAATCGCGCCGAACCGAACGACGGTTGCCCGGATAATGAAAACAGCATCCTTGAGGCCTTGACGGACCTTCAATTCAGCGCGGCCAATCCGGTTGCGCCGTGGGATCCTAATTTTCAATTGCTTTCGGATTGGGCGACAAAGGTACCGGCGAATTATCTGACACCGGAATCGTGGCGAATGTCGGCCCTCGTCGGTTCGGCCTATGCGATGGAACCGCTCGTAGGGTCGCATTACGTTTGGACCGATGTCTGGCCCAATCCCCGCTATGGCGATTTTAATGGTGATTGCCAACTGGACGCCGCGGATACAGCACTGCTCAATGCCTACATCGAGACGCACGACGGGCAATACGAATTCGATGACGACGGCGTTCCCAACAACAACAGTATCCTACTCCATTATTATGCGGGTGGCTGCTGCGTGTACGACACCGACTACAACGGAACGGTGAGCATGCTCGATTTGATTGTGGGCGGCGACATGAACCTGAATCATGTCCTCGACATTGCCGACCTCGCCGACTTCGTGGAGGCGATGCTTGATCCAGTGCTCTACAGCAACACGCACCTCGGCCAGAATCCCGTCTGGCGCGGCGATCTCAATTGCGACGACCGGCTCGACGGACTGGATATTCAACTCTTCGTGAGAAACTTAACGGGTCCGTGAGCCGCTTGGAGCGACTGACGTATACGCTCCCCAAACGCAAAGCCCGCCGTTTGATCGCGGCGGGCCATGCGGACAACCAGGAGTAGGAAGAGTGTTGTCAGGCGGCGGATTCGCCTGTCGATTCTGTCTTAGGCTCGGGCTGTTCGAGGTCGCGAGCCTTCTCCAACGCCCGTGTGGCTTCCTTGAAATCACCCACGCGCTGCATCAGACTGGCGATCTGCTTGTAATCCTTGGCTTCGAGTGATTCGTCGGAACTCTTGCGCTGAATGCGTTTGGCCAGGTCGCGCAGTTCTTTGCGCTGGGCTGGAGGGACGGCGGCGTCGACCTGAGCCAGCGATAATTGCCGCGTCTTTTCCTCGGCCTCTTCTTTGAGATGTTCGGCACGTGCCGTTGATTTGTCCGGCTTAGCGTCGCGGGTGGGTTGTGTGCGGACCCGCGCATCGTCCTGCCTGGCCGACGAAGGTTCGACAAAGTGACCATTGGGGCCATAGAGGCCCTGGCCGGGCTTGCGCGACTGCGCCGCCCGCACGGATTCCGCCGACAACTCGACGGTCGCCGCCGGCCCGAAGTCGGGCGATGTGCCGCTTGTTCGCCCTGTTGCCTGTGCCCGCGGAGGAATCAGGTATGCAGGGAGTTCCGCTGTGACTGCTGGTAACATGGTCCCACCTTATCTTCCTGGGATACGCGCACTGCGCCATTCCCATTCCACCAGGCCAAGTCTCCAATACGAAAAGGCCACGGGCAAATTGGTTTAGGAAAAAATCCGTGATACAGTCTTCACCGTGCGATTGCCGACGATGTTTTCGGGACTGGTCGGCCGGTGAATGCGTATTCGGACGATGAATCACAGATGATGGGAGATGATCCATGACGACGCTTGCTCGAATCCATGTGGCCCTGACAACACTGTGCCTGCTCTGCGGCTGTGCCGGGGCCAAGAACGCCGGCGTGGCCAAGGGGCCGCCGCCGCGAGCGCCCGAACTGGACGCGCTTGATGCCTGGCTTGGCGAATGGGACGTGACCGGCCAGGTCCGCGAAATCGGGACCGGTCGCACGATGCAGGCCAAGGGACATGAGTCGGTCCGCTGGAGTTGTGATAAGCAGTTCCTTGTGGAAGAAACGACCTGGGGCGGTGATACGCCGGAGTCCATGGAAACTGCGATGACGGTGCGAACGTGGAATCCGCACGCCAAGGTCTATCGCTCATGGTACTTTAGCAGCCACGGCACCGTCGGCCACAGCAAGATGACTTATGACTCGGCGACGAAGACGTGGCGAGCGCAGACGAAAAACGTGGACCCCGAGACCTGCGAACCGGTGCGCGGCGAAATGGTCATCAAGCTCACCGATCCCGCGACGATGGACTGGACCTACGACGAGTGGGATGGGTTGAAGCTGAAGAAGCTGGTGGAGATGAAGGGCGTGAGCAAGCGGAGGTAGTGATATCTCAAAAATATGACGCGAAGAACTCAGTGCAAACCCACGATGCGCTTCCACCAAGAAAGCGGTTGGTTTATTGGCACCAAGTTTTCATCTGAGTCGCCTTTGCCGGAATTCGTACTATCCTCATGATTAACAATTAGTGCCTCGTATGATCTAGTATATACCAGTTGCTGGACTTTAGAGCCGAATTCTATCTTTATCGTGCGACCTAACTCGGCGAGGCCGCACCCTTCCTGAATTCGGCGTAGGTAAACGTTGAAGTAACTTGAAGAAGCTCCTTTGAGCCCTCTAAAAGATACTACAACAGCCCTAGCTTGCTCAAGGGCCTCTAATGTTGCCTCGGCAAACCTAATGCCGCTCCTGACTACAGAGCCGTCGGCGTCAATGTAGTCCGTAGCAACCATCGTTCTGGTTACGTCTTTACTTGGACGAGAATTGTCAGTCATGATCCACCGGTAACGAGAAAAAAACTCCAGTACCGTTAAATCGGAAAGGCAAGTCCTCAACTTGAGTCTTGGTCTTTCCAACAGTCGCCATTGAGGTTTCCGTAATAATATAGAGGTGGCCTCCGAGGGTTTCCACGATGCTCTTGAGGAGGTTTATTCCGAGGCCTGCATTGTTCTTCCGGGATTGAGCTGAGTATTTGCCGGTGAGCACGAGATGTAGAGCTGCAGACGCATCTTTGATATCGTGATACCGCTTGGAGAGCGTTTGGTGAATTCCAAGTCTCCGGTCAACAAGCGCGACTCGGACTTGTTTTTTCCTTCGAAGAAACCGTGCACACATCACAACGCCAATTGGGGACTTGGCATGATCTTCCATGTTCTGGACAACCTCATTCACACAAATGCGGAGTTGGTCCTCGTTATCGTTTGAAATGCTTTGAAAATGAGCACTAACCAACTCAATGACCGGATCGGCATCTCGGATACTGTGGGAATGATATGCCCGCATTCTGAGCACATTTTGGCTTCTGTCGTATGGTTTATTTATGTAAGGTGTATTCTTAATGGCCTCAGTAAGTCCACATAAATCACAGAATTTTGTGAGCTCCTTTGGTCCGGAAGGCCATGTTACTCGGATTCTCCGGTTCTGATTCCTCGCCTCAAATAGTGTGGCTGCCAGAATTGCGGCTGCATCGGGTCCCAAATATTTGCACTTAGAGAGGTCTATTGCGAACGCACGATTCTCCGCGTGATTGCTCGCCGATAGAATACGCGCAAGAAATAACTTCACTGACGAAGCGTTGTCATCAACGTTGAAATCAATTGTCGCTACAGGTCGTCCCACGCGTGGCTCATTGGGTTGTCTACTTTGCAATGTGGGTTGCTGCTTACGCCCAGTTCTTCTCTACCCACGCCACCAGTTCCTTCACGTGCGTCACGCTGGCGTCGAAGAGCTTTCGCTCCTCTGCGTCGAGCTTGAGTTCGATCACTTTCTCGACGCCGCCGGTGCCGAGTACGCAGGGCACGCCCACAAAATACCCGCCCACGCCGTATTCATTTTTGCAGAATGCCGCACACGGCAGGATTCGCTTCTTGTCTTTGATGATCGCCTCGGCCATCTGCACTGATGCCGCCGCTGGGGCGTAATACGCGCTGCCGGTCTTAAGCAGCCCAACGATCTCCGCGCCGCCGTCGCGCGTGCGCTTCACGATGGCGTCGAGCTTTTCCTTCGGGATCAGTTCCGTCACCGGAATCCCGGCGACACTCGTGTAGCGCGGCAGCGGCACCATGTCGTCGCCGTGGCCGCCCATCAGCACCGCGACGATGTCCTCGACGCTGCATCCGAGTTCCATCGCCAGAAACGCCCGATATCGCGCCGTGTCCAGCACGCCGGCCTGCCCGACGATCTGATTCGTCGGCAGCTTGGTCGCCTTCCAGCAGGTCTGCACCATCGCGTCCAACGGGTTCGACACGATGATGTACACGGCCTTGGGGCTGCGGCTCGCCGCCTCCTCGGAGACGCTTCGCACGATCTTCATGTTGGTGGACATGAGGTCATCGCGGCTCATGCCCGGCTTGCGGGCGATGCCGCTGGTGACGATGACGATGTCGCTGTCCTTCGTGTCGTCGTAGTTGTTCGTGCCGATGATGTTTGCGTCGAACCGCTCCACGGGGCCGGCCTGGCGCAGGTCCAGCCCCTTGCCCTGCGGCAGGCCTTCGACGATGTCCAGCAGGACGATGTCGCCAAGTTCTTTCGCCGCTGCCCAATGGGCGCAGGTCGCGCCGACGTTGCCCGCACCGATGATTGTGATCTTTGCTCGTCGCATGGTTGATGCACTCCTTCTGTGGAAGATGTCGAGCAAGCGATCATAAGGGCGCGCTTCGCCCGCCTCAATTGGTACCGCGCTGCCGGGCGGCTACACTCCATCCATGCCCTCACCGACCGCAGCGCGACGCGACCGCCTCACCGGAATCGCCTGCGTGATCGGGACGCTGGTGGGCTGGGCCAGCATTCTGCTTTTCCTCAAGCACCTCGCCCCATTCCTAGACTCATGGACCACCAACGGCTGGCGATACGGCCTCTCCGCGCTGATGTGGCTGCCGCTGGTCGTCGTGGGAGTGTGGCGAAAGACATTGCCGCGCGGCATCTGGTGGCGGGCTATTGTCCCCTCCGTCTTCAACTGTGCCGGCCAGGCCCTGTATGCAATGGTGCCGTACTTCATCGGCCCCGCGCTTGGCGGCTTTCTCATTCGAGTCTCGATCATCTCGTCCACGCTGGGGGCGTTTATCCTGTTCGCTGATGAACGCGTCTTGATGCGAAGCGGCTTCTTCTGGGGCGGTATTTGTGCCGTGGTGGGCGGCTCAGTCGGCACCGTATTCCTCAGCCATGCACCCATCGTCGGTGGTACGGCCACCGGCATCCTCCTGGGAACATCCTCCGGCTTCCTCTTCGGCCTCTACGGCGTCGGCGTGCGCCGCTTCATGCGAGGCATCCCGGCGATGACGTCCTTCTCCGTGATCTCGCTCTACACGTCGTTCGGCCTCGTCGCCATGATGCTCGTTCGCGGCAAAGACCACGGCCTCGCGGTGATGAACCTGTCCGGCTTCAACTGGTTCATGCTCATCGCATCGGCCCTCATCGGCATCGCCATCTGCCACGTCGCCTACTACGCCGCCATCGCCCGCCTCGGTGTCGCCGTCAGCACGGCGGTTGTGCAACTGTCGCCTTTCCTCTGCGCGATCGGCTCACTCCTCATTTACCATGAAGTCCTGGCACCGGGCCAGTGGTACAGCGGCTTCATCATGATCCTGGGGGCGATGGCACTGCTCCATGCCGAACAGCGCCGCCACCGACAATCGCCGGCCGAGTCCGTGGCTGTGATGCATGATGATCTCGTGGACATCCCTGATTCCGCTCGGAGATGATGCCGTGTCAAACTCTGTCGCCACGTCAATCATCGAACTCGTCGAATTGATCCAATCCTCCTCGCGCGCCATCGCCTTCACCGGCGCAGGCATCAGCACTGAGAGCGGCATCGAAGACTTCCGCAGCCCGGGGGGCCTGTGGACGCGCAACAAGCCTGTCTTGTTTCAGGACTTCGTGGCGGATGAGGACGAGCGCCGCCGCTTCTGGCGCATGCGCAAGGAGTTGATCCCCACATTTCTAAACGCCACGCCCAATGTCGGTCACCGCGCCCTGGTCGAACTGGAATCGCGCGGCCGAATCCACGCCGTCATCACGCAAAACATCGACGAGCTTCACCAACGCGCCGGCAGCCGCAAGGTCGTCGAAGTGCATGGCACGGCGATGAAGGTCCACTGCCTCTCGTGCGACAAGCGCTGGCCCGCCGAGGACATCCAAGGCCGCCTTGATGCCGGTGAAGAGGAGTTCGTCTGCGATGCGTGCGGAGGGTTGCTGAAGTCGATGACCGTGTCGTTCGGTCAGGATTTGCCGGCTGCCGTGTGGGACGAGGCGGCGGCACTGGCGATGGATTGCGATTTGTTTGTGTCGATGGGGTCGAGTCTCGTGGTACACCCGGCCGCCGCGCTGCCGGAGGTCGCCAAACGCCGCGGTGCAAAGCTGGTCATTATCAATCGGGAGCTTACGCCGCTCGATTCGCTGGCTGACTTGGTCATCAATGCCCCAATTGGTGAGACGATGTCCGCCGCTTTGCAACGGCTGGCCTAGTCTTCATCTTCTTCATAGCAGCAATGAGGATGCTGGTCGGTGCCGACCCCATCGACCGCCGTGGGCTGCCATAGCCAGCGGAACCAGTTGATGGCCCGCCGAATGCTCCGCCACGATCCGACATGGTTTGGAATGTTCATCGATTTCATGATTACCCTCCATCCGATCCTTGCGACCGGTGGCCCGCGAGGCTGGATAACACAGGGCATCCGCCGTGCCACCCCGGCAAACGTTGGAAAGCCCACTTTGCGGCCTCATATCGGGTAATGCTGCCCAGCGCCTCAGTACAAACTTGGGGAGAAGTGCCACCTGTGAGATGTCGGCCGACAAGAGAATCTTGAGATGGCGGCAGTGCCGAACGGAGGGCTGAGGCGGTGAGATGGATAGAACAACCATGATAATTGTCGGTGATTGAGGCATGGGCCACTGGAAAGACATCTGGCTTGGCTTTATAGTATCATGGTGAACGTGGGATAGGTCCGCAGCGAGGGGCCGTCCGTATAAAACTGTCATTTTCGATTCATTCCCTCGCAGATTGGCCCGCTACCGACCGCCCACTCCCAAATATTGCGGTGCTCTGTTTTTTCCCAAACGCTCGACCCCGGCGAACGAGGTCTCGGAAGTACGAATGAAGTTGCCGATATGACCGCGAATCTGCCACGAAATCGCCTGCCGTCCTCCGGCCGAGCCGATGATCGTCGCAGGTTCAATCGTGCGTGGCTCCCGGTGATCGGTTTGCAATGATCGCGTCGGGTTGCGCAAGGCAGTTTCAGCAACGCTTCCGGTAACAGCAGGTTGGCCACGAACCGCGGATGTCCAAGAAACTCGAAAACCTGATGTTCGTGCGCGAGCTTGGCGTTGGTGCCGGCACCAAGGTCTCGCTCATGCGCGACGCGAAGGACGGCAAGATGTACTGCAAGAAGTACGTTTCCGCCTCCGCCCCCAATTGGGAATCGCAGATTCGCCAGCTCAAGAATGAGTTCGACGTCGGCGTTCACAACAGTCACCCCGTCCTCCGCAAGTCATGGGAATATGGCATCATCAAACGCAAACTTCGCGCCGTCGAGGCCTACAACGTCCTCGGCTATGTCGACGGCATCCAGCTTGACAAGTTTGCCGAGGCCGGCGACCTCCCGCTGCTCATCAAGGTCTTCTGGCACTGCTCCGACGGCCTGCTGGACCTGCACAAACGAGGCTTCGTCCATGCCGACCTGAAGCCGCACAATATCCTCTGCGCCAAGAACGGTCGCCCGACGATCATCGACTACGGTCAGGCCTGCGCCATGTTCACTAAGAAGGAGCGCATCCAGGGCACGAAGGATTTCATCGCCAAGGAGCAGGTCGAGCGGCAGATCCTGGATGCCCGAACCGACATCTTTGGTCTTGGGGCCACCATGCACAAAATCTTCCTCGGCATCTCAGTTGAGACGGAGTTGAACTCGGCCACCGGTGCCGCCGGCCAGATCAACCTCGACCGGTGGCGAAACCCCAACAACGACCAGCCGCGCCAGGTCGACCCCACCCTGCTCAAGCTGATCGAGGATTGCTGCCAGTCTGACCGGATGAATCGCCCTGAGAGCATGCAGATCGTGAAGGATCGGTTGGAAGTGACGTTCGACAAGATCGCCAAGACGGCGTGACCGATCGATCCAAGTAGCCGATCGTCACCACTGGTTTTTCATCGTCTTCATCTTTTTGTCATTCTGATTGTTCCCCTATCTCTCGTTAACTGTTGAAGTAATCTTGGTGTGAAGCGGCCGACGTCCCGATGAACCTGGTCGAACTCACAAGGCGGTTCACATGCGCGGAGGCGGGTACCATGCGGCTTCAGGGATCACAACAGCCCTTGGTAATCACCGGTGCCAGGTACTGATACGCCCATTGGCCGGCGAGCCATCCGATATGTCCGCCGTCGTGTCCGACAATTGCCCATCTCGGCTGCCATGCGATTTGAGTCAAGCCGTTTTCATTGCGAGTGTTCCCCATTGAATCGAGGAATCCGACGTGGCCGGCAGCTGCCGACTTTGTGCGGTCCATCGTACCAAAGATACTGGTGCCCGCGCCGAGGATGAGCCAGTCGTTGGCGGAGTACATATTCACGATGCCATGCTTGCATCGCGCGAGGGACTCGGTCAGCTCATAACGCGGTGAGATGGCCGCGCCGATGAGGATGAGTCGATCAAGGATTGGCTGCCTTGGCAGCGCCTCGGCTACGAGTATGGCGAGTCCACCTCCTCCACTGGAGCCGATTAGTGTAATGGGGCGTTCAGGGTATTCGTGACGATGTGATTCAATGCGGGCAGCGATTTGCTTGGCCCGCGTTTTGTTCGCTTCAAGGTTTGTCAAATTATCGAGCGATCCGAACGGTCGCTTGCCCCATTCGATGACATCAAAATCCGCGAGGATTCCGGCCTGACGCAGGCCGCGAACGGTTCCATTGAGTTGCCATGCCCCTCCTTCGATGCCTGGCAACAGGACCATGGTTCGTTCAATTGGGAGTGGCGGCCCTGGTGCCTCTGGATTGAGACAGCCGCCAATGACGAAAGGGATCGTTGCGCAGATCGTCCGAACGCCCATTTTAACCGACCAGCTCCAGTCTGCGATCATGCTGTTGGCGTTTGCTTCCGCCTTGCGGATCAATCTGGGCATCCCGCTGACAGCGTGCACGACGAAAAAGCGATGATATCCAGATCGCCAAATGCATCATCGTCATTCATGTCGGCGGCAAATCGCTTTTGCCACGAGGCCGTACCGGGGTTCAGCATGACGGTCACGAATTCCTGAGCGTCGCGTCCGTCTACGAGTCCGTCGAGGTTGACATCGCCGCGCAGGGGCACGGTTGCAGTAGCAACAATCGTACCGGTCACGGTCAACGTGCCGAGGCCTGGGTTGGTCGGGTCGAGCGGGATACTCAGGTTTGGATTGATGTTCAGCGTCAACACACGTCCCGGTGAAAAAGAAACAGACCCATTCAAGGTGCCGCTCTGTGTGCCCTGATCGGCGAGATTGATGACGTCGTTGCAGGGTCGCCCGGCGTTAGTCAGTGCCGAGCAAACGATGCCCGTCGATGTGTATGTGAACGTCCCGGTTCCGTCCGTCGGTACGCCGGCGTAGCTGAACGTGCCCGACGAGACGGGCGTCGGCGGTTGGGCAACGCCGGGTTGGGCGTCGAAGAGGACGAGGTTCTGGCCGGTGCCGGTGAAGTTCCCGAGGAAACCAAAGCTGATGAACAGGTCGATCTGGTCATTCAACGTAAAGGTGAAGTCGTAGAGGGTGAGGCTCGTCGGAGCGGAGAGCGGCGACGCCTTTGCGGACACGAACCCTGACACGCTTGAGGGGTCGCTGTCGCAACCGGTTAGGATGCACATCTGGACATTGACGTTGGATAGCCCCGTGTTAATGGGGAGGTCGATGGGCGATGCCAGTGTGGTGGCCGCCTGGAGAATGGTTGCAAGTGCCGACAGCGGGAGGATTCGGCGGTTCATTTCGCTAACCCCTTTGCAGTGCGATGCTCCAGATGACTTATGTGCATTGTAACGAGAGAGGCTCGCGCGGTAGAAGGCAAACGCGGGCATGAACGAGCATTATTTGACGCTAAAGCAGGGGAAGGCCGGGGGCTCCTTTTTCGACAGCCCCATTGTGCCTGGTTTCTTGAATTCGGTGATGCGGAATGGGAATGTTAGGTAGCGTGGCTTCTATATCATGATCTGACAGGCGGCTCAACCTGTTCCCAGTTGTGATACATGAGGGGGATGCCTTGCGCTCTGCACGAAAAACGGGTACTGGTGCAGTTTGAATAGGAAAACACGGCCGGAACCGCTGTGCCATAGCAAACACTCTAGTACGAAAAACGGGGTCGAAGGTAAGCCTTGGCATGTGGCCGAATATTCCGGGTCGGCTCTCCAGACAAAAAAGTCCAAAAAGGTGTAGGCGCAACGGGAGTGGGAGGTGTATCTTATGAAGACCGATCAACCGGTGGTTGCGCGACCGGGGAAGGTCATATGGGAAATGTCGGCTCACAGTGGCGATCGCTCGTTTCATCGCAGTCGGGGCGAAGCACCGTTTCCGCAGATACGGAACTTCGGTCTGGAAGCAGGATCGGCATCATCGGAGGCGGTCCAGCGGGATCCCTCACGGCCTACTTCCTGTTGAAGATTGCTGAACATGCGGGCTTGGACCTGTACGTAGACATCTATGAGCCGAAAGACTTCTCCCGCTGTGGTCCGGCCGGGTGCAATATGTGCGGTGGTGTCATTTCGGAATCGCTTGTTCAAATGCTGGCGACCGAAGGGATCAACATGCCCCACTCGGTCGTACAGCGTGGAATCTCGTCCTATGTGTTGCACACGGATGCGTCCGCCGTTCGGATCAGGACGCCCGCCGAGGAGATGCGTATTGCATGCGTGCATCGAGGCTGTGGGCCAAAAGGCTCTGAGGCGGGGTCGTGGCAGAGCTTCGATGGTTTTCTCCTAAACCTGGCCTGCCAGAAGGGCGCTCGACACGTTCCGCACCGCGTTGAGGCCCTTGAGTGGCTGGACGGTCGGCCCATGATCCGGCCAAGACAGGGTTGTGAACAAAGTTATGACTTGGTCGTCGGGGCGGTGGGTGTGAACTCTGAGAGTGTCAAGCTCTTCGAGCACGTTTGCTCGGGCTTACGCCGTCCGAAGACGACACGGGCCTGCATTGCGGAAATCTGGCTGGGCAGGGATCAGGTGGAATCCTGCTTAGGTAGCGCCATGCATGTTTTCTTGCTGAATCTGCCCCGATTGGAGTTCGCCGCGCTCATCCCCAAGGGAGACTATGTGACCACGTGCGTACTCGGTCACGATGTAGACCAGCAGCTTCTTCGCACGTTTTTGAATACGGCGGAGGCGCGGGCCTGTTTCCCTCCTGATTTCGACGCCAGTAGCCCGCCATGCCGTTGCGGTCCACGAATCAACATCGCCGCGGCCCAGCCTTGCTTCGGCGATCGCATCGTGCTGGTGGGCGACTGTGGAGTTTCGCGTCTGTACAAGGACGGCATTGGGGCCGCCTACCGCGCGGCGAAAGCCTGCGCGGTTACCGCGGTCTTTCATGGAGTATCCGAACGCGACTTCGCCCACTATTACTGGCCAACATGCAGACGGCTTCAACTCGACAATCGCGTGGGGAAGCTCCTTTTTTTTTGTGGCGGGATGTTCCGCAAGATACCTTTCCTGCGAAGCGGCATGTTACGGATGGTCGCGGACGAGCAGCGCGTCTCGGGCCCTTGCCCGATCATGAGCAAGGTGTTATGGGACATGTTTACGGGGAGCGCGCCGTACCTGGATATTCTGCTACGCATGGCAAAGCCGAAGTTCCTGTATGATTTCTTGTCTAATTGCATAGGGGTGCTTCTCCGCCTATCCCCATCGCGAGTTGCAACCTCGTAGAAGTCCGGAGGCCCGTAATGTCTGCAGGTCCGCTTGGTAAGCTGTATGAACAAGGCGAATGCATCGTCAGGGAGGGCGAGATCGGAGATCGCATGTATGTGATACAAGAAGGCGAGGTTGAGGTCGTGCTTCACGGCTCAGGGAGTGAGGTGCTGCTCTCAGTCCTAGGCGAGGGAGACGTCTTTGGAGAGATGGCCCTATTTACAAAACGGCCGAGGTCAGCAACCGTTCGCTCCCGGGGGCAGACGCGGGTTCTGAGCGTTGACCAGAAGACCTTCCTTCAGCGAACTCACGAGGATCCCTCGCTTGCGTTCCGCATCGTGCAGAAAATGGCGGAGCGCATTGAGAGCCTGAACAAGGATCTGCTCCTGCAGTTGCAACGGGACGGTAAGACGCGAGAAAGTCACGCATTTTTAGACACCGCAGTCATGCCGCGATAGTCTCCACACCCATGTCTTGCGGTGGTCGCATCGTGCTTCCCGGCTTGCCACACCATGTCATTCAGCCAGCGCGGTAACCGTGACGGTACTGCATGGTTGTCCTTTGCAACCACTGTCCATTGAAACGACCGCGTAGTGTCCCGTTGCACCGGGACCATCGGGTCGAATGAGAGAATGTGATTCGTGCCGTCAGGATGCCTATGTTCCATAATCCGAAGAACTACTGTGCCCCAGCACTACGGGCACGTTCCCGTGCCGAGCAGCAATGAGACGACCTGGGCGAGGTCGGCGTCATCTGGCGTGGAGCCGCTTGGTGATGCGACGTCGGCGCAGTTGGTGGGGGTGATGCCGAGGTAGGCTTGAACGAAGGCGGGGACGTCGAGGCCGTCGAGTTTGCCGTCGCCGTTGAGGTCGCCGGTGCAGACGCAGAAGCGCGGGGTGACGGTGCCGAGCGAGGCCGTCGTGGGGCTGCCGGGTTTGAAGAGGCCGATGGTTGCGACGCCGGTGTCGGGCGGGACGTTGGCATCGAATCGGAAGTTGTAGAGGGTGCCCCAGCGGAGTGCGTTGGCGTTCGGCGGGTCGATGAGATAGGCCTGCGAGGCCCAAGTGAGCGCGTTGCCGGTGGTCACCCCGTTGGCGGGCATGCTCCAATCGGTCGGGTCGTACGGTTCGCCGCTGTGATAGAAGATGTCATGGAAGCCGACGTTGCTAATGGTTGCGCCGATGGGAATGGGCACGCTAAAGGATGCGCCGGAGCGATCGGAGTTTAGATTTTGCACGGCGTATTCGTAGTGCCAGGTGCCGCCGCCGAGGTCGGTGGCTTTTGCGGAAACATGGAATCGGCCATCGCCCGGTACATCGACGACGCCCGAAGTCACGCCGGCTTCGTACGCGGCCCAAGCGTTGATCCCTGGTTCGCCCGGCATGGTGGCAGACAGCCAGAAGGACATCTGCTTGGAGCTGTTGATGCCGATTCGTCGATACGAGGCGTTGTTGTAGTCGGTTCTAGGATTCGCCTGACAGTCATCCTGCAGGACATATTGCATCTCGGTGATGTAAATGACGGTTTGGTTGATATCGAGGTCGGCGTCGGCGACTTGCAAACGGCGGTCGATACCGTTTCCAGCGGCAGGACAGCCTCCGCCACAAAAGGGGTATGGAAAGACGCCGGTGGAGGCGTTGACTTCGGACTTTGGCCCGAGGATCGATTGAAATCCGTTGAGCGATGCGCCGTAGGTGTCGCAACAGCCTGGGCCGAGTTTGGTGAAGTCTTCTTCGCCCGAACAGAGGGTGCAGCCGTCCTCTGCGGCGACGAAGAATCCGTGCTTGAGCCAAGCTTGGCCGATCTGTTCGAAGCGGCCGTTGCGAAGGCGCAGGAGATTCTGGGTGATGACGGGGTGTTGATTTGTTTCCTCGATCCAATTCGCGAAGGTGTCGCCCTGGTTGCAAGCCTTGACCTCCAGCGAGAATGCGTGAATTCCGCCGACCATTCCGTAATTGAAGAACCCGGACGTATTGAAGAATTGATCGCCGATCACGCAGGGGAATACGTCGGAGTCGGCCCAAACATGCGTCGGAAGGATGGCGAGTGCGGCAACGACCAACCAGTGTCGCGCAAGGCGACGCAGTATCGACCGACGGTTTGTGGCCAAGTTCCTTCCCTCCTGCATACGTCTTACGGATACAGAGATTCTATCCTCGCGGCGGGGTCGGATCAAAGTTCAGAGGCCGAAAAAAGTGAATGATGAACGGCTTGCAACAGGAAATTACCACTTTCCACCACGCCGTTGGTCACGAAGCTCCCCGATGATATTTGTCAGCAGGTCGAATTCGACCGCCTGCACCCGCGCGGCGAGGGTCTCCGGCGTGTCCCCTGGCTGAACCGGGCACGCTTTTTGGCGAATGATGGCACCGTGGTCGTATTCGTTGTCCACCCAATGGACGGTTGCACCTGACTGGGTTTCGCCTGCCGCGAGAACGGCTTCGTGGACGTGGCGACCGTAAAACCCCTTTCCGCCGAACTTGGGTAGCAGGGCGGGATGGATGTTGATCGTCTTGCCGAGCCACCGAGCCGGGAGCTTCCAATAGCAAAGCCAACCGGCTTGCACGACGAGGTCTGCATCGTAGACATCGAGCGTCAAGACAATGTGCTCGCTGAACTTGTCGACATCAGTGAAATCCTTAGCGCGTATGACATCGACCGGGAGGTCTGCCTGCTCGGCTCGTTGCACCGCGGGTGCATCATCCTTTGACGAGATGACGACGCAGATTTCGACGCCCGGCAAGCGCCCACTGTGGATGCGGTCGATGAGGTTTTGCAATCCGGTGCCGCCGCCGGAGACGAGAACTGCCAGTCGTAATGGATCCTGTTTTTTCAATGCGATGCCTCACTGAGCACGTCGGCCTTGCGGAGAAACTTGGCGACTGCGTCCCACCATTCCTGTTCCTTGCCATCGCCGGGGAATCCGTTGTGGTTGCAAGGATACTCCAGGAACGTTGCGTGTTTTGCGAGCCGTGCGAGTTCGCGCCCCTGCGACACGGGGATGATGTCATCCACGGTGCCGTGGGCAATGAGAATGGGGAGGCTTAAGGTCGGGATGATTCGGTCGTTGCGAAAGGGATGACGGGCGACGAAGCCGGGCGCGCCGTAGGTGTTGGCCATGTCGGCGGTGCTGGTGAAGACGGATTGCAGCACGAGGGCCTTTGAAGGGCGCATCGACGCGAGGGCCGTGGCAGGACCACCGCCGAGGGAGCGGCCATGGAGAATGATGCGAGTCTTGTCGACGTCAGGGCGTTTGATTAATTCGTCGTAGAACCGGAGGGCGTCATCGATGATCGCCGATTCGGAGGGTGTGCCGCCGGCACGCCCATAGCCGCGATACTCGGGCAGATAGACCGAAACGCCCAATTGCTGATAGGGGGTCACGATTTCGTCGAGGTAGTCGATGATTTCCGCGTTGCCGTGGAAGAAGATGGCGACCGGCGCGGGAGCGGTCGCGCTCGCCTTGGGTGCAGGGATGAACCATGCCTCGTTTGTTTTGCCATGGTCGATGTCGAGGGTGATGACGACTGTGTTCTTGGCGTAGCGATCCTTTGTCAGGCCTGGGGGCGGGGCCATGTCGGCGGGAAAGAGAAGGTGGTCCTGGAAGAAGTACATGGCAGTGCAATAGGTGACGTAGAGGAGCAGGGGATAGAGAACAAGCCGACGAATGATGCCGCCACGCCGGCGCTTGAGCTTCAATGCTTTCTCGTCCTTATTGGGTATTGAAGTCTCAACGCTCATCTCTGCTGTTGATTCTAGGCGCGGAATTAGCTAGTCGGCTTGTTCGCTTTGCCATGAATGACGATGCGGCAACGGGACTATGGACATGCTCCATTTACAAGGCAGTTGACAAATGCAACGACGTCGAGGCCGTTGACGAGCGATTGGCCGTCGGTGTAGACATCCTTGTTTACGTTGGCAAGATATCCGTCGCATGTGGAAATGCTGGGGGCCGCGAGGATTGCATCGACAAACAATGGCATGTCGGTTAGGTCGACGCCTTGGTCGCAATTCATGTCACCACGCGGGCAGCCGGGGCCCCAGCGAGCCATGTAGGCGGAGATGTTGGCGCCCGCGGTGACAAAATCGCCCCCGGAAATCAATTCATTGTTGAAACTGGCCAACGCATAGACATACGGCGAGCTTGTACCCCCGGTGCCGCTTCCCAACGATTTCCATGCGGTTCCGTTCCATTTGGCAACTTTGTTTGCCGAAAACCCACCAGCGAGCGTAAACGCGCCACCGGCAATCAGTTCATTGTTGAAAGCAGCGAGCGAATAGACGGCTCCATTTGTGCCGACACCATTGCTCATCGTCGGCTGCCAGGTGGTGCCGTTCCAGCGGGCGACGCGTCTGGCGGTGATGCCGCCGGCCGTCGTGAACTCGCCTCCTGCGATGAGTTCATTGTTGAAAACAGTCAATGCGTAGACCCAGTCGTTCATTCCGCTACCCAATGGCTGCCATGTACTGCCATTCCAGTGCGCGATCCGGTTCACGGTTGTCCCATCTGCAATTGTGAAGGAACCACCAGCGATCAGTTCATTATTGAAGACAGTAAGGGCATACACGTTTCCGTTTGTTCCGCCTGCCAAAGGTTGCCACGCGTTGCCGTCCCAGCGGGCGATGTTGCTGGCAGGCGAGCCGCCTGCGGTCGTAAAGTAGCCTCCAGCAACGAGGTCGCCGTTTAACACCGTGACAGCATTGATGATACCGTTCATCCCGGTGCCCAAGGGCTGCCAGGATGTTCCATTCCATCTGGCGATGCGGTTGGCTGAAATACCGTCGGCCAAAGTGAAGTTACCCGCAGCAATAAGATCATCGTTGAAGATCGTAAAACTTAGTACCGAGGTGACAATTCCAGTTCCTCCTGACATACCACTTCCCAATGGTTGCCATATCGAGCCGTTCCATCGGGCAATGTGGCTTGCAGACGATTCGCCCGCGCTGACGAATTGGCCGCCAGTGATCAGCTCGCTATCGAAAACATGAAGAGCAGTCACACCCGAATTCATTCCAGTGCCAAGTTTCTCCCAAGTCGATCCATCCCAACGGGCAACAGATTTGGCAGCGTCGTAAAATGGCCCTCCAGTAATTAGCTCATTGTTGTATACTGTTAAGGCATATGCCTTGTCCGAGCTGTCAGTGCCGCAGCACAGGGCCTGCCAGTTCGAGCCGTTCCAGCGAGCCACGGCATTCACCGTCACGCCTCCAGCGGAAGTGAATAGGCCGCCGGCGACAAGTTCGCCAGTGTATACAGCGAGGCCATATACGATGTCGTTAGCTCCACCTCCAAGTGGCTGCCAGTTCAGTCCGTCCCATCGTGCGACACGGTTGATGAGCGACCCGCCTGCCACCAAGAACCCGCCTCCCGCAATGAGTTCGTTATCAAAGACGGTCAGGGCATATATAAATGAATCCATTCCGCTTCCCAAGGGCTGCCAAGTTGATCCGTCCCAGCGGGCGATGCGATGAGCCGGTACGCCGCCAGCGTTATTGAATTGCCCGGCGGCGATCAAGTCGTTGTTGAATGTACAAAGCGCCAAGACGGGTTCCGTCATCCCCACATCCAGCGGTTGCCACGTCGTACCGTTCCAACGCGCGATGTAATTCGCTGATGCACCACCTGCGGTCGTGAAATAGCCCCCTGCGATCAATTCGTTGTTAAAGACGGAGACAGCCCACACCCAGTCGTTCATTCCGGTGTCGACGGGCTGCCAGACGGTGCCGTTCCATCGTGCAATCCGATTCGCCGGCGACCCGCCGGCGGTGGTGAAGGTGCCCCCTGCAATTAACTCGCCGTTGTATACGGTCAAGGCGCGTACCTCGCCGTTTACTCCCGACCCCAAGCTCTGCCATTCCGTGCCGTTCCATGAAGCGATGTTGTTTGCGAACGATTTTCCCGCGATCGTGAAAAGGCCACCGACAATCAGCAACTCCGGCTGCGAACCCGGACCTTCTGGATCCCATGTCGTTGTTGCATACACATTGCCGCCATTAATGTCGTTTGGAGCAAATACACCCGGCACGCCATCGCCTGCCCGCCACTCGAAGGCACATTGCCCTTCCAGTCGTTGTGGAATTAGTGCGGCCCAACTGAATACAAGGATCAGCGAATACTGCGAGATGCGTTTCATATTGCACCATCTAGCTCTTGCGAGTCGTCGTCGGCGCTTTCTTGCATGTCCAACACTTGACAAGCATCGTACCTTTTTTGGCTGTTAATTGCAACTTGGGAAAGCTCAATTGCATTCAAGGCCTGCGTGGTATTGTGGAAGTCTGGCTTAACAACAGGGCGACGGGAATCCGTTTATTTCGACGTGCTTTACTTTGAAACGCGCTGCCGAATGATGTCTTCTCGTATCTCCGGCGGGACGAAGCGTTGCTCGATTTCTGGGAGGCCGGCGAGGGCTTCCAGGGTGCGCTCGTATCGCGTCTCCACGTCGCCCATCGTGTCAATGAAGAGGATGCGTTGCCCCTTTATTTGGCAGAACCCGCCGCCGGCGCCGCCGAGTGGTTCGCGGCGAATCGCCAGGCCGAGTTCCTCTGCAAGGCCGGTCAGGATGTCGAGTCTTGTTTGGAGGTCCATCGAACCGCACCCTTTGCGCCGCTCGCGCAGCTTTCGCGGCATCATGCGTGGCCCGCGTCGTTGCCGATAAATCCGTCGTCTCCACGACAGGCGCAACCCATGCCATCACACGACTTTTCCGACAGCAACGTAGCCCAGACCGGCGACCTCGTACAGAGCGCGCTCGACGGGCTTGATTCGCAATTCGGCGACCTGCAACGGCAGGTGGACACGCTGCAACGGTTGGCCTCGGTCGGGACGATGGCGGCCATGATCGCCCACGAGTTCAACAACATGCTCACGCCGATCGTGAGCTATTGCCAATATGCCTTGCAGCGCGGCGAGCCGGACCTGATGAAGACGGCGTTGGAGCGCACACTGAAGAATGCGCAGCGTCTGAGTGATCTATCTGGGAAGATACTTGGGTTGGCGGGCGACGCATCGACAGGGCCGACGGTCGTGTCATTGCGGCCGTTGATCGAGGATGCGGTGGCGTGCCTCGGGCGGGATTTGGAGAAGGACTCGATTTCCTTGACAATTGATGTGCCGGAAGGACTGAGTGCCACGGCGCATGCGAGTTCGTTGCAACAGGTGCTTTTCAATCTCGTCCTCAACGCGCGACAGGCGATGCTTGATCGGGCCGGGCGATTGACGATTGCCGCGCGACGGATGAACGATGGGAAGGTCGCCATCGAGGTCGCCGACACCGGGCCGGGCATCAAGCCGGAGAATGTGCCGCGTGTCTTTGAGCCATTCTTCTCGACGAAGCGACACGAGACGCGCCCCGACCGTGGCGGGCTTGGGCTTGGGCTGCATGTGTGCAAGCGGCTGATGGTTGAGATGGATGGGGACATCAGCGTGGCGAGCGAGCCGGGGCTTGGGGCGACGTTCACGCTTACCCTGCCGATGCCGGTGTGAGTCGCGTACCATTTCCTTCGCATCACGGAGTACGGGCGTGACGACGTTTTCCACCTCACACATTTCAATTGTTGGCGAGGGGGCGTCGGTTCGGGGAGAGCCGCTTCGCCGATTTGATCCTGCGGATTTCGTATTTAAGGTTGCGATTGTCGCCGTCAGCGCGGCGATCGTGGTTATTGCATTCACGAGTCATGCCCGCGAAGAGGCGTTTCAATTGCTCTGGCAGCATCGCGTCGGTCGGCCATTCTTGATCCTTGGAATGGCGTATGGCGGGTTGACCACGGTTTGGTCGGCGTGGCGATTTGTACTGGCGATTCGGTATCGACCGACACCGTGCGTGTCGACGGGCGATCTGCCGCGCATCACGGTGGTCGTTCCGGTTTTCAATGAAGGGGCGATGATCGCAGAGACGTTGCGCCACCTTTCTATGGCCGACTATCCGCCGGAGCGGATGGAGGTGATCGTGGTTGACGACGGCAGCACGGATGAGACGTGGAGTCATGTCGAACGTGCGGCTGGCATGTGGGATCGGTTTTCAACCGGTCGACGCATCGAGGCGATTCGCTTACCGACGAATCGTGGCAAGCGTCATGCGTTGTACGAGGGATTTCGCCGGGCGAGCGGTGATATTCTCATCACCGTGGACAGCGACTCGTTCGTGGCGCGTGATGCACTGCGCGAGCTGGTCAGCCCGTTGGTTCGTGACGCGGGCGTCGGCGCGGTGGCGGGCAACGTGCGCGTGTTGAACAAGTCGGGCGGACTGATCCCGCGCATGCTGGACATTCGCTATGTCATGACCTTCGACTACAAGCGGGCGGCGCAGAGCGTCATGTCCGGCGGAAGCGTGTTGTGTGTGGCGGGGGCGCTCGCGGCGTATCGACGCGCAGCCGTCGAGCCGGTGATGGAGGAGTGGCTGCATCAGGAGTGGCTGGGGCAACCGGCTCGCGCGGGGGAGGATCATGCCATGACGAATTTCGTCCTGCGACAGGGGTATGTCGTGAAGTTCCAACGCACGGCCCACGTTCGCACGCAAAGTCCGACGACGTACGGTGGGCTGGCCCGAATGTTTCTACGCTGGGGCCGCAGCAACGTTAGAGAAACGGCGCATCTGGCCAGGTTTGTTTTTAAGCCTCGAAGCCGTTGTTACGCTTTGCGATTCAACTTTCTCATCGGCGCGACTGGACTCTTCGTGCCGTACTTCTTCCTCGCCGCCGCGTTCGTGCTTTCATTCGCGTGGCCGATGGTGTTTGGGTTGAAGCTACTCGCCGCCTGCGTGGTGGGGGGAGTGTTTCCACTTTTCTTCACCGCCGCCCGCGAGCGCGACGACGAGGCGCTGCTGGCGATTCCCTACAGCTTCTACGCAATACTGCTGCTCTGTTGGGTCTGGCCCTACGCGTTATTCACGTCGCATAAGAGTGTGTGGATGACGCGCTCGGCGTCTTAGAAGTCAAACACATCATGCAATCACCTCCGTCCCTTCCGGCGGGATGACGATGGCGTTGCCGATGGCGACGTCTTTGCCTTCCTGGTTCACGCAGTAGACCATGAGGCGCAGGCGTTTGGGATTGATGATCTCGGAGACGAGGGCGTTGGCGGTGATGGTGTCGCCGAAGAAGACGGGTTTCAAGAAACGAATGTGTAGCTCGACGAAAATGGTGCCGAGGCCGGGGATTTCGCCGCCGAGGACGGTGGAGATGATGCCTGCCATGAGGATGCCGTGGGCGACGCGTTGGCCGAAGCGGGTTTTCTTGGCGTATTCTTCGTTGATGTGCAGCGGGTTTTGATCGCCCGAGGCGTCGGCGAAGGCGAAGACGTCCTTCTCGGTGATGGTTTTGGTGAAGGAGCCGGAGTCGTTGAGGCTGATGGTGGGTCGGGTGCTGGGGGTGAGGCCGGGCATGGGAGGTACTCCTTTTGACCAAACCGGCTGTTAGCCGGTGCCACACTTCTGCGGTACCACACGGGACTGCACCGACTGATAGTCGGTGCCACAATTGGCGGTGCCACACCTATCATACGAGCATGTCGTGGTTTCGCCGATTGTTCAACCGTGGTGCGCCGACGGAAGTAAAGTCGGAGGCCGGTTTGCCGGCGAATTGGCAGCGCACGCTTTCGCACTGCGTGCCGCACTACCGGTTTCTGTCGCCCGTGCTTCGGGAACGGTTGCACGGGTTGGTCGAGCAGTTCGTTGCGGAGAAGGAGTTCTGGGGGAATCGTGATCTGGTGGTGATTCCGGAGATGAAGGTCATCGTCGCGGCGCAGGCGTGCATTCTTGTGTTGAACGTGCCGCGGCTGGGGCTGTATTCGGAGACGAAAGAGGTCATTCTCTATCCCAAAGACTTCGGCGAGACGCTGGAGGCGATTGGGCCGGACGGTCGTATCTACAAGATCGACATGACGCGGATCGGCGAGGCGTCGCGGCGCGGGCCGGTGCTGCTGGCGTGGGAGCATGTGAAGCAGTCGGCGCAGGATCGGCTCGATGGGCGAAATGTGGTGTTTCACGAGTTCGCACATGCGCTGGACTATCTGAACGGCGCGGCCGACGGAGCGCCGCCGTTGGAGCGAGAGGAGGACTTCGCGGAGTGGTCTCGCATCCTGGGGGCAGAGCATCGGTCGTTGATGGCAGCGGCATCGATGGGGCGGCGAACGCTGTTGGACCCCTACGGCGCGGAAAATCCGGCGGAGTTCTTCGCGGTGGCAACGGAGAGCTTCTTCGAGGATGGGCGTCGATTGAAGCGAAACCATCCGGCGCTGTATGGGCAGCTACGGAGGTTCTATCAGCAGGAGACGGCTGAGTGGGGCCATTGGTAGTTTGTCGTTCGCAGGTGGGTTTACTCTATTTCACTGCTATCAAAGATCGCCCCGCTTGTTGCGTGCCTAGAGTGTCGCCAACATCTCTTCCATTTCGCCCTTGGGGTGCGTCTGCCCAGTGGCCCCGGCCTGGGCGATGCCGGCTTGCAACTCTCGCTTGGCGGCGTCGATGTCGCCCATGCTGACCAGTGTCTTGGCCTTGTGAAAATGGGCCGCGACGTAGTTCGGGTCGATGGTCAACACCCGGCCGAAGCAAGCCAGACTGGCGTCATAATCCTGGCACTTGGCAAGCTCCATGGCCAGGCCAAAGTTCAGAAAGGCGTCGTCCGGTTCGATGGTCAGCAGCTTTTTCAATTGGTCGATGCGCGTCGAGTTGGTCATATCGATCCTATTCCATGGTGGTCGGCGGACTTAGGCGAACCGCCCGGCTGATTTTCATTGACGATCCGGCCCGGCAATCATAGCATGACCCCATGCCGACGCCCGGCGACGACGAAACCAATGCCCCGTCCACTGCGCCGACGCCGGAAGCGCCGACCGGAGTGCCTCGAATCCTCGACGCCATCGAGTCGGAAGTGTCGCCGGCCGTCTTGGAACGGCGCGAGGCGATTCGCCCTGGTGCATCAACGTGGGATCAGGCGTTTAACCAGTTACAACAGCGCGTCTCTACTCTCATCGAGTCCATCGAAACCCAGTCACAGACGAATGAGCTTCCCTCGAATGTCGAGCCGGAGCCAGAGTCCGACGGAATCGTTGATGCGACGTTGGCCCTTGAAACCGATCGCGAGGCCGAGCGGGCTGAGCTGCCGTTGCTCGTCGAGCGGATTAGGGCGAGAGCCGAGCCGGCTCAGAATCTTTCGGGCATCCTTGCGACGCTCCCCGAACTGACGGCCGAGCATCGGCAGACGCTGGCCCGGGTCGATCACCGGCTCGACCTGATGAAGGCCCGCACCGACGCAACGGCCGAGGCGATTACGAGTCTGGTGCGCGAGGCCGAGCATGTCCGGGCCATCGTGGAAGAAATCCGACAGGGGTTGACGGGTTGTCGGCAGACCGAGGCTGAGTTGGCATCGAATCAACGGCAGATGGCGGAGTCGTTGAATTTGTTGCATGACTTGGTCGGTCGAGCCACTGAGACGGTGAAGGCCAACGCCGCGTGGGTCGAGATGCTGGCCGACTCCCCGGACGCGCGCTATCAGACGCTACGCGATCAACTCACCACCCAAACCACCCGCACCGAGACCAAGAGCAATCTGACGCTCATCGCGTCGGCCTTTGCCGCGCTGGTCGGGGTGATCGCCATCGTCGTCGCCCTGACGCGCTGATGTGCCCTGTCAATTTCCGTCGCAACGGTAGAATGCCGCTGTGACGACGATCGCTCCGGTCAACGCCCCATTCCTTGCGAACATGACGCAACTCTGGCGGCGCGACGCGCGGTTGGCGCAGAAGATCGACGAGCTTCCTTTCGATGCGTCGCTCGCCGTTCAACCATCCAAGGCCGGCCCGCCGACGGCAAGCGTCACGACAGCCGACGGTCGGGCGATGTTTCTGCATAGCCGATATGACCCGGTCCGCGAGGCGGTCGATTTTTGCAAGAGCATAGAGCGAACCGATGCGTCGGCCGTCATCCTCTGCGGCCTCGGACTTGGCTATCACCTCAAGGCGCTTTTCGAGACGCTCGGCGACGACATCACCGTGCTGGTCGGCGAACCGGATTTGGTGACGATCAAGACGGCCCTCGAACACACCGACCTCTCCTGCGAATTGGCCACGGGGCGCGTGGAGATATTCACGAGCCTCGACAAAGGGAGCCTTCACGACCGCCTCCAACGGCACTCCACGATCCTCATGCTCGGCACGCTTTTTGCCGTGCCGCCGGCCTATCGGGATCACGGCTCGGAGTGGCAGTCGGCGTTTCGACAGGCGATCACGGACTTTGCCGCGTTCGCCAAGATGTCGCTGGTCACACTGGTCCGAAATGCGGGCATCACCTGTCGCAACATCGCCAACAATCTGCCGACGTACTTGTCCACGCCGCCCGCTGACATCCTGCGCGGGCGATTCGCCGGTTGCCCCGCGATCCTCGTCGCGGCCGGTCCGTCACTGGCGAAGAACATCGACCAGCTTCACGCGTTGCAAGACAAGGCCGTCATCATCGCGGCGCAGACGACATTGAAGCCGCTCCTGGCGCGGGGCATCCGTCCGCACTTCGTCACGTCGCTCGACTTCAGCGAGATATCGCGCCAATTCTTTGAGGGAGTCGAGATGCCGAAAGGCGTCGTGCTGGTGGCCGAGCCGAAGGCGACCTGGCACGTGGTGGATGCGTTTCGTGGGTCGGACGCGCGTCGGCCGAATCGTGTGATCCTGCTGGACAACGAGTTTGCTCATCGCTGCGTGGGGACTGCGTTGGCCCAGCGAACGCCGATGGAGGCCGGTGCGACGGTCATGCACCTGGCGTTCTACCTCGCGCAGTGGCTGGGCTGTGACCCGATTATCTTCATCGGCCAAGACCTCGGCTTTACGGGCCACACGTACTACACGCCGGGGGTTGCCATCCATCGCGCGTGGCGGGCCGAGTGCGGGCGATTCAGCACCCTTGAAATGAAGGAGTGGGAGCGGATCGTGCGTCATCGCCCCATCCTGCGCAAGGCGACGGACATTGATGGCCGTGATATTTACACCGACGAACAGATGTTCACGTATCAGGAGCAGTTCGAGCGCGACTTCGCCCGCAGTACGGCGACGATCATCGATGCGACCGAGGGCGGAGTTCGCAAGCAGGGGGCGGAGATCACGAGCCTTGCAAAGGCCGCTGCGATCCACTGTGCCCGGCCGATCGAGCCACGTCTATTCGATTACCTGAGCATCGAATGGGAGAGTGGTTCACGGCTGAGGGCCGGTCGTGAGGCGCTGGTGGAGCGAGTGCGAATGCTCGCCGAGTTTCGCGCGCTGTGTGAAGAGACAAAATCCATCCTACGCGAGCTTCACGGCCTGACGCGTGAGCCGGCCAAGTTCAACAAGCGGCTCGTCCGCGTGGATGAGTTGCGCACGCTGGTGCATAAGCACGATCTCATCTTCACGATGGTGCGCGACGTGTCGCAGATGGGTGAGTTGCAACGATACGCCGCCGACCGCCGACTGGCCGGCGAGGAGTTGAATGACACCCAGCGCGCCCAGAGCCAGCTTCGCCGGGATGAGCAGTTCATGGACGCGTTGCTGGAGGGGTGCTCGTTGTTGCAGCAAATCCTCGACGAGTCCCTGGCTCGATTTGACCGGGCCATCGAGGCGACTTCATGAAGTGCATCGCGGTGATCAATGTTGACCTGGAGCGTTCGCCCCTTGGCACGCGCTCGCGCCTCGGCGATGAGCTGGCCGGCAAGACCGTGCTGCGTCGCACGCTCGAACGCGTCGCGCTGGTCAAAGGTGTCGCGTCCATCCATCTGCTCTGCCATGTCTCGCAGTCCGAGCGCCTTCGTGAACTCACCTGGGGCCTTGCCGTCAAGATAGAACCGCATGACGCCGAACCACCACCCTACGAAATGCTCGTGCGGGCCTCGCGTTGGTGGGGCCTCGACAGTTGGCGCGGCGGCGCGGGCAGCCTCTCCGTCTTTGACGAAGACGCGCGGCTCGATGTGATGTCGGTGCTCGTGGATCGAGAGCAGGCCGACGCGGCGCTAAGTCTACCGGCCGCCGCCGTGGTGATTGATCAGGTGATTCTCGACGCGATGATTGATCAGCAACGTCGCAACAGCGACACCGCGAAGATGACATTTACTCCCGCTCCGCCGGGCCTCGCTGCGCTTCTCCTCACGCGAGAATTGCTTTCGGAACTCGCCCCATCGGGCCAGCCACCGGGTGTGTTGATGACGTACCACCCCGACCGACCCATCGCCGATCTGACTGGCAAGGAGGCGTGTTACCGACCAAGCGACGACGTGATTGCGGCGAGCGGCAGACTGCTCGCGGACACGACGCGGAGCATGAACCGTCTTCGTGATCTGTTCGCCGCCGGAGGAGAAACCTGGGATGCGTCACGGATTGCTCGTTGGCTTCTCGAAAGAGGTGAGTCGTTTGTCGAACCCGTTCCAAGCGAGATCGAAATCGAATTGACGACTGACGACCCGCTTAGCGGTACGCTGCTCCGTCCGCGCGGCACCGATGTGGGTTCGCGCGGCCCGTTGCGCCAGAGCGTGGTGCAATCCGTCATCGATGCGATGTCGGACTACGATGACATTCGAGTCGTCTTGGCGGGACACGGAGAACCGACGCTCCACCCGGCGTTTCATGACATCTGCACGATGCTCCGACGCAGCCCCGCCGTCGCGGCCATTGCCGTTCGCACCTGCGCCGTATTGCCTGCGGACACGAAACAATCCGACGCGATTGAGGAAGCACTCTTCGGCACACCGGTAGACCTCGTCGAAGTGACGCTCGATGCGTCGACTGCCGAGACCTATTCGCGCGTGCAGGGCGTGGACGCCTACAAGTCCGTCATCGCACGACTCAATCGTTGGGCCGAACGCCGCGTGCAGCGACAGCAGGTCCGCCCGCTCATCATGCCGTCGTTCGTGAAGGCCAATGAGAACATGTCCGACATGGAGGCCTTTTACGACGATTGGCAGGGACGCCTCGGCATGTCCACGATCACCGGTTACAGCCACCACGCGAGTCAACGGCCGCACCGCGCGGTGACAAGCGTCGCCCCACCGACGCGCGCTCCGTGTCGCAGAACGTTCTCACGAGCGATGATCCTCGCGGACGGACGCATGACGACGTGCGATCAGGATTTCGCCGGGAAGCAATGTCTTGGGGTCGTCGGGCAACAGTCATTTCTGGAGTTGTGGCAGGCCGCAACTTTGAGCGCGATCCGCGCCGGTGGCCACGATCAACAGCTGATCTGCCCTGGGTGCGATGAGTGGCATCGACCATGACTCACTCGCCGTACGTCGCCAACACGCGACATGCCTGATCCTGCAAGTTGGTCAACGGCTTGGTGCTTGACGCCTGATTGTAGAAAAACGCGAAGGCCAGCCACTTGCCCGATTTCGTCTGCACATACCCGGCCAGCGTGCGCACGCCGTCGATGTAGCCCGTCTTCGCGAAGACGCGCCCCTTCGTTTCCGGGAACTTCATCCGCTTCTCCAGGGTGCCGTCGATCCCGGCATGAGACAGGCAATCGAGGAGCGCCTCGAATTGTCCACCCGGCGCGGCGTACATGTGTTGCAGCACCGACGTTGATGCTGCGGGGGACAGACGATTGTTGCGCGAGAGGCCGCTTCCGTCGTCGAGGGTCGCCTGATTCGCCGGGACGCCGGCCTTCTTGAGAAACGCCTTCACCGCCGCGCGGCCGCTGTCCCACGAACCAACGCCGCTGGTCGTCGAGCCGAGCAACTTCAAGATCCCCTCCGCCATCATGCCGAGGCTCTGCTTCCCACATCGAGCCAACGCCCATGTGAGCGGTGACTTGTACGTGTCAATCACCCTGCAATCCGCCGGTAGCTTCGTCGCATCCAATCGCCCGCTGTTGCGAACGACCTTTCCATCGACGCGCACGCCGTTCGACGCGAGCACCGTCTTGAACACATGACCGAAGTACATCCCCGGATCGCGCACCGAGATCGGCCCCAGCTTGGAATCCTTCGACACCGTGCCGCTTACCACGATTGTGTCGCCCCCGCGCACCCGCGACGCCGACACGGTGCTCTTCCCGCCTGTCACGGATTTGTTCGAGACATCAAACAGCGCGTTTGGCGGCACAAAGCTCACCTCGCCCGGCTTCCCCGCCTTCGTCGGTTGCACGCGCACGTCCAGACAATTCGACGCGAAGTTCAACCCGCCAATCGGTGCCTCGTACCAGGCCTGAAACTGCGGCGGCGGCCAGTTCGGATGCACCCACTGCTTGTCAAAGAGCGAATCGTCAATGACCAGGTCGCCCTTCACATGGGTAATCCCTGCGGCCTTCAGCTTGGCGGCCCACGTGCGAAACAGATCGGTGATCGGCTTGCCCTGCTGCTGCGCAATGCGCTCATCACCAAGCGTCGGGTCACCGCCGCCGATCACCACGAGATCATTCGCACGAATCGCCAGCGTCGTTTTGAATTGATAATCCTTGCCCAACGCATCCAGCGCAGCACACATCACGATGAGCTTCATGTTGCTCGCAGGTACCATCGGCTGTTCGCCGTTCAGATCGAACAGCACCTTGCCACTGGATAGCTCGACAACCCGCGCCCCCACCTTCGACTTCGGCTGACCGTGACTGGTTAGGATTTTCTCCAGTTGCCCGGCCAGGTCATTGCCGCGCGAAGCGGCCGGTCCACGTGCCTGCGTCGGCATGGCCCATGCGACGACCAACGCCAGTGTGAACCCAACCCCGCCCAAGTACGTCCGAATGCTGCGTCTGAGAATCATGGCGGTGGATGATACGGCGTGGGTCGATTTGCTCAAATGTCTCATTAGTATACTGCGGCCAATCGCACGCTTTGACTTGAAAATCCGCCCTCCATAGACTCTTTCGAGAGCGGGGAACTCCCACTGCGTCCGAATAGGCTGCTCGGCACGACTACGCGAGCACGGTGCGACTCGCCATGCGCCAAACGGCTTCACACACCTTCATGCTCATCTCCGACGCCCGCGCCGACGCCTTGCGCGAGGCGATGGACCCGCTGGTCGAGATCGGTTCGCGCGTCGATCTCGTGCCCGACGTCTTTGCCGCCATGGCACGGCTGTCCCTTGGCGAGCGCTTCGACCGCGTCCTCCTCGACGTGCGGAGTCTCGATTCCCCCGAGATGGCCTTCGGCCAACTCGTCCCGCGCTACTTCCCCGAAGCGCAGGTCGACATCCCCTGGCTCACCGGCACGTCGCAAGCCCTGGTCCGACTCGGTCGCCCCGATCTTCAAACGCTGGAGATGGCTGTTCTCATTGAATCGGTGTCCACCGCCCAAGTCATTCTTGCCGAGTCGACCGCGTCTCTACCATTGATTGAGTCACGCCTTCCGCTCTCTACCGATGGCGTGATCGAGACCGACCCCGCGCAACCATCGCTTCACGATGCCGTGCGTCATCGCATGTCCTCCGGCAGCGACGCCGTACCAGCCCGCCGTCCTCCAAGCCGTGTTCCGCCAGGCTCTCCGGTCGAGCCACGCAACACTGTCGACTCTCAACTAACCCCCGAAGAGCTTGATGCGTTGCTCGATGAGACCGACGGCAACGGAGGCCCGCAACTATGACGCCTCCGCTCCCAACCACCGAAAGCCGCCTTCTCGTCGTCGCCGACGTGCAACGCCTCGGCCCCGTCGTCGCAGACTGTTTCGCCCCGCAGCGAATCGAAGGCGTGCATTCCTATCTTGAGGCCGTCGCCGAAATCCCGCGAAGCCCCACTCGCGCCGTGCTCGTCGGCCACGATCTTGCTTGTCGCAAGCCCGAGGCTGCGATGGCCGCGATGAAGTCCGTCGCTGGAGAGGCCCCCGTCGTCTTCTGTTGTGAGCCGGCCCATGAACAAGTTGGTCGTCGGCTGCTGAATCATGGTGCCGATGATTACGTCATCTTCCCGCCGGACTCCATCGATCTCGAACGTGCCCTGCGCATCCCATCGCGCCGCACGCAGCGCCGCTGGACCGAGACGCCCATCGTCGCGCCCACTCCTTCCGTCGAAGAACTCGCCCGACTCGCGGATGTCCTGCCCATGCTTGCCGAAGGCTCGCCCGCCGTGCTTGATGCGATGGCGTCGCTGATCTGTACTGCGCTCAATTCCGAAAGCGCCACCGTCGTCCTTGCCGGTCGCACCGGTCGCGCCTCGCTCCAACCGACCGCCGACTTCGATGGAATCCTTGTTGAGCCGATTGTCCTTGCCGACGAACGTGTTGGCCAGATTCGCGTCGGCCCGCGCTGCGCCGGCGGCTACACCCACGAAGACACCGCCAAGCTGCGCCACTACGCCGTCCTCTTCGCCCGTATGCACGACACCGGCCGCCGCTCCGAGGCCTGGCGTCTGCTTTCCAATACCGACGACCTCACCGGGCTGCCCAATCGTCGACAGTTGCTCGACTTCCTCAATCGCACACTCGCCGAGGCCCGCGACACGCGCAGCACCGTCACGGCCCTTGTCTTCGACATCGACGACTTCAAACGCTTCAACGACACCTATGGCCACGACGCGGGAGATGAGATTCTCCGCGATGTCGGCCAGCTTTTCGTGAACAGTTGCCGCAAAGGCGACATGGTGGCCCGCTATGGCGGCGACGAGTTCGTCGTGGTCTTTTGGAGTCCCGAAGGCCCGCGCGTTGCCGGCTCGCAACACCCCGAAGGCATCGTCACCGTACTGCAGCGATTCCGCGAGGCCCTCCGCAAACACTCATTTCCCAGACTCGGTCCCGAAGCAGTGGGGCACTTAACAATCAGCGGCGGCCTCGCCCACTTCCCCTGGCAGGCCCAATCCGCCGAGCATCTCATCGAAGCCGCCGACGAAGCCCTGCTCTCCGCAAAACGCGCCGGCAAGAATCGCTTCTGGGTCGTCGGCTCCGGCAGCGTCTAACCCGGATTAGAAGCGTCCGCCCGCAGCCTTCCCGCCGTGGCGGGGGTGTAGTAAAGGTCGCAGCATCGACCGAAGCGTAACCGTGGAACCAACTAATTGTGCGTCCTAAAACCCTTGTGGCACCGACTATTAGTCGGTGCGTTTCCCTGGTTGTAAGAGGCACTCATAGATTGTTTGCAGGCGATCAGGACTTGCTCTTGTCCTTGCGAATCTTCGCGGCGCGCTGCTTGAGCTTGTCGGCCTCGGCCTGCCGTTTTGTTTTCTCAAGCAGGAGAGCATAGTTTTCGAGCGTGGTCGCCACGTCGGGATGATCGGGACCGAGGGCCTTTTCACTAATCGCCAGCGATCGCTTGAACAGCGGCTCCGCCTTGGCGTAATCACTTTGTGTGTGGTACAGAGTCGCCAGATTGTTCAGGCTGGTTGCCACGCTGGGGTGATCGGGGCCGAGGGCCTTCTCACGGATCGCCAGCGACCGCTTGTACAGCGGCTCCGCCCTAACGTAATCGCCTTGCGTGTCGTACAACAACGCCAGATTGTTCAGGCTGGTCGCCACGCTGGGGTGATCGGGACCGAGGGCCTTCTCACGGATCGCCAGCGACCGCTTGTACAGCGGCTCCG
>JBBTET010000021.1:0-39046 GCA_038042195.1 Planctomycetota bacterium | reverse complement strand
GATCGGGACCGAGGGCCTTCTCACCGATCGCCAGCGACCGCTTGTACAGCGGCTCTGCCTTGGCGTAATCGCCTTGAGTACGGTACAGCTCCGCCAGATTGTTCAGGCTGGTCGCCACTTTGGGATGATCGGGACCGAGGGCCTTCTCACCGATCGCCAGCGACCGCTTGAACAGCGGCTCCGCCTTGGCGTAATCGCCTTGAGTACGGTACAGCTCCGCCAGATTGTTCAGGCTGGTCGCCACGTTGGGATGATCGGGACCGAGGGCCTTCTCATAGATCGCCAGCGACCGCTTGTACAGCGGCTCTGCCTTGGCGTAATCGCCTTGCGTGTCGTACAGCCCCGCCAGATTGTTCAGGCTGGTTGCCAAGCGCGGATCGGTCGGGCCGAACTTCTCCGCTTCTTCGAGGGCGAGCGTGTAGAGCTTGAGCGCCTTGGCATACTGGCCGTGATCCTTTGCCTGATTGCCATCCGTGATATACACGTCCCACAATGTCGATTGAGCAAGGCATGGGGCTGCGGGGGTCACGCAAAGCAGGACCACAACGGCAAACAAACTATGAATGTGACGGTTCATGTTCGGCCTCCCGTGAGCGATCCAATGCTATCTCTTCGCTCACTCACCAGCAAATTGTTCACCTGAGAAGCCGGGCCGCGCCTCGTAGGGTGCGGTTGTCCTCAACCCACCACCTTCGACTATCACGCCGACCCTCGAAACCAGAGTTGACCTCGATCTCTATTGTCCATTCGTCTTCCTGCCCCTTTGTGCCTCCGCGCCATTTCCTTTTGAACTACATCTGCGTCATCTGCGAAATCTGTGGTTTCACTCTTCCACTGGGCGAGGCGGGATTTGAACCCGCACGTCCTTTCGGACAGGGGATTTTAAATCCCCAGCGTCTGCCATTCCGCCACACGCCCATGATCCATCAGACTACCCACAATCTGACCCCGCTTCCAGCAACAGTCTTGTGGGATATTCTGTCCCGACTTACCTTATTGCCCGAATCGTCGCCTCGCGTCCGGAGGTCTTCAATGTTCGCCATTCGCGGCCCGCGCCTTGTGTGCCTACCATTCCTCGCCGGATTCCCGTTGCTCATGGGCGGCTGCCCCGTGGACCCCGGCGTGATCGGACCCATCGGTCCGGCAGGCGCGGATGGCTCGCTCCGAATCTATGGTGACGGCTCCGCCGGCGCGCTCACCGCGCCCGCCGGCCTCTCCGCATTCTTCACCACCATCGCGACCAATGGCAATTTGCAGTTCACCGACGTCACCATTCCATCTGGCTCCACTGTTTTCGTCCCCAGCGGCACAATCATCCGCTGCACCGGCACCTTCACCAACAACGGCGCGGTGTCCGTTATCGCCGTCGCATCCACCGCCGGCCAGGGCCACTTCGGCGATGGCTCCGACGGCTCCAACAACGCGCCCTCGGGCGGCGTCAGCAGCAGCGCGGCCTCCAGCGGAGAGATCGGCGACGAGACGCTGCTTCGCGCCGGCGGTCGCGCCGGCACGGGGCTGGCAATCACCGAGGCGCGCAACGTGCTGAACCCTGGCGTCATTGGTGGCGGTGGCGGCGCAGGTTCGAACTCCGGCGCAGGCGGCGCAGG
The DNA here is from genome assembly GCA_038042195.1 of Planctomycetota bacterium. Lineage (GTDB taxonomy): Bacteria > Planctomycetota > Phycisphaerae > UBA1845 > UTPLA1 > JACRIM01. The sequence continues at coordinate 37,439 of JBBTET010000021.1, read as the reverse complement.
CGGTGGAACCGTGACCATCCTCGCCCGTACCGCGATCGTCAACGCAACGGGTGCCACCATCTCCGCACTTGGCGCGGCGGGCACGGCCGGCAAAGGCGGCGGAGCAGGAGGCGTGGTCATCCTCGCATCGCCGGGCACCGTCACCAACAGCGGATCGATCACCGTCAAAGGCGGCGCGGGCGGTGCCAGCGACACCTCGCGCGGCCCCGGCGGGGGAGGGGGCGGCGGCATCATTCATCTGCTCACCCCGACGACCACGCTCGGCACGGTCGACATCACCGGCGGCGGTGCCGGCGCGCTTGGCGGCGCGGGGTCGATCCTGACGGTCCTCCGAGTCGGCGGCGGTGGCGGCGGGGCGTGCGGCGGAGGCGGAGGCCAGGGCGGGCCGGTCGACACAGGCGTCCCCGGCACACCGTTTTCGGCTTCCGCGGGATTCGCGGGGCACTCGCTCTCCACGACCGCCGACCCGACGTCGCTGTTCTGATCCGCTATCCTCATTGTCACAATGAACAGTGCGATGCAACTGAAAACGCCCGCCAAGATCAATCTGTCGCTGGCGATTCGCGGCCGACGCCCCGACGGCTTCCACGAAATCGAATCGTGGATCACGCCCATCGCGCTGTACGACACATTGACCTTCGCCGAGTCGAGCAACTGGCAATTGGCGATTCGCCCGGCCCACCCCACCGTTGCGGCGGACGAGACGAATTTGATTGCGAAAGCCGCGCATGCACTGGCCACGGAAGCCGGTCGGTCGTGCCATGCCCATGTCACTCTCGACAAGTGCATCCCCGTCGGCGCTGGCCTCGGCGGTGGCAGTAGCGACGCCGCCGCCACGCTACTCGCTCTAAACACGCTCTGGAATCTCAACTGGCCCATCGCACGTCTCACCACCATCGCCGCCGCGCTCGGGTCAGACGTGCGGCTTTTCCTCGATCCGCGCCCGGTCATCGTTCGCGGACGTGGTGAGATCCTCGACTTGCTCCCGTCAAGTTGGCAAGGCTGGATCGCGCTCATCATCCCATCGTTCGCCCTCTCGACGGTAGACGTATACCGTCGTCATTCGCGATTGAGCCAACCGATCCACGGAGACCACAAACCCTGGCTTGCCTCTTCGCGGCCCGCCGACGAACTCGCCCCGCACCTCTTCAACGATCTTGAACCCGCAGCCTTCGATCTGGAGCCGCGCCTGAGAACCCTTCACGCCGATCTCAACACAATCGATGGTCGCCCCGTACGCATGACCGGGAGCGGAAGTTGCCTCTTCACGATCTTCGACGCCAAATCCGATGCCGAACGATGGGCCGAAAAGTCCCGTACCCGCTTGGACATCGGCGACCGAATCGACATCATCGAAAGCCTCTAAATCCCCTTGGCTCGCTCGAAGGGCGGGTTTCTTCCCACTCCCATTGAATTATGACCTCGAAAGTGGAATAATGGTCAGGGAGATTCCGCGCGAGGGCCGATGCGCCGACTGGGAGGATGGAAGATGCGTCAAGTCCTATCGCGCGGTTGCACTTGGTCCCTCATCATTGCACTGAGCCTCTTCGCAGGCTCAATTCGGGCCAACGAAGTCACCGTCCAAAACGACTCGCTCGCCGGCGGCGGCTCCGGCACGATTCAGGCTGGCTTCGCAGAAAACGAAAGCGCAGCCGCCTGGCTCACCTCCCCCTGCAATGGCACGATCGTCGCCGTGCAAGTCCTTTGGCGATCGGCCACCGGCGGCACAGGCCAAACCATCGAAGACAGCATTACCATCTTCAATGGAGGCACCTTCCCAAACCCCGGCTCGCAACTCGCATTCCTCCAGGGGCCGGTCATGAATGATGGCTTCCTCAATGAGTTCCGCTACCTTGATGAAGGCCAAACCATCCCACTCAATGTGCCCGTGACGACCGGACAGGTCTTCATCGTCTCGTTTCGATTTCTCAATACCCCCGATCCCGGTAACGGCCCCAGCGTCGTCACCGATGTCGGTTGCCAAGGCGGCAAGAACGCCATCAATGCAATTGGATTCGGATGGGTTAGTTCGTGCCTGTTGGGCGTCTCCGGCGACTTCGTCATCCGCGCAGTGGTCGATTGCACCGAGTCGCAAGGCGCCTGCTGCCTGCCAACGGGAGTCTGTCAAATCAAAACGCAGACGCAATGCACCAGCATGAGCGGTTCCTATCGCGGCAACGACACGACCTGCAACGCAAACACCTGCGACGGGGCCTGCTGCATGAATGACGGGACATGCACTCAATTGAACGCCGGCGCATGCCAAACGGCCGGCGGCTCATTCAAGGGCGTCGTTGTGCCCTGCACCGTTGATCTATGCAAGGGAGCCTGCTGCCTGCCCGATGGAACCTGCGCCAATACTCAAAGCCGTGACGATTGCATGGCGGCAGGCGGGGCCTACAAGGGAGATAACACGACGTGCGGCGGCGTCACATGCAGCGGCGCCTGTTGCTATGCCAACGGCACCTGCCAACAGCAGACTAAGGCCGCCTGCGAAGGCGGAGGCGGACTCTGGAACGGCCCGACGACCTCTTGCGGCACTTTTACCTGCCCGGTCCTCGGCGCGTGCTGTATGCCGGATGGGAGCTGTTTGAATAATCAGTTGTCCACTGACTGCGCCACGCTCGGCGGCTTCTACAAGGGCGATAACACGAACTGCACCAGCAACCCCTGCACCGGCGCGTGCTGCTTCGGCGGCTCCTCCTGCATCAACCTCATCAAGACTGATTGCAACCAGATCGGCGGAAGCGTCTGGCAAGGCCCGGCATATCAATGCAACGGCGCGACCTGCCCCACCGGTGCATGCTGCATGCCGCTCGGCAATTGCACCGAGGCCGCCACGCCAGCCGGCTGCGGCGCGCAGGGCGGCGTCTATTACAACGGCCAGACCTGTGCCCAGGCCAATTGCCCCATCCCCATCGGTGCCTGCTGCTTTAACAACGGCGCGAGCTGCATCAACAATCTCCAGCCCGCCCAGTGCGCTCTCATCGGCGGCAGCACCTGGAAAGGCCCGAACACCGTCTGCGCAGTCGCCTGTTGCCCGCCTCCGATGGGCGACCTCAACGCCGACACGTTCTTCAACGCCGCAGACATCCAACGCTTCTGCAGCGCCATGCTCGGCACACCGACCACCCTTGAAATCTGCAAGGGAGACTTCGACGCCAGCGGCACGCTTGGCATCGCCGACGTGCCCGGCATGGTGAATGCACTGCTGACCGCGCCCTGATTTAGATTATGGCGCTACCATCGCGAGTGCGCCCCAATCAGTAATCGAACAAGGTGCCGCAATCGGCCTTACATCGGTCCGCCCTGCGTCATTGCCCGCATCGTTTCGACATAGGCCATGCGTAGCTGATGCAGTGTCGTTTCCAGGGTCACTTTCTCGGTTGGATCGAGGTTGTTGGCGGTCTTTTTTTCCAGCACATCCAGCAAGTCGATATGGTGCTTGGCGGCGTCGAGGTTTGGGGGGATTTCCTGGCCGCCCGGTCCTGCAAATCCGCCCAGTCCGATGACGGCTTGCATGGCGAGGAGTTGCACGAGGCCGAGGAAGTCTGCCTTGGGGATGCCGTGACCGACGTCTTGTTGCTCGACGTTGTCGGCAAGCTGCTCCTTCTCCCGTGCAGCCTGACTTTTCCAGTCGTCGTCAATCTGGATGCGGGGTGCGTCGTCGGACATGGGGTTTGGCTCCGGTTGTTTTTATTGGCTAAAAAAGGTGACAGGAGGCTGGAAAACGCTACATCGGGGGACATCCTGCCCATCGGACTGTCAGGATAGGCGGGCGACAATGGAAAAAAAAGGGCCAGGGTGCGGCGCGCAGTTGGGGGGAACCGCACACTCCGCAGCGCCTGGCCGGGACTTGGATTATAACATTTTCTCGGTCCGAAACAAGCGTTCAAGCACGAGTTGTGGATTTTGGCCGTCGCGTTTGATGGGGACAGGAGTTACGGCGAGTCAGGCTCCCGGGAACTCACAGGCCATGTGGAGCATCACGGTCGAGTCGGACGCGGCCCCCGTGTGGCCACGCGAATGCACCATGCCACCAAGGCGGCATTAAAGATCAGGAAAAAAATGAAGATCGGCAGGCCCGCCACGCGGAAGGCGTCGGCATGAGCCTGCGACAGCTCACCCATATCGATGCGAGCCACGCGACCCAATTCTCGAACCGCCACGATAGAAATGAGTACCGCCAGTTGACCAACGGTGCAGACCAGCAACAGGTTTCGGCGGAGCGAATCCAGGCGAGATTGGAACATCCAGCCGAGTAATTGAATGATCATCCCACTCGCCAGGAGCCATGCGTATGCATCTGCATCGCCTTGGTGTGATTCATGCGGCGCGGGCGTGGGTTTCAATAGGATTGCGTACAGGAGCACGGTGGTGCCGAAGATCAGCATGAGGTTGGCCAATCCGGCGAGCTTGTAGGTGAGTCGCCGTGAGGCGGTTGCAATATCCGACCGGCGTCCGTGAATCTGCCACGCGACCAAAAGCAGCATGGCCGGGAACGATGAGAGAAACCATCCCAGCGTTCTAAGATACGCCCCCGGCGTGTGGTGCATCAACTCGCCGCGCTGGTACACCTCGGCCCACGACTTTGCATCGAGGCTGAGCATGTGATTCTCCGTCCAGGACCACGCGGTGAACCCGAAGCAGGCCAGCGCCGTCAGCGCGATAGCCGACTCCTTCCATGCAGGCCCGCGACGGATGCGCTCAGTTTTCAAGAGATATAGCAAATAAAACCCGACAATCAGCACCGGCACGATGGCCATCCACCGGTGAAAGAGAAGCAGGTTCGCGGTGTAGAAGCTCTTGCGGTAGAGGATTTGCAGAAAGAGCAGGGGCGCGACTCCCGCAGTGATGGCCGCGCTCGTCGCAAACGGCAACCAGTCTCGCAGGGTTTCGTGAATCACGTCGGGTTGAAAGTCATCACTCGGCGACTCACTACCCCGTTGACGAGCGCCAAACATCGGCCGATCAAGGAATCGTCCAAAAACCAGATACGCACTTCCCGCCAGCACATATTGCATGAAGACCAAATGAACCAGTAGCGAGGCCATGTACGCCGACAGGTAAAACGCCGTCGGCGCGGGATAGCAGAACGGGAATACTCGATCCACTACTGACCGTCCTTCATGTCGGGAGCTTCGCGTCGTTACGGATTCAATTTCGACGTCACGCGGTCTTCCCATGGCATCGTTGTTGGTATAAGTCGAAATGCACCGGGGGAATGTGTCGTCGGAATCAGAATTACATTGCGGCGCTGCTCTCCCATGAGTTGTCGAGCCATTGACTCATGCAGCCGTTCGCGATCACGTTCGAGTTGGTTCCGTAGCGCATCCCAATCCACCCGGCCCGTTGCCGGTTGGGTCGCCGTGGGTGACTTGTCTCGCATCCACGGCGGTACAGTCTCCATCTTCGGCTTTTCTTGCTTCTCGTCGGTCGGCTCGGCTGAGACTGCCCACTCCTTCGGCCTCTCCGCCTTTTCCCACTCGATCAACTGAACCAGCGCCTCCAGCTCTTCCGCATTCCCCGCGAAGGGCGGCATGAATGGCTTGGTGTGTTCCAGACGCGAGATGTTCAGTCGCCGCTGTTCGGTCGTCCACGTTCCGGCCAGATGGGTCAGCCCGTTCATGCCGTTCATCGTGTGGCAGACGCTGCATTGCACGCGAAAGACTTTGGCCCCGAGGCGGAGTTGATCGTTGGCGTATCGCTCGGGGTCGCGCAGTGGATAGGGATCGTCTGTCGTGCAGCCAACCTTCTTCAACCGCGCCACCTCGGTCGGCCGGATGGAGTTGGAGTACAGATGCTCCCGAATGGTGAATGGTTTGCGAATCCCCTCGCGCACGAACTCGCCCCCGGCTGTTGCGCCGAAGGCCAGCGCACAGAGTAGCGTGGCCGTCGCGCCGTTGATGTAGAGCTTTCGTCGAATCAGCCCGACCATCGCGTACAGCCCGATCATCAGCGATGCCCCGATGGCGAGTGTCATAAACATGGTCATGGCCGCGCTGCCGCCGAGCACCCACGAGCGACTGTCTGCTGGGATGACCCGCAAGTACCAGACGCCCAGCGCCGGCATGAACAGCATCGGGGCCAACAGGTAGGCCGCTTGATTCAACAATCCGCGCCGCGCCGACAGGTCGAGATCATGCATGGCGTTGATCACGATGCACGCGGCCAGCGAGGCGATGGTCAACGACGTAATCGTGCGATAGAAAAGCGACGGCCAGAAGCTCGGATTGAAGAACCCGGCCCAGACGTTCTGCGTTCGTGTCCACTCGCCGGGCGTCAATTGCCAGGAGAGAATCCCGTTGATCCAAAACAGGCTGAACCAGGCCGCCATGGTGTAGAGCACGAGCAGCGTCATGCGGTCCCGGTCTCCCAATCGCGGGCCGGCGCGATAGAAGGCATACCCCGCGACGACCTCCAGGCAGAAGAAGGTCCACTCAATGGCCCACACCCAGTGGAACTGATCGACCATGACGCCGATGGTGCGCGGGCTGATCTGAATCGTGGTGAACCACATGCCGACGCCGGTTAGCGCCCCGACCACGAACGACACCAGCACGAGCACTTTGAAATAGCCGTCGAGCAGTTGCCGCGCATTCGGACTGCGATTCGTCGAGGCCAACCGTTGGAAATAGCACATCAACATCCCGCCTCCGATGGCAAACTGGGCGAGAAAGACGTGAACGATTCCGAGCCCGCCGATGACGAGGCCCTTCATCACTGGGCCGAAGTCATTGATGGGATAGTTGGTCGTTGGCATTTTAACCTGCGCCTAACTCAATACCGGAAGTGCTTGATGTTTTCGCCCTGTTCCCCAATTTGCGTCATCGCGTCGATCCCGAGTTGCAGGTGAATGTCGGCCCAGTCGCGCGTGACCCGTGCGTCGCTTTCCTCCGTCTTCACGCCATCGGGTGTGATCGGCACGTCCGACACCAGCAGCAGGGCCCCACGCGCAATCTCATTCCGATGCCCCACGACGAAAATGGTCGCCGTCTCCATGTCGATCGCAATCGCCGTCATTTCTTGCAAGCGTTTCTGGAATTGTTCGTCATGCTCCCACACGCGCCGATTCGTTGTATAGACGACACCCGTGCGGTATTCGTGGCCATGCTCGGTGAGCTTCTGCGACACGAACTTGTGCAGCTTGAACGACGGCAACGCCGGCACCTCCGGCGGAAAATAATCGTTCGAAGTGCCCTCTCCGCGAATGGCCGCGATGGGCAGGATGAAGTGTCCGATCTCGCTCGTCGTCTTTAATCCGCCGCACTTGCCGAGGAAGAGCACGCCGCGCGGCTTTCGGGCCGAGAGCAGGTCCATGATGATTGCGGCGTTGGGCGAGCCGATGCCGAACTTCACAATGGACAGTCCGCGATCATTGGTGGCCGCCTGCATGGGCCGATCCTCGCCGTACACATCACACTTGAACTGCGCGGCGAAGCGATCCACATAGTTCCCGAAGTTTGTCAGCAGGATGTAGTCGCCGAATCGATCCACGGGCATTCCGGTGTAGCGAGGGAGCCAGGACTGGGCGAGTTCGAGTTTGGTGGGCACGAGGGGTTCTCCGATGTGCCGGCGTCAATCAAAGACTGTCGCGTCGGCATGGGGATTGTATCGAACTGCTCATCCAGCGCCATTGGCCGACCATTCGGTGGAACCAAGTCGCATCGACTCATACACTGCCTCGATGGATGCAGCTCACAAGCGGCCAGCGGAGGGTGTGATTTAATGACGCTTCTTGTCGCCTCCATCTATGGTCACTCCGAGTTAGAGCTTCGCGAAGCCGTGACCTCGGCCATTGAGCAGGGGGCCGATGCGGTTGAACTGCGCCTTGATCTTTGTGACGGCGTGAGCGACGAAGTCCTGCATCGGCTCCGCGAGAGCGGCCTCTTTACGAAGCCGCTGATCCTGACGATTCGGTCTGCCTCGGAGGGGGGGGCATGGGAGGGAGACGATACAGACCGCGTCAGCAGGCTCATTGAACTCGGGCCGATTGCGGATTTCATTGATGTCGAACTGGCCCTGTGGAAGCGCTCCGCCAACATTCGCCAAAAAATCGGACTGGCCCTCGCACGCGCCGGTCACATCTCTCAAGTCGGAGGTAAGGAGGAGATCGGGCTGGCCGCACGTCGGAAGCTGATCCTCTCCAAACACGATGTAACCACGCGCCCGAGCAGCCTGCACAGCGACGTGGTAGAGATGATTTCCACCGAGGCGTGCGATGCACCCAAGCTTGCTTGGCGGGCCAGGACCGTCCGCGACAACTTCGAGGCCTTCGACCTCATGCGTGAGTCGCCGAAACTGGCGATCGTGATCTGCATGGGCCACGAAGGAATCGCCTCGCGCGTACTCGCCAAAAAGTTCGGTGCGTTCGGGACGTTTGCATCCCTGGAGTCGGGCAAGGTTACGGCCGCCGGCCAGGTCACGCTGGCCGAGATGCGAGAGCTGTATCGCTGGAACAGCATCACGGCGCGCACGAGCGTCTTCGGCCTCATCGGCGATCCGGTGGCACATTCGCTGAGTCCGCTGGTCCACAATGCTTCGTTTACTTCCGTCGGAGTCGACTCGGTCTATCTTCCGTTTCGCGTCGCGCCCGGCTACGAATCCTTCAAGGCCTTCATGGTGGAGGCGCTGGCTCGACCCTGGCTCGGCCTCGGCGGCCTGAGTGTGACGATCCCGCACAAAGAAAATGCGTTGCGCTACCTTGCGGAAACCGGGGCTACCATCGAACCCATTGCCAAGCGCGTTGGTGCCGTGAACACCATCATCGTGGGGCAGGATGGAAAACTCGCGGGCCACAACACGGATATTCCCGCCATCGCGCAATCCGCATGTCGATTGCTTGCGTGTAAGGAATCGGATTGGCCGGGTCAACGGGTGCTGATTCTCGGCGCGGGCGGGGTCGCTCGCGCTGCCATGGGAGCCTTTGCTCTCCTGGGTGCCGAAGTGGTTATCTCCAACCGCACTGATGATCGCGCCAAGCTCCTGGCGACGGAGTTGAACTGCAGATGGGAGCCGTGGGATCGTCGTACCACTGTAGAGAGTCATCTTCTGGTGAATTGCACTAGCTGCGGCATGGCCCCCAAGTCCGACGAATCGCCCATGCCCACAGACGCACTCGCAAACCACATGGCTGTTCTCGACACGGTTTACCGGCCGCATCCCACACGCCTGATCCGCGAGGCCGTCTCTGCCGATGTTCCGGCCGAGGGAGGATTGGGCCTCTTCATTTCACAAGCCGCACTTCAATTCCAGCTTTGGACAGGTCGTGACGCACCCGTTGAGTTGATGCGCCAAAAAGCGGCCGACACCCTTGCATCACCGGGAAACCGCAATTGACTCGCGCCAGGGCAGTTTTGTTCCGAGGAATCAGAATGGCAATTGACCATTTGACCCATTCCCCGCATCATTTCACCCTACCAGGCTGTCTGGTCAGGAATCCGACGCTGAACCGATGAAGCTGCTTTATACCTCTGATCTTCATGGAAGCGAGCCGCACTACGCCAGGCTGATTGCGCTGGCGGGCCGCGTCAAGCCCGACGTGGTTATCCTGGGCGGCGATCTGCTCCCGGACGACCTCTCGACCCAACCCTCCAAAATGGGGGTGGGGCAGCCTCAATGGGTTCGCAAGGAGTTCCGAAAGTCCATTGTTGCCTTGCGCGACGCCTCCGGCGCGAAGCACGTCCTCGTCATTTTCGGCAACCACGATTGGGCGAGCAGCGTCACGGCCATGAAGGAACTGGCGACCGAGGGCCTCCTGACTGTTCTCGACCTTAAGTCGTCCATCGCCGTATCGGGGCTTAATTTCCTCGGATACTCCTGTACGCCGCCGACGCCTTTTTATGTGAAGGACTTCGAGCGGCTCGACATGCCCGGCGACATCCCTCCGCTCCTCGGCGGTGCACGGTGGGATCCTCGGTTTTCACGCCCTGGTACTCATGGAGCCGCACACATTTACAGCACGTACCCCTCCCTCGCCGACGAGTTGGCTTCCCTAAAGCCGCCGCCGGCTCCGTGGGTCTTTGTGGCCCACGCCCCCCCGTTCGACTCCGGGTTGGACAAGATGTATTCGCAGCAGTGTGCCGGGTCTAAAGCCATTCGCACTGCCATCGAGACGCATCAGCCCATGCTGTCCCTCCACGGCCATATTCATGACTCACCGAAGGTCACGGGGCAATACCAGTCGAAAATCGGAAAAACCATCGCCGCTAATCCGGGGCAGTCCGGTGCGTTGTTGCATCACTTGATCATCGATGTTGACGTTTCCACGGGGGCCGTGCGCGGGATGGAGTACGGACAGCAAGCGTGAATCTACTCCTCATCGGCCATCGTGGAAGCGGCAAGAGCACCGTCGGTCAACTGCTGGCCACACGACTCGACTATCGCTTCACCGATACCGACGAGATCATCATCGAACAGAGCGGTCGCACCATTGCTGACATCTTCGCCCGTGATGGTGAACAGGCTTTTCGCCGCATGGAGAAGAAGGTTCTTGAGAGCCTGCGAAAAGCGCAGAGCCGGGTCATCTCGCTGGGCGGAGGCTCGGTCATGGACCCCGACAATCGCGTGCTGGTGCGTCGCCTGGGGAAGGTCGTTTGGCTTCGAGCGCCGGCCGCCGTGCTGTGGTCGCGGATCAGCAAGGATCCGCACACGTCTCGGACTCGGCCGAACCTCACCGCATCCGGCGGTCTTGCCGAGGTCGAGTCCGTCCTCGAAGAGCGCGAGCCGGTCTATCAGTCCATTGCGAATCAGATCATCGACACGATGACCATGACCTCTGAGGAGGTCGCGGATTCCATCGAAATGTGGTTCCAGGCCAACGACATGGAAGCGGGTTAGAACTGCACGCTTTCGCGGCTGTGTGACCTTCCCCATGTTTAGTAGACACGGGGTTAAATGAACTTGCCATTGGCTTCAAAGTCGGCCGGGGCGTGGTAGCCCTGCGTGAGTGGAGCCTTCGGTCATCCATCCTTGACGCAAAAAGCAACTCGAAGAGCCGAATACTGACTCCGTAAGGAACTATCGTTCTTTTCGGAACGAATGTCCCGTCTTCAAACCTGCCACAAACACGACCAGGGCTACGGCCCCGAGAAAGAAAACCGTGTCACCCGGTACACGCATCCATCGCAGGTTTTGCACGACCGGCGATTGCATAAATTCGCTGCTGCGGGCGTACCAGTAGCCGTGTTCGACCGACGCCCAGGTCTGCATCAAGCCGACCGGCAGCAGACTCAATACACACATCACCATCAATCCACCGTTCAACGACCAGAACGAGAACCGCAGGATGCCATCTTTCCATTCACGACCGGGAATCAGAAAACGCAAGCAGATGAGCATCAGGCCAATGCCGAGCATTCCGTACACGCCGAACAGTGCGGCATGACCGTGCAACGGCGTCGTGTTTAGACCCTGCATGTAGTACAGGGCTATCGGCGGGTTGATCATGAAGCCGAATAGTCCGGCACCGACCATGTTCCAGAAGGCCACTGAAAGGAAAAAATAGATCGGCCACTTGTATCGCTGCACCCAAGGCGATCTTCTCGACCGCCGCAGATCTTCCATAGCATCAAACCCAACCAGACAAAGCGGGACAACTTCCAAGGCACTGAAGACCGAACCCCATGCAAGGGCGACCGTCGGTGTGCCCGAAAAGTACAGATGGTGACAGGTTCCGATGATACCGCCCGACAGAAAAATGGTTGCCGACAGCAAGGCCGCCGCCGCCGCAACGCCCGGTCGAACCAGATTCAGTCGCATGAAAATGAACGCGATGACTGTGGTGGCGAAAACCTCGAAAAACCCTTCGACCCACAAGTGAACGACCCACCAACGCCAATACTCCACTATCGTGAGATGCGTGTGTTGTCCCCAGGTAAGTCCTGCCCCGTAGAACAGCGCGATGGCGGCTGTCGAAACTCCGAGCAATGCGACGAGCTGTTTCTGGTCGCCTTTTTTTCGCAAGGCTGGGCGCAAGACGCGTGCCATCAGAAAGAGCCAAAGCAGCAGTCCGACAAACAAGGCGATCTGCCACGCCCGTCCCAGGTCTACATATTCGTACCCTTGATGGCCGAAGTAGAAGGACACCGTGTCGGACATCTTGTTCTGGATGCTCATCCATTCGCCCGTCAACGAACCGACTACCACGAGAAGCAAAGCCGCAAACAACACGTTGACGCCCAAGCGTTGCCCCTTGGGTTCCTGTTCACTTACCAACGGCCCGATGAATAGCCCTGCTGCCAACCAAGCCGTGGCAATCCAGAACAGACCCATCTGAACATGCCAAGTGCGCGTCACGCTGTATGGCAACCATTTGGACAGCTGGAATCCGTAAACGCCATCTCCCTCGACACCATAGTGAGCCGTGATGACGCCCAGAAGCATTTGCACGAGAATCAAAGCCGACACGACCCAGAAATATTTGACCGTCGCCCGTTGTGAGGGCGTGGCTTCCCAGCGACCCAGCGGATCGAACTCTGGTGCGATGGGTTCCTCCTCGTCGCTACGACGAGACGCATACCACCACGCCATCGCCGAGATGCCGGCCAACAACATGATGATGCTTACGCCGGTCCAAACAACAGATTCGCCCGTGGCACGATTCCCAACCAACGGCTCATGGGGCCAGTTGTTGGTGTATGTGATGTGATCGTTGGGTCGATTTGTGGATGCAGCCCACGAGGTCCAAAAGAAAAAAGCGGATAGCCGGCGAAGCCGATTCGGGTCGGTCACCGCGCCCGCGGGAATTGCGTAGTCAACTTTGCCGTTTGCAAACACGTCGGAGTAATGAATCAGGTTGGACTCAAAAGCGGCGGCTCGAAGCGGATCAAGCGTGATCGTCCGAGTCGCCGAATCGTAGGTATTGGTCCGCATTAACTTGGACAAACGACCGCTCAACTGAGCCTGCTGCTCTTCATTAAGCTGATCAAAATCGAGGCCGAATTCCGCACTCGCCCAACGGTTGAGAATGAAGATCGCTTCTCGGTGTAGCCAATCGGCTGTCCAATCAGGAGCGACGTAGCTGCCGTGTCCCCATATCGATCCAACCTCCATGCCGCCCAGCGATTGCCAGACATTCTGTCCGGCTGCAATCATGCCATCGTCGATAATGACTGTGCCGTCGGGGGTGACCACCTTCGCCGCAATGGGAGGTGATTCCTGATAGATGCGTGTTCCGATCCAGCCAAGCACCAGAAATGAAACGACCAACACAAGAACAAACAATATCCAAAGTCGCTTCATCTCGATCCTCTGACTGGTCGACATTTCCCATGTGGCCTGTTTCCCGGCCAAGCCGGGCTGCCAACGCGGCATGATAGTGGTTCAGCCTCTCCGATCAAATCGTTTCGTGAGCATTTGACCACATCCCTTGCTGATCTTGCGGCCGTGATGATTCGATTCGACGTTCCATGGACAAACAATCGACCGTTCTCGCGGCCGATGGGCGCACCTCGACATTCGCGTACTGGTCGAGTTTGAAATAGAAGACACAGCCGAGTCGGCTGTGCCGCGGCAAACTGTACCAGCACTCACTCGCCGTGCCCGCTCGCGTGATCTGCGTTGACGTGGTAGTGTCGGGGCATCGTGGACATCGCTTCGCTCGGCATCATACCGGTACTACTGTTAGGGGCCTGCGTCGGCAGTTTCCTGAATGTGGTGATCTATCGGCTTCCCATTGGGCTATCCATTTCGAAGCCGCGATGGTCCTTCTGTCCGACGTGCGAGAAACGCATTCCACCGCAGTGCAACATTCCTATTCTGGGGTGGCTTTTCCTGGGCGGCCGATGTCGTGATTGCAAATCCCCCATTTCCACCATGTACCCCGTCGTCGAAGCGGCCACCGCGCTCTTGTTCGTTTTGATTTGGGATGCCATCGTCGTTGCAAAGGTCATACCGGGTGGCGGTTTGATGGCGAATGACTGGCCGATGGTTGTCGCGGCGTTGTTTCTGTTTGCGGGACTGCTCGCCAGCTCCGCGATGGACCTTGAGACATATTCCATCCACATTCAGATACCGGTGGTGGCCATCGTGGTGGCTGTCATTTGTCATGCGATTCGAGGGCTGCCCGCTGGTGGCGACCAAAACGCAACGCTGCTGCCCCCGGCCCTCTGCGGCATCGGATTGGCGATGGGCGTGGGTTGGCTCGTGTCGCTGCCATTTCAAAAACCGGCCGCACCACCCAATCATGATCCCACGGTGCCGCCTGAACCAACCATCCGAAGCGACCCTGCTCCCGTGCTCATCCAGCCGCCGTGGCGATTCCAGCCGATTCCTGTTCTGTTATTGGTGACTATCGTTGTCGGACTCAGTGCATGGCAGGCGTTGGCCCCTAGCGTCGGCTTTCATATTGCCATTCCACCTGCCGGTCAGCGTGCCATCGTCGGGTCCGGCGTGCTCTTACTCATTTTGATCCTTGCCTCACTGGAGAGCAGGGAATCCGATGTGCAGATTGTCGACGACCTTGAGCGAGAGCGACCCTTGGCCCGGGCGATGGCCATGCGCGAGTTGGCGAGCTTTCTGCCTGCGCTTGTCGCTGGAGCAGTCGCACTGGCATGGCTCCGCTACGGTGGCCATGTCGGTCATAGCTGGAAGACTCTATTGACTGTGAAGGCGTTTCAAGGGGAATGGTCCTCCCACGCCGCCGGCGGACTTCATGCACTTGCCGCTGGGATTCTTGCTGCCGCCGTTGGGTGGGCAGTCCGCATTCTTGGCACCCTCGCCTTCGGCAAAGAGGCTTTCGGCAGCGGGGACATTTTCATCATGGCGTCCATCGGGGCGGTTGGGGGATTGTGGCTGGTTCTGGTCGGCTTCCTGGTGTCTTCGATTCTGGCGCTCGTCGGTGTGCTGGCCACGAGTTTCAAGAAGACCAGTCGGGCGATTCCGTTTGGGCCGTGGCTTTCCCTCGGTGCCTTAGTGAGCCTGTGGCTGCTTTCCCCGCTAACGACGTTCTTTAGCCCGCTTGGGTGGTTCGTCTGGGCTGTGATTAGTGGTCAGCCGGGTCACGGATTCGGAGATTGACTGATGGCCTCTGGTTTTCGCCAATTCGTTGTCCACGCCAAGGTTACGGTCCTTTGCATCGTGTTTGTCGCCGTCGCCGTGATCGTGTTTATGAATCGGAACCATAAGACTAACTTCTGGCCGGGTGCCAGTGCCGTCGAGGTATCGACGCTTTGGCTAATGGGTGCGACCAGCGTCGTTTCCATCCTGTCTTTCTGGCTTCTGACGAAGACGCGCCGGGTGTGGGCCGAGTGGGTGGAGCTTCGCAAGGAGCGTGAGCTGACCGACCGACTTGCCGAACAGGAGAAACTGAAGCAAACGCTCGACGAACGGGAACGCCGCATCTATGACAAGCTCCGCCGCGCCCTGGGAGACGAAAAATCACAGCCTTGAGGAGCAATCCGGCTGCACCGTCACGGCGATAATTCACACCCCCATCAGGACTTTTCGAACCATTCACACCGTTCTCTATTGACGTTTTCACTTCGCTGTAATATATATCCCCATGTCTTGATTGCATGCAGGTCGCGTGCCGTCAAGTCGACATGACAGTTCGCGACGTTCAACCATTGGAGGAACACACCATGACACGGATGACACGCAGGTTCTTGGCGCTTCTGCCGCTTACGGCTCTTTTCTTCGCCGTCACCTTGACGGGTTGCGGCCCCGACGCCAAGACCAAGAAGATCGAAGACCTCACCGCTGAAAACGATCAGCTCAAAAAGGACCTTGAAGACAAGGATCGTCTGTTGCAGGACGGCATGGTCCGCGAGGGTGACGCCAAGGGCACCATCGATCAACTGAATCGCGCCCTTGCCGAAGCCCGCAATGCCGGTTCCAAGGCCAAGGACGGCGAGTGGACCGCCTTCAACAGCTTTGATTTCCTCTCCGTTCCCGGCTCGGTCCTCTTTGAAGCGGGCAAGGCCGACCTGACCGCCGGTGGTCGCGCCAAGCTGCAGCAGATCGCCTCCGAGCTTCGCTCGCGCTTCGCTGATCGCGACATCTATGTGTTCGGCCACACCGACGATCAGCCGATCAAGAAGAGCAAGTGGAAGGACAATTGGGAACTCGGTGCCCATCGCTCGTTGACTGCGGTCCGTGCGTTGCATGAGGCCGGTGTTGGTTACGAGACGCTTGTTCAAGCCAACTGCGGCGAGCACCGCCCGAAGACCCCAAACAACAACGCCGAGAAGAATCGCAGCCAGAATCGTCGTGTCGAGTTCTACGCCGTCAAGCGGAAGTCGGGCCTGGCCGAATCCACGATGACCAAGAGCAGCAAGAACAGCGACGAATAAGAAATCGAACAGAGGGTGGCTTGCCGCACCCTCGTTGAACCAACGCGAACAAATGGCCCGCGGGAAGACCTCCCGCGGGCTTTTTCAATTCCACGCGCCGCACGGTACGATATAGTGATATAGTAGAGACCACGCATGATTGCTATTGTCGACTACGAATCCAGCCGGACGGTGAACCTGAAAAAGGCGCTCGATGATCTCGGCGCGGATAGTGTGCTCGTCAATTCCATCGACCGACTCGAACGTGCCTCCAAGATCATTCTTCCGGCGTGCGATTCCTTTCCCAGGGCTATTCGAACCTTGCGCGATCGCGGCATGTTGCGACCGATCTTTCACGCCGTGGATGCCGGTCGCCCCGTGCTTGGCATCGGGCAGGGCATGCATCTGCTGTTCGATGTCAGTTATGAAGAGGGTCAGCACACCGGCCTCGGACTCGTTCACGGCAAGGTCGCGGCGTTTCAATCCGCCGGGTATTCGCCGATTGCAAATGCCTCGAATCGTCACTTGGGGTTCAGCCCGGTTCAATGGACGAACGGATTCCCATTATTCGTTGGCATGAACAGTGGCGAGACTTTCTACTTTGACCATGCCTTCCACGCCGAGCCGTTGGACGATTCCGTCATTGGGGCGCGCGCCCGTCATAACGTCGAGTTCTCCGCAGCCGTGCAGCAGGCGAACCTGATGGGCGTCGAGTTCCTCCCGGAAGAGTCGGGCGACGCGGGATTGAAAGTGCTGTCCGCGTTCACCCGCCTTGCCTCAAACTAATCGCCCGGTTTTAACACCTTTGTCAAGGCAATCCGCCCGATGTGGGTCGCCAACCGATCTTTCGCGGCCAGATACACGACAAGATCTTCGTCATCGACTTTGGGCATCGAGCAGACCTTGCGATAGTTTTCCAAGGCGCGCGGATAATCTTCGGCCAACTCACAGGTCACGGCGAGGGCAAACACCGTCTGGTCTTCCTTGGGGTCGTCCTGATGGGAGGCCTCGAAGAGTCGAACTGCATTTGCGAAATCATCGGCGCGAATCGCACGAATCGCCGCCTCGCCTTCCTTGCCACGACCAATGATCTCGCAGGTGTAACTCACTCGCGTCGGCGCGAGCATCCCCGTGAACTCCCTCGCCGCTCTCTCGACCAATTCACCGATGAAAAGATCGACGGGGTCGAGGTCAGCCTCATCGATGCAGCCGCCGAAGAGGAAGTTGGGTTTGGCCTTGTCGGTCTTCTGATAGACCGGCGGCGAGAACTGCACGATGCTCCGGCCCGTGGCCGCGTCGACCAGGGCGAACGAGCATTGCACCGTGAGTGACCGACTGATTTCCTCAATGGTTTTTGTCGGCAGATCGCCCGGCCCATTTCCAAGCGGCGACCTTCGCGGCTGGCGATAGGGATTGCCTTCGCGCGGTCCGCCCGGCATCGGTCGGAGTCTTGGATCGCGGCGCGGGCCGCCTGCCAAACCACTCTGACCGAGCAGGCGAGTCCAGTCGATGGTCTCCTTCGTTTGTTTTCGGGTGTCCACGCGGATGTCGATCTTGCTCATGATGAGTCCGCTCACGGCGAGCAGCTTGCCGACCTGGGTTGCTGAGTCTCCTTCGACGATGCCGGCGAGCTTGAGGTCCTGCTCGTCGAGAATCTTCTTCGTTGCTCTGCGTTGCACGACGGTGAGCGCGGCATCGCCCTCGGGGCCTTGCAGCATGGCCTCGATCATTTCGGCGGCGATGGCTGACCACTTCTTGCTGCGCAGGTTACCCTTCACGCCATCGGTGCTTTCGACGCCTGCATCCATGACGGCGACGGTCTTTAGGTCGGCCGGGAGAGGCTTGTCGGGGCGAAGGACATAGGAGACGGTTACAACCTGCTTTTCCTTGGCCAGGGCGACTTGCGGCAGGAAGCAACCGCCCGCAACGGCAATGAGGAGGAGGGTTGGGCATATTGAATGGCGAATGAGGCTGCGAATCATGTCGTCTCCTGTGAGAAGCAAGGCGCGCGGCTGAGGCGCGGTGGAAATAGCATACTGCATGGACCCGGCGACGGCGGTTTGGTTAATCGGTGGGGCGGGTTGAGGTTGGGGCCGTAGTTTGAATTTCGTCGCCGGCGGTGATGGGGCGGCCGAATTCGAGGACCCAGAAGGGGCCGGACTTGGTGCCTTCTTTGATGGCGACACCCACATCGGTGTAAGAGGGGTCTAGGATGTTGGCTTTGTGGCCGGGGGAGTTGAGCCATTCGAGGAGGGTCTGCTCGGCGTCGCGCTGGCCGGCGGCGAGGTTCTCGCCGATTTTCAGGAAGGGGTAGCCAAAGTCAGAGGCGCGGCGGTCGACGGTGGAGCCATCGAATGGATCGACGTGTGAGAAGAAGTCACCCTCGACGAGACGGCAGGCGTAGAACTCGGAGATGAGGGTGAGCGTGTCGTTTGGTTTGAGCGTGGGGAGCTTGGCCTTTGCCCGTTCGGCGTTGATGGCGCGGAGGAGGTCGCGTGCGGCGGTGGACTTGTTGGCAATGTCGCGGCAAGCGTCGGCGAAGAGCAGACGCGCGGCGAGTGATTGTGGGTCTTGTGCGTCGCTGGGTCCGAGCGGCAGATTCTGCTGATCCTGGCAGGCAAGGCCGTTGAGTGCGAGGAGTGCGAGTGCCGAGTGCATCGCTATGGATTGTCTTTTTCTGTTTGGCAAGCTGAGCGACTCCCACGCCTGTCCCACGTCCGGGACTATGAATACGATACCCATTCTATCGGCCTTGTGCGGTGCATTCTCACGGCCTCTGTGCTAAGATTCATAAGCACTGGTCCAATAAGGGACTACGTTCATGATGGCCCCCTATTTCAGCATCAGGGCAGCGGATCGCAGTGCCGAGCGGCACGAGATGGTCGAGGCTCAGCTTGTGGCCCGGGGCATTCGCGAGCCACGCCTACTTGCGGCGATGCGGTCGGTGCGTCGTGAGGATTTCGTCTCCGACGAGTTGTCAGAGCAGGCCTACGACGATCGGGCGCTGTCGGTTGGGCATCAGCAAACGATTTCGCAGCCGTACATCGTGGCGTATATGTCGGAGATGTTGGCGGTCGGGCCGACGCATCGCGTGCTCGAGGTCGGCACGGGGACGGGCTATCAAACGGCCATTCTTTCGATGTTGTCGGAGTGTGTCATCACCATTGAACGGATCGCCGAACTATCGGTGTCCGCCATGGCTCGACTCTCGCCGGAGTCGCCGATGCGGTTGACGTTTTTGGTCGGCGATGGCAGTGTTGGTGCGCCGCAGTTTGCGCCGTACGACCGAATCATGATGACCGCCGCAGCGCCGAGCATTCCGTCTGCGCTATTGGACCAGCTCGCTGATGGCGGTCGAATGGTGCTGCCGGTGGGCGAGGAGGGGGTTCAACGGCTGGTGCTGGTCGAGCGGCGCGGCTCGCGGTATTTGGAAACGAACCTGATCCGGGTTCGCTTCGTTCCACTGGTGGGCGCGGCGGGGTTTCGCGGGTGACGATTTCCGAATTGCGCGGGCACTTGCGACGTGATACTGCATCGGTGAGACTGGGCCGCCATTGGCATCGTGTGGGGGTGCGATGAGCAATCTCCTCCCTACGGATTCCAGATACTCATGACGTAAGGGTTTATTATGCGAAAACGCGTGCCGTTGCGGACACTTTATATATTGCTATTCCTGGCTGGCGCATGTTTGGTGCGGCTCGGGGCGGTGATTGCGGAGCCTCCGACGCCGGATACGAAGAAAGCCGATCAGTTACGTGAGGATTTGCGGCAGATGATCGAGCTGGCGCGGGATCGTGTATTTCCCGCGCTGGTGAACATCCACGTCGTCTCGGTGAACTATTACGACGGCAAAGAACACAAGAGCCGGTCCATCGGCAGCGGCACCATCGTCTCGGCCGAGGGGTACGTGGTGACGAATTACCATGTGACGTCCAAGGGGAAGAAGTTCAAGTGTACCCTTTCGGACAAGCAGGAGATTTCCGCGACGCTCATCGGGGAGGATCCGCTGACTGATATCGCGGTCATCAAACTGAATCTGGCGGAGTTGAAGAGTCCGGCGTCGCAATTGCCTGTGGCGAAGTTCGGGAATTCGGATGATTTGCAGGTCGGCGACCATGTGATGGCGATGGGGTCGCCGTTAGCGTTATCACGATCGGTGACGCTTGGGATTGTGTCCAACACCGAGCGCGTGTTCGCCGGCAGCAGCGAGGAAGATGCCGAGGACATGGAGCTTGAAGAGGGACAGCGGACGGGTCTGTTCACACGATGGATTCAGCACGACTCACTCATCCACCCCGGCAACAGCGGCGGGCCGTTGGTGAATCTCAAAGGCGAGATTGTCGGCATCAATGAGCTGGGCGGTAATTCGATGGGCTTCGCCATCCCCAGCAATCTTGCCAAGTTGGTCGCCGACGGCCTCATCAAGGACAAGGCAATCACGCGCAGTTGGATCGGCGTCAGCTTCAAGCCCATTGAAAAGACGGGTTATGACAAAGGCGTACTGGTCAATTCCGTCGTGAAGGCCGGCCCAGCGGACCAGGCGGGCGTCAAGGCGGGTGATGTGCTGCTGCTCATCGACGGTCAGAGCGTGACGGTGCGATTCCCCGAGGAGATTCCGCCGTTGATGAAGCGGATCGCGGAAGTGGCGGTGGGGGCGACGATTCGCGTGGCGTACGAGCGCGAGGGGAAGCCGGGCCAGGCGGAGATTACCACGCTGAAGCTGGAAAAGGATCGCGGCGATGAGGCGTCGCTTCGATCGTGGGGCATCACGGTCGAGGAAATCACGGAGCGGATGTTTCGGGAGAACAAGTTTGAGACGCGCGAGGGTGCGTACATCAGCAGCGTTCGCACCGGCGGCCCTGGGCAGCTTGCCGAGCCGGCTATTGTCGGAGGCGATGTGCTTAAGTCCATCGATGGTGAGAAGATTGGTGATCTGCATGAATTGATCAAGGTCTATGAGAAGATCATGCAGTCCGATCCGCTGCCGGAGAATTTGCTTATCGAGTTCAACCGCAGCGGCAAAAGCCATCTGACCTTGCTCAAGCCCAAGCTCGATGAGAACGAGCCGCCGCCGCGGGAGGTGGCGAAGGCGTGGATCGGTGTGGCCACGCAACCGATTATTGACAAGCTGGCCAAGAAACTCGGGCACCCTGACGATCTTGGATATCGCATTACGCGGATTTATCCGAACACGGATGCCGCCTCGTCGCCGCTCAAGGTGGGCGACATCATCACATCGCTTAACGGCGAAAAGCTCCGCCCGCGCGGGATGCAGGATTCGGGGCTTTTTGCGAGGGCCGTGCGAAAGCTGAAGATCGATGAGTCCGCCGAGTTGACGGTGTTGCGGGACAAGTCGAAGGAGAAGCTGACGGTCAAGTTGGAGCGAACGCGCCTGACGCCTGAAGAGGCCCGTCGCGCCCGGAATCAGGATTTTGAACTGACCGTGCGCGAGTTGACGTTTTTCGACCGTGACGATCATCGTTGGGACGAGACTGTTGAAGGCGTCCTTGTTGAATCGGCTGAGTCGGCGGGTTGGGCCGGGCTGGGCGGTCTGCAATCCGACGATCTGATTTTGAAGATTAATCAGCACGAGATCAAAGACCTCAAGGCGTATAAGAAAGCCATGAAGGCCATTGCCAAGGAGCAGCCGCAGCGAGTGGTGTTTGTTGTGCTGCGCGGCGTTCAGACGAGGTTCCAATTTGTGGAGCCGGAGTGGAAGCCGAACCTGCCAGAGGATGACAAGAAGGCCCCGGCCAATTAAGGAGACCCGAATGCCCCGTTTGTTTCGTAACATGGCTGTCGTTACGCTGATAATCGTTGTGTCGGTCGGTTCGCTTCGCGCGGATGACACGGCCGACTATGCCAGGGTTCTCACCGATGTTGGGCCGGCGTTTGTCACCGTGAAGTTCGTGCTCAAGATGGAAGGGCAATTCGGCAATCGAGAGAGCGAGGCCGAGATTACGGGCGTGATGGTGGATGCCGGGGGGCTGGTGTTGTGCGGGAATACGCGGTTCGGGTCGCCACGAATGATGCGTTCGATTGGCGGCAGTGCGACGCCGACGGACATCAAGGTGCTCATCGGCGACGATATTGATGGGTTGGAAGCCAAGGTGCTGGCCCGTGATAGTGAACTCGACCTGGCGTGGGTGCAGATCAAGAAGCCCGGCGATCGGAAGTTCGCGTGTCTCGACATGTCCAAGTCCATCGCGCCGGAGGTGGGTCAGCGGATATTGGCGCTGCGCAAGATGGCCAAGTATTTCGACAGAATCCTGACGGTGAGTGAGGGTCGGCTGGCCGGCAAAACCAAGAAGCCGCGCGATCTGCTCGTTCCCACGGGGCTGGGCGGATTGGAGCCGGGGCTGCCGGTCTTTTCAGCGTCGGGCCAGATCGTGGGGATTGCGGTCATCCAAATGCCGGAGGACGAGGAGTTACAAGGCATGGCCTTCACCGGGATCGGACGAGACATTTCCAACGGGCTGATCCTGCCGACGATGGAAGTCGTGAAAGCGACGGCCCGCGCTAAGGAGGCCGGCACGAAGGATAAGGATGAGGACGACGAGGACACAAAGAAGTCGTCGGGCGCAAGCAACAAGAAGTCGAAGGAAATGAAGGCGAACGACGAGGACGAGAAATCCGACGATGGGGATGAGTAGTCCGGCTCGTGGACTATTTGGTGATTACTTCCGCAGTGTCGCCCACGCGAAAACTCCCGCTCTTGCTGACGCGCCCGAGGACGCCTCCTCGGCAGTCGGGTTTCAAGGCTGCGCGAAGTCCGTTGTGCAGTTGGTCCATGAGTTGACAGGGCCGGGTTTCATCGAGGATTTCCACTTCCACTTCGCCAACGCGGATGGTCTTTCCGATCCAGTGGCCGAGCGACGGGGCATCGATCAACACATTTGCACGCCGAGTGTGCCACGGCAAGTCTGCTCCAAGTTCGCCAAGGGTGTCGTTCCACTGCTTTGCCGAGATAAACGTGATTCCTCGCGTCGGGGCCACGGCGTGATCGCCGTCGATGCCACCATCCGCGACGGCATTTGCCACGGGGATTTCCTTAAGCGTGGCGCGTTTGTCGGGTCGGACAGCGATGGAGAGGACTTTGCCGACGAGATCTGTGTTCATGATCTTCCTACTACGGCGGATCGTAGGCGGTAGTTCACATGAGGGCAATCGGATTAAGGACGGCTCAGCGGTGAAAACATCCTACGGAACGAGCACATCGACGAAGGGTGCCAAATCGCGGGCGTTGACCGTGCCATCGTGATTCGCATCGGCTCGTCCGGGGACGCATGCCTGGGGTCCGCCGGTTTGCAATAGGGCCTCGACAAAGGCGGGTACATCCGAGAGGGTCACCATGCAATCGCAATCCATGTCAGGTAGAAGCGTGCCAGGAAGCGTGTAGGTCACGTCGGCCGTCGGTCCGTCGGCAACGCCGTCATTGGGAGTCACCATGCATTGAATGGTCGAGCCTGGACAAGCGAGGTGATGCGGAATCGCGTCGGCCTGACCCGCAGTGGTCACGTTTCGCACCACGCTGCCATCGACGGTCCAAACGTAGTGATAGCGCACCAGGTCGTAATCCAAATCATCCAGCAGGACCGACGTGCTGACGTCGGCAACGACGACATCCGTCAATGTCGGAGCCGGCGGATTGAAGGCGACGGTGTTCGGCTGCGGCGGCCGGTTGAAGCCGATGGTCCTCGTCGTCTTGACTTCCAAGGGTGCGTTGATCATCTGCACGTCGTTGAAGTCGACGCGGACGTTCCAGGTACCGGTGACATCCAACGTCATCGGGACTTCGTATTCCCAGGGGAACGAGTAATCACGCCATACCTCAGTGTTAAAGAAGAACCAACCGGTATCGGAGGATACGGAATTGTCGGGGCGATAGAAGCGCACCCGCCACGTGCTCGCAACGGGCAGGTTGTGACCCTTGACCCAGAAGCGGATAAATGGGTCGTCGAGGCCGATCTGCCCCTCGCGCGGCTGGGCAAAGGGAAGTTGTTGTACGGTCGTCAGGTCGACATGCGTGAATCCGAAATCGTCGAAGAAGCAATCCGTGATAAGCGGCGGCTGATTGACGAAGCCGCTGGGGCCGGGGCGACAGGCTCCCGCGAACGGCTCATAGACAACATCACCCGGCTGGTCGCGCACTTCAAAATGCAGATGCGGTCCGTAACTATTTCCGCTCGATGCCACTTGAGCGATCTGCGTGCCGGCCTTAATGAACTGTCCAACCGAGACGGAGACGCTACCGTTTTTCAAGTGGTAGTACCAAATGGTTCGATTCTCGCCGATTGGAGTAAGGCCGATGATATTTCCCTGCACGCCTCCGCCGGTGTTCATGTCGGGCCAGCCGTCTTGTGCGAAGGTGCAAATGCCGTCGAGAACGGCAAAGACAGGGACGCCAACGATTTGTTCTCCGAAACTACGCAGCGGCGTGTCGATACCGGCATGGCCGTTGTAGGTAAAGGGCAGGCAGCCGTAGGTGTTGATATTCGCTGTGGGGTCGAGATCGACGAAGCCCCCGTGGAAGATGTCGTTGCCGTGATTGCCGCCGATGGGGTAAAAGGGAAAGAGCGCCGTGGATGATCGCGCGGCGGGTGTGAGTCCCAGTCGTTTGCAATTCGCGTCAGCGGCACCGCGTACATACTGGTGCAACGTTTCGGGCACGCACTCGTGCAGCGCGGGCGTGTCGAGTGGACCGCCGCCGTGTTGGGCGACTGAGGCGGATTGGCCTAACCACACATGACTCAAGATCAAAATGAGTGACGACGAGTTCATAAGGACAATCCGACCTTGGGAGACGCACGATCCTGACGGAAATGATACCAATAATCGGACGGATACGAGTGGGGCTATCGTGAACCGCGAAAAAAGGTACCAAAGGTGCGAAGGAGGATGATGAGGTCGAGTTCGAGCGAGGTGTGTTTGATGTAGTAGAGGTCGAGTTGCAGCTTGCGCCGGGCGTCGGCGATGGAGCCGCCGTAGGAGTAATTGATTTGTGCCCACCCTGTCAAACCCGGCTTGATTAGATGTCGCTCGTTGAAGAACGGAATGAGGATGGAGAGCGGGCCGACGAACTCCGGCCGTTCGGGGCGCGGGCCGACGAGGGACATGTCGCCTTTAAGGATGTTCCAGAGTTGCGGCAGTTCATCGAGGCGCGTGATTCGCAGGAAGCGACCCACCGGTGTGACGCGCGGATCGTTGGGCGAGGCCCACGTCGTGCCTCCGGCCTCGGCGTCTCCGCGCATGGTGCGGAACTTGTAAAGCGTGAACGGCCGGCCGCCCTGGCCGACGCGGGTCTGCGAATACAACGCGTTGCCGCGTCCTTGCACCTTGAGGATCAGCGTGATCAAAAGCATCACGGGTGCCGCGAGGATCAGGCCGATGGTCGCAGCGGCGACGTCGAAGAGTCGCTTGGCGGTCGTGTGTTCCTGCAACTGCCCCTTGAGATCGGCGGAGATAAACCAATTCGGCGAGATGTGTGAAACGGGCACTTCGCCAAACGTCGTCTCAAAGAAGGTGGTTTCGTTCGTGACGCGGCAGCCCATGCGCAGGCAGGCGAGGGCGGCGCGCTGGTGTTGCGGGTTCTTGGATGCCTCTTCCGCAACGACAACCTCCGCCACGTCGAAACGGTGGCAAAGGTCTTCGATGTTGGCAATGTCGCCGACGACCGGGATGTCGCCTCCGCTTTCTATGCGGGCTGATTGCACATCCCCGACGGCCATACCGACCAAGCGATAGCCGCTGACGGCACCGCGACGGATTGAACGGATAATGGTCCCGGTGAGCGGCCCCTGACCGATGACGAGCAGACCGCGTTTCACTTCGCGCACGGCGGTGTGTCCGAGCAGTCGGAGGCCGGATGCCGTGAGAAGATAAAACACGACGCCCGACGCCGCGGCGCGCCTGCTCAAGTTTGAATACATAAGCAGGTGCAATACGAGCCAGCTTGCCAGCATGGCGATCGTGACGGTCAGCAGGCATCGCGCGAGGATGCGAGAACGGACCCAGAGGGTCGTTTGTTCATACAGGCCGACCACGCTGCCCGCGATGATGACGGCGCTACCGACGACGACATTCGCCAGCCATTGGTTGTAGTCGGTGAAGAGATTCCCAGCTGACCACCAGACGAAAAGCTTGTCACCGAGAGCCGTGCCGAAACAGACCAGGATCAGGTCCATCAGCATCCAAGCACCGCGAGGCAGATGCAGCAGACAGCCGCCAATCAACATCTTGCCGGACGCTGGTGTCTTCTGACGAACGACGGTCGGAGCCGTGCGCATGGGCGGCAGGCTCGCGGCAGTGGCCAGATCGACGGACAGCATGGTGTTTGTTGACACGCGGACTCCGATGATTGCTCGATAAAGGGTATCGGACGCCGCCGGGGGGTACCTGAGAAGGTGGTTCCATGTTGGCCGGGCGCAGTTTCTGCGTGCGAGCCGGAGACAGGCATGTGCAAGATTTGCACATGCGCGAATGAGTGGCGCACTGGTGGGAGAGCGCAATCGTCGGCGTTGCGTTGTCATCATGCTGTGCGGACCGGTCACGCAAGTCGTGCCCTCCAACACCCGATAAGAGCAACGGTCGGCACCGCTTTCGCCACGGGCAGCCATCGCACATGATTCAAACCAAATTACAAATCGCACTCCTGCCGGCGGTCTTGGTGTTCGTCACCGCTTGTCGCTCTGATTCTCACACCTATGTTTCGCCGGTGAAGGAGGAACAGATATGTGTGACTCCGGTGGATTTGGGAGTGACTCACGATCAGCTACCTCCGAGTGGGGCGAAGGAGCTTGATAAAACTCCCACGATCGGCCGATTTCCAACGGGCATCTCGGTGGTGCGGATCAACGCCGTCACGGATTCCGACTCCACCACACATCATATTCAGCTTGCGTCGATGACCGTTGAGCGCAGTGCGTATTGGAACCAGCTCCTTGATGATTTTCCCGCGCTTCGGGAAGTCACGATGCACCGAATGACGGGGCTTGATCCGCGTGGTATCCAGCACAAGGCACTGTTGAAGAAGTCCGTGCAGAATGATTGCGGGCTTTGCCTGATCTACGCCCGGGTGAAGGAAACGGACGCGGATGCGGAGTATGTCGGCGTGATCTGGGATGCGACGACTGAAAAGGCCCTGACGAGCTATCGCATTCCCGTGACGATCGCCGAGTGTCGGCGCGAAGAGGTGGAGGATGACAGCCACCCCAAGCCCAAACATAAGGTCTGGCTTGAGGAAGCGGACTTCCGCGCCGAGGCGGATTTGCGACAACTCGTGCGCTATTCGATCTGGGACATGGCCCAGCGCGACGGTTTCGAGCCGACGACGCAGCCGAATCCGTGGCAGACGGATCGCCCCGTGTATCCTCGGGATTCTCGGTTGCGTATCTTAGACTTGCCGACGCTGCGGAAGGGGCGATGACCTCCATGCAAGAGAGGGTCGTACCGTTCGCATCGGGTGATGTTTCCAGCGAACCGATCATCAATGCCGTGCATCGCCGTCTGCCGGAGATGTTGCTGGCGGCCTATTTGTTGCTCCTCGTCTATTGCTGCTTCATCCCTTTTGAATTCGGACGGGTGGTTCGCGCTGGGCTGGGGGATGCACGATTGGGATTGTATGTACTGCCGATCAGCATTGCAGATATTCTGTTTAACATCGGTGCATATGTTCCTGTTGGGGCCGGACTTTTCTTTGCGGTTCGGCGACGATTGTGGGGACGTGTTGCCTCGGCGATCGTCCCAGTCATCGTTGGCACTGGCCTGAGTTTTCTTGTGGAAGAGGGCCAGGTCTTCGACCGCTTGCGTGTTCCGTCGTGGATTGATGTGGTCTCCAATGGCCTAGGTTCCGTGCTTGGCGTGTGCGTCGGGCTTTTTGCCGAACAACCGATTCGACGCCTCTTGTCCTTCGGGCGATCCGCCGCCGCTCGGAATTGGTGGCTCGCGGTGGCCTATTCGTTTGTGTGCTTCGTGCTGGTCGTGCAATTGCGGCCTTTTGATGTGGTCCCCGACGTGAAGCACACCGCCAAGGTGGCGATTTTACGTGGCGATGCTAGTCCGCTGGCTCAGTGGGACGAGATGGCGAAGCGCCTCGAAGCAGACGTAAAGTCTGATCGGCGATCCGGGACTGAATTGACTCGCATGAGATGGGAATACACGCTTGATCGCATGGCAGACGTTGCGCTGTATGCAGCCATAGCGGCCCTCCTCGTGGTGGGACTTGGCCGTGCGGGGCTGACGACATCGGCAACCTACTTTTGGTCAATGCTGAGCGTCATGTGCCTCGCGGCGTGCATCACGGTCCTCCGCATCTTCTTGATTTCTCACGGTCTCGACACCGCGACACTTGCCTGCGCACTCGTTGCGTGGCCGATTGGCGCGGCGATTGGGGCGAAGGCTCTTTACATTCATCGCAGAAATGCAGTGACTGACCGCGTTTCGATGGGGGTCTTTGAATGGCCGAGGCCTGTCACAACCGCCGTTGCGTTCATGACATGCGGAATGACGATTGCGTATGGACTTGCTCCGTTTGATTTTGATCCGAAGACCGACGTTGCTTGCGCATTTGACCAGCGGGCCTGTCTCGTGCCATTTCTGGGGCACTTCGGTCAGCGAGCCAACCTGGCAGCGTATAACATTTCGACCGACCTCTTGCGATTTGGCGCGTTGGGGGCGGTCTTGTCATTCGTCGCGACGGGCATCTCGTCACGCCCGTGGCGACGCCGGACGTTCATCGTTGTGATGGCGACGATGGCGGCTTCAGTGTTGTGCGAGTGTGTTCATTTGTATCAGCCCACCCGGCATTGCGACATTACGAAGGTGATCCTGGCCGGCATGGGGGCATTTAGCGGCGCTATCGCACTGCGATGGGTCATGGATTTCCGCCGTATGGTGAGCGCGACGCACGTCGAGGACATGCTGACGACGCAGCTTATCGAGGGCCGGACGTACGAGGCCGTGCCGGTTACGTTGCCTCGCTCACGACATGCCGGTGTTTCCCAGATGGATCAGGAGTGATCGACTCCGTCAGATGCAGGCGCACCTGTGCGCCGCCGATCTGACGTGAGAGCAATTGGGCCATTCTGAATTGGGACGCGGCATCCAGCGGACCACGTGGCACAATGTCGACATCCAGGTCGAGCGTTCGCCGCTGTGTCACCTTGAACTCCGCCACCGCTGGTTCATTTCGTAGCACATAGATGACGGATAGTGCATGGGCGTAACCGCCATCGGCTCGGCGCAAGGCGTCGGTGCGGCGGCCTTCGACAAGGTCGAGGGTGTCAAGCCCGCGACCGCATGGGCAGGCACCCATGGAGCGCCGCGCAATGTCGCCGGTGCGATAGCGGATGAACGGCATTCCAACAGCATCCAGGTGTGTCACGACGATTTCGCCGCTCTGACCATTCTCGACGCGGTGTCCTTCGGAATCGACAAGCTCCACGATTACGCTTTCCATTGTGATGTGATACGACCCTTGCGGACACTGGTGGGCGATGAACCCGCCTTCGCGGCTGCCGTATCCATCGGCGACTGGAACGCCGAGGTGCTCTTCGAGAATGGCTCGATCGGGCGGAGCGAGTAGTTCACCGGTGGTAAACACGGCGCGGAGGGAACTGTTTCGGACCGGGCGACCGCTATCCACGCCAAATCGCACGAGCCTCGACAGGCTGCTCGGATATCCGAAAAGGTTCACCGGGTCGAATCGTGAGAGTTCAGTAAGGTACGACGCCATTGATTGAAGTGTCATGTTGAAGGCATTGAGTAGCCGGTGATTGGTCAGACGGTCGCGGACGGTCTTTATCACGTCGCCGGTTGTTTGCTCGATGGGCGAACCCCACAGATAGGCCTCGCGCTCACCGAGTTCGATGCCGAACCAGCGCCGGCTTCGCGCCCGAGCCGCTTGATCAGCGGCTTGTCGAGATCGGTCCATTTTGAAGGCGAGGGGAGCACCGGTCGAACCACCGGTGGTGCAATCATGAAGGCCGCCGGTGACGGAGGCATCGATCATTTCTGGAAGATGCGCGGCGATATCGGCTTTGTTAAGAAGGCGGAGACGGTGCAAATCGTCCAACGAAACGGAGTCCGGGTTGATGCCGGCCTTGTCGATTCTATCACGATGGAAGGGGGTCTTCGCGTGGGCATGTTGAAGGAGCCGGCGCAATTTTTCTCGTTGCAAGGCAAGCAGCTTTTCTCGCGGCCACCATTGCGATGCTTCCATGTCGGAGAGGAATCGAAGCGTCTGTCGGCCGATCAAGCGCTCATGCAGGGGAATCAGGATGCGCCGAACGATGGCCGCATTCACGCGATGCCCTTTGCGTTATGGACGGCTTGGTGCGCGGCTGTGTCCGG
This sequence comes from Planctomycetota bacterium, assembly GCA_038042195.1. Taxonomy (GTDB): domain Bacteria; phylum Planctomycetota; class Phycisphaerae; order UBA1845; family UTPLA1; genus JACRIM01. The sequence continues at coordinate 6,819 of JBBTET010000021.1, read as the reverse complement.
CGATGCACATGCTTCGCTGCCGTGAAGATACATCCGTGACCACGAATTCAACATGACGAGCTTCCAAAGCGTCGGTCCGTGCGTTTTGCGGCCGGTCAGATGCTCATTCCAGATTCGTCGTGTGACATCGTGGTCGATCCACTCACGCACAATGGCGTTGGGGGCCAGGACTTCCTCCTGGAATCGATCTCGCAGCGGACCTTTGAACCACTCATTGAGCGGCACTTCAAAGCCTGTCTTCCGTCGCGTCGCCGTGGATTTGTTGAGCTTGCCTTCGACGATGCGCCGCAGGACGCCTTTTCCTCCGCCGGTCATTCGCATGGCCACCGGCACGCGCCAGGCCAGTTGCACCCATTCGTAATCCAACATGGGCGACCGAACCTCGAGTCCGTGGGCCATGCCGGCGCGGTCGACCTTGGTCAGGATTCCATCCGCCAGCCCGAGGCCCATGTCAACGAACTGACACTTCGACACATGATCCGGGGCGTCGCAGCGGTCATACAGATTGCGTACATGATCCAGGGCGTCGTATGCGTCAACTTCGCGAGCCACTTCCGGCGATAAGAGATCACACACATCCTCGGCGTCCATCGTTGACATGCTCTGGCCGTGCCCCGTGGCTCCGTCCACCGCCAGATTTCGCAGCGTGGCTCGTGCTCTCAGCATTCGAGGCCAACCATCCCCGCGCGGATACACCGCCCCAAGTGTCCCGAACACGCGCCGACGCAATGCGCTGGGCAGCATTCGCCGCACGCGCTCTTCGTTGGCGTCGAACCGGTATCGACGATACCCGGCGCAGACTTCGTCACCCCCGTCACCGGACAACGCCACGGTGACAATTCGCCGCGCCTCGCGTGACAGGGTGTAGGTTGCAATCGCGGACGCATCGGCGAATGGTTCATCAAAGTGTCGGCATAGCAGATCAACCGTTTGTTCCGCGTCGACCGATGCGATGAGTTCGTGATGGCGCGTGCCCAGCACTCTCGCCGTCGCGCCGGCGGCCTCGCGTTCGTCAAATTGCCGCTCGTCGAATCCGCAGGTGATGCTGTCGATGGCTGTGCGGGAAAGGCCGGCCATTGCCGCGGCGACGGCGGCGGAGTCGATGCCAGCGCTGAGGAATGCGCCAATGGGTACGTCCGCCATCATACGTCGCCGAGTTGAATCTCGAAGACCGTGCCAAATCTGTTCCGATACGGTCTCGATGTTTCCGCTCAGAGGTTCGTCGGTGCGCAGTTCCCAATAACGACGCATGGTGACTCGACCATCGTGAAACCTGAGCATCGTTGCCGGCGGGAGCTTGCAGATGTTTTTGAAGATCGTTTTGGGTGATGGGATGAACCCGAACGTGAGGTAGTCCACCAGCGCCGTCGCATCGACCTCTCGTGGTATGCCGGGCACCGCAAGCAGTGACTTTAACTCCGATCCGAAGGCCAGTCGTCGTCCGTCAAAATAGTAGTAGAGCGGCTTGACTCCGAGTCTGTCGCGAGCCAGCAGCGCGGTGCGAGTCGTTTCGTCCCAGATTGCAAATGCAAACATTCCGTTGGCAGGATCGACGCACGATTCGCCATGTTCCTCATAGAGGTGAACAAGGCACTCGCTGTCGCTTGCGGTGCGAAACCGATGCCCTTTGGTTTGCAGTTCTTCACGCAGTTCAATGAAGTTGTAGATTTCACCATTGGCGACGACGTGGACGGACTCACTTTCGTTTGCGATGGGCTGCCGACCGCCGTGCAGGTCGATGATCGACAAGCGGCGGTGCCCCAGGAGTGCGTGTCGGCCGACGTGAAATCCGCATCCATCGGGTCCACGATGGGCCAGGCGCGTAGTCATCTCCCGGACGACCGCCTGGTCAGCCTCCCCGAGCGGGTCCGTTGAGATGATCCCTGTAATTCCACACATGTGTGAGTTCGCCGATAACGTGGGACTCCCTGTTTATCGGCAGATGCCGCATACCGAGGCCATCGCCCCCAGCGTTGCCAAGGCGTGGTCGGTCGCTGGTACACCGGGGCCTGGCGTTTTGCAGTGGGCAGGGACTTGTTGCGGCGATATAGTCTTGTGCGGAGACAGAACGCACTGGAGCCGTCAAATGATCGCATATGCCCCCATGCTCGCCTTTCTTCCAAACATCGGCATGCCCGAGATGATTGTGATCGGCGTCGTTGCCTTGTTGCTCTTTGGCAAGCGACTGCCAGAGGTAGGCCGTTCTCTGGGCCGGGGCATCGTGGAATTCAAGAAGGGTCTGAAGGACACGACGGACGAGATCAGTCAGGTCGGCACGGATGTGAAGTCTGACTCCCCGCGCAAGATTGATTCGTCGGCCACCGAGCAGAAGTAATTCTTCACCGATGCTTGCCCGCCGTCGGCACTGTTCCCACGTCTCCCGCTAGTTGTTCCATCAATAGTCCGATCGCTTGCTCAATGGTAGCAGGTGACGCATGCCCCGGAATCTCCAACGGCTTGATCAGCGCGAACCCAATCGCTGCGTGGACCAATTGCCACGCGAGGCCGATCGATGACACATCTCGACGAACCTGCCCGGCGCGTTGGGCGCGTTTGATGACGTTGGTGATGAATTGGGCATATTGTTGATAGTGCTTTCGGAGGGCGGCCTGAATCATCGGCTCATGGAACTCGGACTGGGCCGCGAAGATGATGCGGTAGAGCTGTTGACCTCGTGGGTTGGTGGTGGCCGGGTTCAGACGCAAGAGGACGCGCAACTGATCCGAAGGTGATCGAAGCGGGGCGATGGCTTTCTTCCATTCTCGAATGACCACTTTGCCGATTTCTTCCAACAGCGCGACGAAGAGGTCGTGTTTGCTGGCGAAATGTTGATAGAGCACCGGCTCACTGACATGGGCGGCGCGGGCCAGGCGGGCCGTCGTGGTGCCTTGATAGCCGTGTTCGGCGAAACAGGCGATTGCGGCTTCGAGCAGTTGCTCGCGCCGATCCGACGCCTTCATTCGAGCGGCCATTGCTATCCTGCCTTGCTAACGTTCGGCGGTTCGCCGGGAATCGGGGTCGATGGGTTCTTCAGGGCCGAGTTTCTTCATCACGGCCTCCTTGCGGTCGGGAGCGGGACGAGTGGTCGGCCTTGTCGTCGGACGTGGTGTACTATCAAATCGCTCCCGATACGAATCTCCGAGGAGCGTTTTCTCATTATTCAGGATGACCGGGGCCAGATAATCTCGCACGAACTCTCGCGTCGTGGTGTCGGTGTGGCCGCCGTCATACCCGACCGAGGCGAACTCGGTTCGATAGGGCACGTTGCGTATTTTGGCATATTGTCGTTCGGAGTCGGCACCTTTGTGACGAGGCAGGCGAAAGCCCTCCATCCCGGCGATGCCCTCGTCGCCCGCGCTTCGATCAACGGTGCCGGTGTACCAGACGACGTTATTCAAGATTGGATCACGAAACGAGTGGATGCAGTATAGCCCGCCATTGACGCGGCGCAATGCGCGGGTCATGTCGTAGCTGCTTGATAGGCTGCATCCGAGGTAAATCACATGGTCCACTTCGACCCCCTCGGGAAGATACTCCAGTGCGAAGGTGGCGATGCCCGTGCCAGCCGATAGAGCGATGATGTTGATTTTCTGGTTGGGGTATCGTCGGCGATAGGCCTTTATCTCGGCGGCCAGCTCGGCCCCCTTGCTCCGGTTTCGGGCGAGATTCATCTGGTCGCCTGCGTGGGTCCAGCCCTGCCAGGTGAAAACCTCGACGAATCCCTCGTAGCCCGCATCGGTGAGTCCTCGCGGAATGTCCCAAGAGCCGACGTTGCCGATCGGTCCCGCGCCACCGACGTAATAGGTGATACCGCGACGATTCTCACCCTGCTCTTGTGCCTTGGCAATACGTTCGACGAAGGAGCCGCAACCCGACACGAAGAAAAGCGCGGTGATGGAGATGATCTTGCAGAATCGAATCAACGGTACAGTCTCGCTTGGGTCAAGGTGAGACGATGACGCGAGGAGGGGCGTCACCCAACCGTCGGATTATAGAGGCGATGGCGAAGGTGTCGAGCCATGAAGCGCAAACCAATGTAAATGGGCTTATGCCGCAACCGGCCCCAGCGTGCTGACTTTTGCGCAGCGCCTGCCAGCGCGTTTGGCTTCGTAGAGCGCGGCGTCGGCCCACTCCACCAGTTCTTCCGGCTGGTCGGGACGATTTCCCAGGAGGCTCGAAACACCAGCCGACATGGTGACGCCTGAACCGGGAAACATGACCTTTACTTGCTGCGTGAACATGGCAATCAAACGTTGGGCGATTCGATGGGCGTCGTCGGCGCAGACGCCGGGAAGGAACAGCAGGAACTCATCGCCGCCGTAGCGAATGGCCACATCCTGCTTTCGGGCGCATTGCGTTAGCAGTTGTCCCGCGACTTCGAGAACGTCGTCGCCTGCCGCATGACCAATCGTGTCGTTGAGTTTCTTGAACTGATCGAGGTCCATCATGATGACCGACAAATCTCCGCCGCAGCCTCGCTGTGCCGCGAAGATGGCGGGCAGCTTTTCGTCGAAGACGCGACGATTCATCAGCTTGGTCAGCGGATCGAGGCTTGATTTGATTTCCAACTGCTGGATGTCCCGTGCGATTCGCTTCGTCTCCTGCGCGATCTCCTGATCGGTGCGGCGTTCGATTCGTTCGACGTGGTCCCGCACGCTGCCGACCTCCATGCGAAGATCATCAATGCACCGGGCAATTTTGCCCCATTCATCGCGTCGGCCGACGAGGCGCTCGTGCTCCCCGCTCCAAGTGCCGGCCTGAACCACGGCCATCATTTCCGTTAGGGGTGTGATGACGGAGTCGCGCGTTTGGCTCATCATCCAATGCGTCACGCCGGCCCAGGCGATCAGCAGGCCGACGATGAGCCACCACGACGCGCCGCCTGAAGCGGCCGCGAGGCGCTCCGGCGATACGAGGAATGTCGCTTGCGCCGCGCGGCCGTTGTCGTGCGATTTTCCAAGCGCTACGTTGACACGCCAGAGTCGAGGGACGTTGGCGGCGAGGCTGGACGGTGGAGCGAAGTCGGCGATGTCGACGACATCCGTTGATGCGACGACGGACATCGACGCGGTCAGTGGATGGGACTCCTCGTCGGCGGCAAGCCGTTCACCACGGCCATCCCACACACATGCGGCCACGACGCCGGGCGTTCCGACGACTTGTTCGCACCAGGTGCGGAGGTTCACCGGAGTTATGGATGGATTCGCACGGAGGGGCAAGGCGGCGGCGTCGGCAAAGAGTCTGACGGATTCGCGCTGGTGGTCGATGTGAGCTTGGTGCGCATGGAGGAGGTGCAGCGCGAGGGCCGTCACCAGGAGTGCTGTGGGCGCGGCCACGGCGCACCATCGCAGGCGATGAATAGAGGATTTGGTTGTCTTTCCCGCCATGGCAGCGCCGGCTCCGTGACCGATCTGGGGCCGCATCCGGCCCGGTGGTTCGATCTGGACCAACGGTACGATTCAGGGATGGGCGGGACCACGTGGAAGTGGACGGCGCGATTTATGAGACGGGGTTTTGGCAGGTATTTGGGCGGATTGGACTTGAATATGGGAGTGGGTAATCGAAGTTTGGGCGGTTTGACTCGCCGTGAGTGGCTGGAAAAAAAGAGAGGGGCCGCAAATTGCCGCCAATCGGGGTTTTCGGCCGCCAGACGCCGCCAACCGATATGGGACATTGGTTAGTGATGGAGATGGAACCGCAGATTTCGCAGGTGGCGCAGACTGGGTGGGAGAGAGGAGGCACAAAGGCACACAGGCACGGAGGGGAGGAAGGGGTTGCTGTGCAACGCGGGTTTGTCACGGCGGGACTTTGACATGGTGGGGCCTCCTTTCGCGCGGCAAGAAAACGGCGGGCACGCCCGGCCGGCTAAACGGGCGTTACTAACTTATACCTAACTAATATAGCACGCGGGTGGGCTGGGGCAAGGGGAATTTTGAGAATTTTTTCGGGGGCCGGATTTCCAAACAGCGGAATTGCGGCAGTTTGTCTGAAGATCGCGCAAGTCGTGACAGGCCTGAGACTTGAGGAGAAGGCACAAAAGCACTGAGCACGAAGGGGTTCCTTTGCAACGCGGGGATGTGGGGTGACACACAATTTGGGTAATTTGTCTTTTGATCGCGATGGGGAAAGTGCCAGCGGGGATGACGGATTGAGGGGCGCGGAGTTTCCGGGGTTGGGTGGGCACGGTTAGTAGTCTTGCTCGGCGCTTCGCGCGGGTTGTGAGTTGTGGTAGGTTGTTGTTAGGAAATGAGTTAGAGCCGCAGAATACGCGGATTTGCCTTCTAGGCGGTTCGTGGTTGGCCGAATTCGGTGGATTGAGGACAATCCACCCTACGCGGCTGAGGGGGGCGCATTCGCAGATTTCGCGGATTTTGGTTCGGAGAGGGGACCACGGATTGTTATCCGTGGGCTTTGCGAGCCGGGAGTTCGAGGCCCTGATGCGGGCCGCCGTGCGCCGAATTCAGGGGTTCGGGCCGACCACCGACTCGGCCCGCGCGGAGTTGGGCATCACCATCCCCGACCGCACGCGGACCCCGACGCCCGCGCCGACCACGCGGCCCTTGGTGAAGGTGGATTTCGCGCTGCGGCTGACGCATCGCATTACCCTCGCCGATGAGCGGACGCCGCAGCGGCGGACGAAACCGCGCAGCGCGATCGGCGCGGAGGTGTGGGTGAAATTGACCGCGCTGGGCGAGGCCCCGCCGACGGGTCCGGCCGATTTGCGATTCCTGCTGCTGGCCACCCGCTCTCCGGCGATTGTGGAATATTCAGGCAATGAGGCGGGAAAGACGGCCCACTACATGGTACGATGGCTCAGCC
>JBBTET010000020.1:0-114649 GCA_038042195.1 Planctomycetota bacterium | reverse complement strand
GGATTTTATAATACTATCTCAAAGTTTATTTGGCAAGGGAAAAATTGGGGAAGGGGGATAAGGTCAAGCGGTTTGTGAATTGTCGGGATGAGGGGGGTGACAGTGCCAACACACTCAACAATCTTAGAATCGGGCAAGCATCCATATCAGGGCACAAAGCAATCCGACGACTACGAGCAAGCGAAACGCGTAGCGGAATCTGAGCGAAACGAGCGCGAGACGATCCATTGCTCTATGTTTGTGCTTCCTTGAACGGACCAATGGTAAATCCATGATGCCTCCGGTCACTTTTCCCGTTTCAATGTCAACAGCGAATGGCAGACCTTCCTCATAATCAAAATCGGAAGCAATGCCAAACACGTGTCGCTCGCCAATCCCAAGGTCCATTGGATCATTCCAACTGATCCGCTCGGATTCGTGAATTCGGCCGTCGGCATGCACGAGCCAAAGCGTCGTGCAGTCCGACAACACAACAAGCTGATTGGCGGAGGACGCTACCACATTGCCGATAGTAAAGCCGATGGTTCTAATCAATTGCCGTGTGTTCGGATCGACGTGATACGCGGTCCCACGCGCGATGGCAATAACAGTTCTGCCGTCAGGATGCTTGAGTGCGCCTGTCATCCCGCTATCGCCGTACTGGAAGTTGCCGACCCAAGGCTCTCCGTTTGAAGGATGGAATCGGATGACGAGGCCCTCGCGAAACGTTCCGCGACCGTCACTGGAAAACTGTTCCGGGTAGGGGCCGGTGCCTGGCAATCCGTTGAGGATTTCATAGGTTGCGGGCACGATTACTGCGTCGGATGACTGCATTTCGGAAGTATAATGCGCGTACTGAATAAAACACGGCTCCACCGAATCGCCCCGGAGTAGTGGACGTGTTGTATTGTAACAAATCTGGCTTGCCAATGTGCTAGCATAATGCTATCATTGTTCGGTTGAATCGGAGACCCTTCCCATGGCGGATATTCTGGTGCGAGATGTGGACGCCAAGATGCTGACGCGGCTTAAATCGCGGGCCAAGCGGAATGGGCGATCCTTGCAGAGCGAGGCCAAGTCCATTCTGGAGTCTGCGGCCGGGTTCACGGCGGCTGAGGCGATGGCTGCGGCGAAGCGATGGCGGCAGGGGCTTGGCCGACGGCGCTTCTCGGATAGCGCTGCGCTGGTCCGCGAGGATCGGCGGCGGTGAAAGAGTGGGTCGTCGATGCAAGTGTGGCTGCGAAGTGGTTTCTGCCTGAGGCCCACTCGACGCAGAGCGCCAAGCTGCTTTCAGGGCGGGCGGCGCTGTATGCGCCGGACTTGATCCTGCCGGAGTTCGGCAGCGTCCTATGGAAGCGCGTGGGGCGGCGAGAACTCTCACACGACGAGGCAACGGGCATACTCGCAGATTTCTTACGCATGCCGTTGGTGATACTGTCGTCGGCCCCGATCCTGCCGGCGGCGATGGAACTTGCACTGCGCACGCGGCGAACGGTGTACGACTGCTTGTATTTGGCGCTGGCGTTGGATCGAGGCTGTCGGCTGATGACGGGGGATGAACGATTTGCGAATGCGCTGGCGGGCGGGGTGTATGCGGGGAGCGTGAAGTGGATTGGGGAAGCGTAGCGGAGTGCGCGCGCGAGGATTCCCGCGAGAGTGCGTGCGAGAAGAGATTCTCGCACGAGAATTGCGAGAAAGGGCTTCACATGCCGGCGATTGATCCTTGCTGTTGCAATGGCAGCAGGATCGTGAAGCTGGTGCCGTTTGGGGGGGCCGACTGCACGCGGATTTGGCCGCCGTGGTCGCGGATGATTTGGCGAGCGGTGGCGAGGCCGAGTCCGGTGCCGGCTTTCTTGGTGGAGTAGTAGGCGCGGAAGATGTGTTCCTGCCGTTCGATCGGGATGCCGGGGCCGCAGTCGCGCACATCGATGCGCGCCATCGGACCATCGACGCCGACGCACAATTCCATGACGCCGCCTGACTCCATCGCCTGTTGGCCGTTGATGAGCAGATTGAGCACGGCCTGCTTGATGAGGTTGGCGTCGATCATGCAGATGAGCGGCTGGTCGGGCGTGGTGACGCGCAGGTCGATGGCGTGCGATTCGGCCTGGGGGCGGTAGAAGTCGGCCAGGTCGCGCATCAGTTCGGCGAGATCGCGCGGCGAAGGCGCAAGGTCGCGCTTGCCGACGTACTTCAGAAAATCGTCGAGGATGCGCTTGAGTCGGTCAGCCTCTTCAAGCAGCACGGCGATGCGCTTGCGGCTGCGCCGGGCGACCTCCAAGGCCTCACGTGGCGCGTCCGGGGTTGCTTCGATCTGGCCCCAGTCCTCGTCGAGCAACTGGAGATTCACTTTGAGTGTGGAGAGCGGGTTGCGAATCTCGTGTGCGAGGCCGCCGGTGATGGCGGACAGCTCCACCAATTGCTCGGCCAACGCCGGATCGGGTCGGGATGGATCGGGTTGAGTGGCCATAAAAAAAACGTCGGCACCCGCGCCATGCAAATCAATAGCGGGCGCGCGTGCCGACGCAGCATACGAGTGCATCAAAAAACCAAGGGAATGCACCGACTAATCGTCGGTGCCACAAGGTTTTTTTGACGCACTCAAAAGTTAGGCAGTGGTGCGCCCGCCCTTAAAAATCAATCGTCACTCGGCCGTTGCCTGCTTGATGGAGAGCTTCACTCGGCCGGTGTCGTCCACATTGATGACCTTGACCTTGACGATGTCACCGATGTTGACGACGTCCGTGACCTTGCCGACATAGTCGTTGGATAGCTCGCTGATGTGGCAAAGGCCGTCCTGACCGGGCGACACTTCGACAAACGCGCCGAAGTCCTTGATCGAAATCACCTTGCCGGTGTAAATCTTGCCGACGCGCACGCCCTCTGAAATCTGCTCGACCGCCGCGTACGCCATTTGAGCCGACTCGGCGCTGATGCTGGAGATGCTGACGGTGCCGTCGTCGCTGATGTCGATCTTGGCGCCGGTCGTGGCCTCCAGATGCTTGATGCCCTTGCCGCCGGGGCCGATGATCTTGCCGATCTTTTCGGGGTTCACCTTGATGGTCAGCAGGCGCGGGGCATGTTTGCTGATCTCGGGGCGCGGCCGGGAGATGCAACTGAGCATTTCCTTGAGAATCTTGATGCGGGCCGTTCGTGCGATGGTGAGGACTTCCTCGATCTGCTTTTGCGAGATGCTGCGGGCCTTGAGGTCGAGCTGCACAGCCGTGATGCCGATCTGCGTTCCGGAGACCTTGAAGTCCATGTCACCAAAGTGATCCTCTTCGCCGAGGATGTCGGTGATGAGGGCGTAGCGGTCGCCATCGTGGACCATGCCGACGCTGATGCCGGCGACGGGATGCTTGATGGGGACGCCGGCATCCATGAGGGCGAGCGTGCCGCCGCAGACGCTGGCCATGGAGGACGAGCCGTTCGACTCCATGATGTCGCTGACCAGGCGAATGGTGTACGGGAACTTTTCCGGGTTGGGCAGGACGGCCTGCAAGGATCGCTCGGCCAGATTGCCGTGACCGATCTCGCGCCGACTGACGGCCCCGAGCCGCTTCACTTCGCCGGTGCAGAAGGGCGGGAAGTTGTAGTGCAGCATGAACTTCTTGCTGTACTCCTCGAGCAGTTCGTCGACCGTCTGCTCATCGCGGGAGGTGCCGAGCGTGGTGACGACGAGGGCCTGCGTCTCGCCGCGCGTGAAGAGGGCGGAGCCGTGCGTTCGCGGAAGAATGCCGACCTCACAGATGATCTCGCGGATGTCATCGACTCCGCGTCCGTCGGGACGATAGCCGTCGTCGAGGATGCCGAGGTGCATGAGGCGTTCTTCGATCTTCTGAATCTCGGCGACGACGTCGTTCTTGGTATAGGCCGGCTTCTCCGCGCCCTCGGGGCACAGGTCGGCGCAAATCTTGTCGTACACGTCCTTGATCGCGGCATAACGATTCTGCTTGCCGGGTGTGCGCTTGGCACCCTTGAGGTCGAGCTTGTCGCACAACTGCTTGACGCGAACCGGCATCTTCGGATCGCGGGCAGGCTGCTTCCACTCCTTCGCGACCTTGACCATTTCGCCAAGTTCTTCGATGACCTTCACGATCTTCTTGATCTCGGCCAGGGCCAGGGCCAACCCATCGGCAATGACGCTCTCAGGCAGCTCCATCGCGCCGACTTCGATCATGTTGATCGCGTCCCGGTGGCCGGCGGCTACGATCTCCAGATCGCTCTCGCCTCGTTGGGCAATGGTCGGGTTGACGATGTATTCGCCGTTCACACGACCGATGCGAATGCCGGCCGACGGCCCCTCGTACGGGATGTTGCTGACCATCAGGCAGGCCGCCGAGCCGCACATGGCGAGGACGTCGGCGTCATTCTCCTGATCACTGGAAAGGACCATGGCCTGAATCTGGACCTCGTCCATGAAACCATCGGGAAAGAGGGGGCGATTGGGGCGGTCGATAAGCCGCATGGTAAGGATTTCTTTTTGGGTGGGCCGGGCCTCGCGTTTGAAGAAGCCGCCGGGGAACTTGCCGGCCGCGTACATCTTTTCGCGGTAGTCGACGGTGAGCGGGAAAAAGTCGATTCCCTCGCGCGGCTTGGACCGCACGACAGTGCATAGCACGACCGTCTCGCCATAGGTGACGATGACAGAGCCGTGGGCCTGTTTCGCCATTTTGCCAGTTTCAAATTTAAGGATACGCCCGCCGATTTCCGTCTCAACACTAAACGTCTTCATACTACCGACTACCTTTTCTTCGCCAAACAACCATTACCGACATACGACACACAACACCATGAACCGGAAACGTCCAAACGATGGATGGGGAGCGCGCGCAGACATGTGCAAGGGATCCGCCTTGCAGCATCGCGCGTGTTTCCGGTGGAAAAAACGCTGAGAGAGCCGCGGAGGGCCGAGCGACCGATCTGATTACTTTCGAAGGCCGAGGCTGTCAATGATCTTCTGATACCGATCGTGGTCGGTCCGAGTGAGAAACTTGAGCAGACTGTTACGGACACCGACCATCTTGAGCAGGCCGCGGCGGGAGGAATGATCCTTCTTGTGGGTTTGGAGATGCTCGGCCAACTGCTTAATGCGACCGGACAGCAGAGCGACTTGCACCTCGGGCGACCCGGTGTCTTTGTCGTGTCGTCGATGGGTGGTCACGGTTTGTGTCTTCAGTTCTGCGGTCAGTGCCATGATTCCGATGCTCTCCTGCCAAACTCCCCGTGAAGCGAATTCAACCGGCTCCACGTCGCGGGCCAACGTTTGCCCGTGTCTTGCTTACACCATTACTTCTGAGCCTGTCCAGTGTAAAGGACGGATGCATGCCCTGCAAGGGCAATGATAAGTCCTTGGGGCATAAGAAGCTGCAGCGACCCAGTCGCCGTTGCGAGCCTTACAAGGCATTGCTCCCGATGGTCGCATGTGTCAAGCTCGTCTATGCTACTCGGATGGTCGTTAGGGAGAAAATCACGCTTTCCACGCTTCGTTCACGTAAGCGGGCTGGCGTGCCGATCACGATGCTGACGGCCTACGACTTTCCTTCAGCGCGAATAGAAGAGGCAGCGGGAATAGACTCGATTCTCGTGGGGGACTCTGCGGCACAGGTCGTGCTCGGATTTGATTCCACGCTCCGCGCAACCATGGACTTCATGATTGCCATCTGCGCGGCGGTGCGACGCGGCGCGCCGGGGGCGTTCCTGGTCGGGGACATGCCGTACCTGTCCTATCACATAAACACGGAAGAGGCGATTCGCAATGCAGGCCGGTTCATGAGCGAGGCAGGGTGCGACTGTGTCAAGGTTGAGGGCGATGCGCGAATCGCGGATACCCTTCGAGCCATGACTGCGGCAACGATTCCGGTGATGGCACATCTGGGTCTTCGCCCTCAGGCGGTGCATCAGTTTGGGGGCTATCGAGCGCAGGGCCGCGATGCACGCGGCGCGCAGCAAATCATCGACGATGCGATGCGACTGGAAGATGCCGGGGCATGTGCGCTGTTGCTTGAAGCAGTGCCGCCGGAGCCGGCCAAGATCATCACGGGGTCGACCGATTTGCCGGTGATCGGTTGTGGTGCCGGTCCGTATGTGGATGGGCAGGTGCTGGTTTTGCATGACGCGATCGGGATTTCAGAGCCGCCCGTACCGAGGTTTGTCCGCCAGTTCGGAGATGTGCGTGCCCATTTGCACAGCGCCATAGCGGCCTATGTGACGGCAGTGACACGGAAGGAATATCCCGGCCCTGAACATGGTTACCAGATGGAGCCGGGGGAAGCGGCGAAGCTGCACCCGGCGGCCAGTGTTCGGCCATAAAGACCCTTTGGACTCCGTCATTCTGGAGCGGGTGGGATCAGATAGTAAGACGGCCCGACCTTGCTTCGCTGGCAGCAGACCGGGGTCGTTGATATAATAGTGTCAGGTGGATTGGGATATAGATAGCATGGATTCGCACTAGCGAACGATAGAGCCGTGGTGTTCGTCGTGTGTGTCGTATTCCGTCTCCATAAGACTGTGACAAGCCGACTCGTGGAGTGAGGATTTTCCATGTCGATTTCCGTTGTCCGACGTCGTCCGGCTCTTGCGCGCAAGCGCAGGGTCGCGTTCACGTTGATCGAGTTGCTCATCGTCATTGCTATTATTGCACTGTTGATTTCAATTCTGTTGCCGGCGCTGTCCGCCGCGCGGGAGGAAGGTCGGCGTGTAATGTGCTTGAGCAACATGAAGGCCATCGGGGGAGCCATGAATCAGTATTTGGGCAACGATGACCAGAATAACCTGCCTTGGACGTACATTTACAGAATCGACAATCTGAACCGTCCCCGACCCTATCCCGACACCGGGGCAACAAGTTATTCGTGGGCCGGTGGCAGAGGACTCCGCCCGCGCGCTGGTCAGCAGCAATGGGACGTGAATCATGTTCCTGCTGAGCTTCGTCCGTTCAATAAGTACCTTGATGAGTCGGCGATTGACGATCAACCGGTGAAGATACTGAGTTGCCCCGGTGATCGATCGGACGAAGTTTTAGGCTTTGGGGAGGTTATCGATGACCCAAAGGTCGAATCTGCTCAGACCAGCTTTGAGACACTTGGAAACAGTTATAGCATCAACTGGTTTTTCATGGACGAGCCTGAATTGTCGAACTGGGCATTAAGCGACCTGTTCGAGCACGGAAAGCAGACCCTTCAACTCAATCGTGGTGCAAAGGGGGCGGAGTTTGTTGTCTTTTGGGAGAACGAAGTCGAACCGCTTTTCAGCGGTGCGAGCCTCGCGGGTGGTGGCGGGCGCCTTGGTCCGGGATGGCATCGAAGGTTCTCATACCATACATTCACCTTCCTCGACGGCCATGTTGAGAATCGATTTTTTGACACGCGCAACGTGAAAGGCAACGGCTGGCGAATCTGGCGCAAGTGGACGTGGTACGCGGACGGCCCTCACTGATTATGAATGCAAAAGAAGGAATCAAGCTCGGCGCTGCGCTTGCCATCATCGCGGTCGCAGTGGGACTTTTTGTCTTTCGAACTCGCGCTGCCGCGGAGGCCGGCGAAGATTCGAAGTCGTATTGGTATTGCACGAAGACCCAAAAAGGATTCGACGTCAGTAACGAGGATTACGACCGGTGCGTTCGCACGGGTCGCAAGACGTTGGCACCGGGAGCCGCCAACGCAGATGAATCCACTTCGGAGCGAGTTCGAGTTTCAGACACGATCGTGACGCAGGCCAAGAGTCCATACTCGGACGATTGGACGGGGGTTCCGGCATCGAAGTGCGGGGACTGCAAGGAGATATTTCCGTTGAACATTGATGCGCGCGGGGACAACCTGTGCCCGAAATGTAACTGGAACCCCGCCACCGGGATGAAAGGTCCGTCGAACCCGACTCCGCCGGGGGAGAAGTCAGGATAGCAAGTCGTCGGTCGCGCGGTGAAACAACGATTCAGACGGCTCATTGATCGTATGCGGACTTGTACTGGCGGCGTTATTGGACAGGGTGTATTTAGCGACCACCTTCGCAACGACCTTTCCCTGTAGAATCCGCACCCATGCAATCTGAGCGGATTCGAAACTTCTCCATCATCGCCCACATTGACCACGGCAAGAGCACGCTGGCCGACCGGCTCCTGCTACGCTGCGGAGCCATCACCGAGCGAGACTTTCGCGAGCAGTTCCTCGATGACATGGAACTCGAACGAGAGATGGGCATCACCATCAAGGCCAATCGGGCCTGCCTCGACTACGACTACACCGGTGCCTCGGACGCGACGAAAGCGACAGGTATCGCGGCCCAACCCACGGGTCTGTACAGCCTGAACCTGATCGACACACCAGGCCACGTCGATTTTCATTACGAAGTCAGCCGTGCCCTTGCCGCTTGTGAAGGCGTGCTGTTGCTGGTGGATGCGTCGCAGGGCATAGAAGCGCAGACCCTCGCCAACGCCTACAAGGCCGTCGCAGCAAACCTGACCATTATTCCCGTCATCAACAAAATCGATCTCCCCTCGGCGCGGCCGGAGGACATTGCACTTGAACTCGAAAGCGTGCTCAGCATTCCCGCTGAGGACGCCATCTTTGCGTCGGCGAAGACGGGCATCGGCGTCGATGAGATTCTCCGAGCCATCGTGGAGCGTATTCCCGCGCCGACGGGCGACCCTGAGAAGCCGCTCAAGGCGTTGATCTACGACGCCAAGGCCGACGTGCATCGCGGCGTTGTCTGCCACATGCGCGTAATCGACGGCGTGCTTCGTCGCGGCGACAGGGTTCGGCTCATGGCCGCCGGTCGTGTCTATCCCGTGAGCGATGTTGGTGTCTTTGCCCCGAAGATCACCAGTCGCCCCGAACTCAGCCCCGGCGAAGTGGGCTACATGTTTGCCGGCATCAAGACGATTCACGACGTACACATTGGTGACACGGTGACGCTGGACAGTCGGCCGTGCGATGAGGCGATGCCAGGCTATCACCCGCCGCAGCAGATGGTGTTTTGTGATTTCTATCCCGGCCCCGGCACGACGAGCGCGCAGCTGCGCGAAGCGATGGAGCAGCTTTGGTTGAATGACTCGTCGTTTAACTTCACACCGGCGGCGAGCGCTGCCCTGGGGCTTGGCTTTCGCTGCGGATTTCTCGGCCTTTTGCACATGAAGATCATTCAGGAGCGGCTGGAGCGGGAGAGCGACGTGGATCTGGTGCAGACCGCGCCGACGGTCGGCTTTGAAATCGTTTTCAAGGACGGCGCGGTGCGGATCATCGAGTCGCCGGCCGATCTGCCGACGGGGGATCAGGTCACCGAAATTCGTGAGCCGTACATTCAGGCCGAGATCATCGTTCCATCGCGCTACATCGGAAACGTGATGAAGCTGAGCGAAGAGCGCCGTGGGGCGCACAAGCGCACCGACTATCTTTCCACCGATCGCGTCGTGATGGTGTATGAGTTCCCGCTGGCCGAAGTCATTTACGACTACTTCGACCGTCTCAAGAGCGTCACCAGTGGTTATGCCACGATGGATTACCACCTCATCGGGTTCCGAGTGGATGACCTGGTGAAGCTGAACATACTCGTCAACGGGATGGCGGTGGATGCCCTGTCGGTGATCGTCCATCGCAGTCGCGCGGAGTTTCGCGGCCGGCGTCTGATCTTGCGATTGAAGAAGGAGATTTCACGCCATCTGTTTGAGATTCCCATTCAAGCCGCGATCGGTGGGAAGATCATTGCCCGCGAATCCATTAAGCCGGTCCGCAAGGATGTGACTGCAAAGTGCTATGGCGGTGACGTCAGCCGAAAGCGCAAGCTGTTGGAGAAACAGAAGGAAGGCAAGAAGCGCATGAAACAGGTCGGCAACGTCACCATTCCACAAGGCGCGTTCATGGCGGTCTTGGATACGTCGGATGAGTGAGTCGTGAGTTTGGTCCGCATAGCGAACCGTGCGTGCTACGGGCCAAGTAATTGCGCAACAAACGGGGCGATGTCGTCGAGATCGATGAGACCGTCGCAGGTCAGATCAGCGGCCGGACCGAACGTGGGGTTCACACCGGTGAGATACTGCACGAAGGGCGTGACATCGTCACCATCGCGATCGCCGTCGGCGTCAATGTCACCGGGGCCGAGTGCGCTCCCGGTGAACGATTGAATGCCGGTGAAGGTCTGGTGGTTGTAGCGCTTCACGCCATCAGGTTTCGTTTCAACGGCGACCACGTCGAGGCGATGGTTGCCGGTGATGAGGCTGCCACGTTTTAGGGTAAACGTATCAAGCAACTGCGTGGCGAGGTTGGAGCCGCCGCTGGCGAGGGCGATGAAGTTGGTGGTTGCGGGCAAGTCCACGAACATGTACATCGCGCCGGTGGTGAGGTCGGAGGACTTGGCGATGAAGTCCACCGGGACGCCGGTGATGTCGTTGTTGCAGGTCGCGGTCGGTGCCTGGAAAACGTATTGCGGATCCTGCAAGTCGATGTAGATCACCAGTCGGAACTCGGCGAAGAGAGGATCGAGGCCGGCCGTGCGGTGGCGATAGGCTTTGACGGTGATGTAGTGGAATCCTTCGCCGAGCGAGGCGGAGTTGATGGTCTGTCGGTAGAGGCCGGTGCCGGTGTTGGTGCAGTTGCCGCCGCCGTCGACCTGGCAGCGGTTGGAGGCGGAGGTGACGAAGTTCTCAAAGCCATAGCTGGGGCTTTCGGCGCTGGTGTTGCCGGGGTGGAAGTCTGCGTTGGGCTGGCCGAGGTAGGTTGAACCGTTGGCGTTGGTGTCCTTGAAACCTTGATCGATGCGGAAGATGGCGAGGTCGTCGGTGTTGGGGTCGCCGGCGTCGGCCTGAGTGGTTTGCAATTGAATGTCGAAGGTGGCCGACGTGATGATCGTCACGGGGCTGACGCGCTGCTGATAGTCGGCCACGCCCGCGGCATCGGGCGGTGCAACGGTGGTCGTCGCATTGACGACGGAGAGCGCGCCGGCCGGGACCACGGGGCCATAGATAACGTAGCCAAGCCCGTGGAAGACACCATTGGCATTTCGATTTCGCGGGACATTGACGGTGACACTGCCGCCCGCGCCGACGGTGAGCATGTCGGCGATGTTGCCGTTGGGGTCGACCGTGGCGTTGGAGGAGTTGCCGGTTTGCTCCCAAAGGCGCGTACCGGTCGGAAAGGTCGTCGTGACGGTTCGGCTGTCGAAGCCGTTGTCCTCGCGGTCGTTGAGACCGATGAGGACGTTGTCCTGACTGCTGGGGGTTCGACGGGTGAAGATAAGGATGTCGGCCTGCGAACCGCCGGTGACTGGGATGAACCAGCCGCGGGCGTATTGATTGCGGAGCTTCACGAGAGTCGTAATGACGTTGCTGCCAAGGCCGATCGCGTCGTCGCGCCCATTGCGTCTGGGGAAGTTGTTGGGCGGCGCGCCGAATTGGAATGCCATGTGATAGACACAGGCGGGGCCGGTGCGCATGAGGACGAAGGCCTGGGCGGTGCTGTCGTTCTCGCCGTCGGCAATGGCGTTGTCGTGGCTGTTGACGTGATGGACGCCAATGGTGCCGTTGTTGAAACCGTCGACGTTGTCCATGGAGGCACCCAATGCCGAGTCCCACGAACCGGAGCCATCGTTATTGATCAGGTCGCGCAGTGCGCCGGCTTCGTCAAGATCAAGTGCGTCACGGTTGCCGAACTGCCACCCGATGGTGGGATAGCCGCTGCCGGAGCCGGGTTCGCCTGGTTTGCGCACCCAATCTGGCGGATTGATGCCGCCGCCACCGACCGCCTCAACGAACGAGTATGGAATCTGCATGGTGCCGTCGAACGCCCTGTAACGATTGTGGACCGAGGCGTCCCAGAGGTTGTCCCAGAACCAGGTGGGAATGTGCTTGGCGGCGTCAAGCCGGAATCCATCGACCTTGAGGACTTCGAGATAGTACTGAGTTGAGCGAAGCAGCAGGGTCGCAGCGCTTTCCACGACGGGATCACCGGCCATGGGGTTCGCGGTGTTGTAGGGGTAGAAAGTAAAGTTGGGCGGGCCGGGGTTGCGGTTGGTGCCGGGGTTGATCGGCATGTAGGGCGAGAGATTCGTATCGGGATAGAAGCGGCGGTTGTTGGCGTCGGGGATGTTGTAGAGCGTGCCGCCGGGGATGTTTTGAGGGTCGCCGACAGTGATGGGGTGTCGGATGAACTGGTGGTTTTTCTCCTGGGCAATATCGATGAGGCCGACGAGTCGTCCCTCAAAGAGATTGAAGTTTGCGCCACCGGGGTTTTCGGATTGGGTGCCGGGTGTGTGGAAATCGCCATATAGGTCGCCGCCGGTCTGGACGACGAAGCCGGGATAGCTTCCCTGTGAGATGAATCCGGGCGTGGTGTGATCCCATGTGCCGTTGTGATTCATGAGCCAATCGACGAAGACTCGGCAGTTGGCCTTGTGGAACTCCTCAACCATGAGGCGAAAAGTATTTTCGTTGCCGTAATGCGTGGCGGCCGAGGCGGTTCCGGTGCCGAGATTGAGCCGGTCGAAAAGGTCATATCCAATGCTGGCGGTGCCGCCCTGGCCACGTTGGATCGGTGGCGTCCAGACACTGTCGTAGCCGGCCATGAAGATGTCTGGCATCCGATAACGCATGACATCCCACTTGGCCTCGAAGTGCTGGAGGATGGTGGGCGGTGGGAAGGCGCGCGCGGCGGGACCGGTGCTGAGAAGAACCAGACAGATAAACGTGATTCGTTTCACGATGCTTCCTTAACTGTGGCACCGGCGAATCGCCGGCGCATTCCCCGCTAAGGGAAGAACGCCTGAATGAGGGAACGAATGTCACGTCCGTCTCTAAAGGTATCGCCGCTTACGTCGGCCTTGGTCACATGGCACGGCACGGTGTCGGAGCCGAGCAGAACATTGACCAGCGTCGTCACGTCCGTTAGGTCGCGGTCGCCATCGCCATCGACGTCGCCGATGATGCCGCTGCACGGGACGACGGTGGTGTAGGTCAGGAATTGATTGCCTGCGTATGTATTGAGATCATCCACGTGAACCGTTGGAGGCGGTTGGTTGTCATTGGGGAACCCAAGATTGCATTGTTGCCCGGCACTACCGATTCCAGGGAGGAATTGGTTGGACATATAGCCGGTGTTACCGCTCAACACGGCCATGACCTTGATCGTGGGCGTGTTGCCGGGGCCGATGGGGCCGGTGAGACCAAGATCGAGAAGCGAAATGTCAACTTCATAGCCGGTGTCGACGGTTCCCGCGTTGGCTAAGGCTGCGCCGAGACATGGGCAGGTGCAGGCGGTGACACCGCCGAGGTTGGAATTGTCCATGGCCATTTGCATGCAGTTGGCATTGCCGCTGCCTGCGATCGCGATCTGATTACCAAACTGGGTGAAGTTGTTTTGCGTGGCAGCGAGGCCAGTCATGTTCGTCGGAATGTTCTGGCCGTTGTAGGAGGTCGGTGCTGTACCGGCCGGGTTCACCGTGTATGTGAGGGAGGCACCAGCAGATTGGTTAACCGGACCTGCGCCGAGGTTGTTCACGCCACCGCCAAGTGGTGGCATGACCTGGTTGCTCCAGAACCCGGAGCTTCCAGTTACCACTGCGTAGACCTTGATCGACGAATTGTCTGCCGGGCTGCCGATGGAGTTTCGGGCAATGGCAAGCTGTACACCGGTGGTGGCGGTCGCGGCGTTGATGGCCTGCTGAACAGGATCATCGGCGACGACGGCGTTGACGCCATCCACGTTGTTGTTGTTCCCGACAAACGTGTTCGGGGAGATGGTAAAGTTCGCCGCGAAGGGGATGTTCGTCGGAACCAACGGCAGATTAGCCAGTGTGACAAGTTTCGTGTCGTTGTAAAACGCGCCGGAGCGGGACACGACGAGGGCGTAATCGGGGAGGAACGTTGTCGGCAGGGTGTCCCCGGACATGCCCACGAGGTGAGCAGGCCAACCATTGCCGCCAGCAGTGCTGAGAGTATTGGTTCCGCCTCCGATGGTGTCGAGGAAGATGACGTAGCCGTTGTTGTTTCCTTCGATGTTGCCGGTGAAGCCGAGATAGAGGTTGGTGGCATCATTCATGATGTACAACTGATCCATTTCGCTCCCGCCGACCACGGCTGCTTCGAGGAACCCGTTGCCGGAATTGAAGCTCCCGATACCAACGACACGATTGATGTTGGTCACGAGATTGGTGAGGTGGACTTGCAGGCGGCCACCGGACTCATCGAGTGTCACGGCGTAATCGGGGCTGAAGTCGGTGTCGAGTATCAGGCCGTTGAGGCCAGGCGCGGTGAGCTGATTCATGGGATCGCCGCCGAGCGAGCCGGGGGGCGAGGGGTTGGCCGCAAGCGTGTTCTCGCCGCCGGCGACGGTGTCTAAGAGGATGACCACGCCGTTGCCGTTGGTTTCCTGATTTCCACTGATGGCCACTTGGATGCGGTCTTCAGTGTTTTTGATAAACAGCTGATCGATTTCATTGCCGGAACTGGCCTGAGGCGAGCCACCCGTTGCGTTGCCGAAGCACGTGTGGTTGTTTTGCACGGCGAGCGCATTGGGCCGTGTGGGAGACGAGTCGCCGAAGTAGGCGGGGACATCGTCAGCCTTGAACTGCGCTGGGATGGGGCCGGCGGCGTTGACGAGGTTTTTAGTGATGTACTGGTCGCCGGGGAAGAGGGTGACGTTGCCGAGGTCAACGATGTTCACCGTGCCCTCGAGTATGTCGGTGTTGTGCGTGCCGACGCAGGCGACCGCGCCGCCTTTGTCCCACTGGAGGTCGAGCTTCCAGTCAACTAGCGTGCCGGTCTGGCCCGCTGTCTTGTCCTCAACAATCAGGGTCCATGTGCTGGGATTCGGATCGACGCCGTTGAAGGTGAGAAGCGAGTCGACGGGCTGCCAAGTGCCGGTTCCGCCTGCGACCCAACTGGTGAGCGCGGTGCCGCCCTGCATAAAGACCGTGTTGGTCATGTTGGCACCGGTGCCCGATGCGTCGAAGAGCGTGATTCGGCGACCGGTGTCGTCGTGGCGCAATTCGACCTTGAGTTGCGACACATCGGGATGGGTGAGGTTGACGGTGACCTTCGCAGCGGTGACGCGATCGAGCGCCGCTGCGTTGGTCGCGGTCTGTGTGCTAAACGTAACAGCCGCGTCCGTAATAGGCGTATTTACAGTAAAGGTGTCTGAGGTCAGCACGGGGGTGCCGGCGCCCGGTGTCGGGTTGAACGGTGGGAGACACTGATTGCTGATGAACGCATTCGTGCCGCCGTCGGAGGCGCTGGCGATCATGGCCATGACCTTGACCGACTGGCCGATGGGGCTGGCGATGCCCAGTTCCTGCAAGACGAGACTGACCTGCACGCCCTTTTTGGCGGTCTTGGCCAGCGTGGTCTGACTGACCGGATCGTCGCCCGCGATGTCGTTGACGCCGTCGATGTTGGTGAGATCGGCGGCAATCGCATTGATGGCGATGTTGGTGTGCGTCGCGGCGTCGATGGCGAAGACGAGCGGCGTCTCAGTGCCTGCGTCATCAATGTTTTGGATAATAGCCTTGGTTTGGCCGCCCTGCCGCCAGATTTGGACGACGAAGTTTGGCGTGAAGGCTGCGTCGAAAGTGAAGCCGTCCAGCGGTTGAATGATGCCGGGGCCGAAGTCGTTCGGGAATCCGCCGGTGATCATGAAGTTAAGCCCGAAGGTGCTGGAGGTCTCGATGAAAATTAGAATGACATTGCGGAAAGTGTCGGCCAGTTCGACCTGGCCCGTAAGGCCGATGTAGAGCTTCGCGAAGTCGTTCTGGACGTACATGAGGTCCAACTCGTTGCCGCCGGTGATGCCGGAATTGAAGGCGGCCGCGTCGCCGAAGCAGGTGTAGTTGTTTTGCCGGGCGTGCTGCGTGCCGGCGGGATAACCCGTGGCGGGAGCGGGGATGCCGATGCCGTCGATGGGTAGGATTGGGGCCGAATTGGCGGGGCTGAGCGTGACGGCGACGAACTGCGATGAGGGAAACGTGGTGTTGAAATTGATCTGATTCTCCACCGGGGATCCGTGAATACCGAGGCAGGCGACTCCGCCACCTACTGCACCCGCGGTGGCATTCAGGGGGGGAAGGCTCTGGTTGCTGACCGAGCCAGCGGTGTTAACGATGATCGCCTGAACGTTGATTGGGGATGTACTGACGAGAGAGAGTTGGACCAGTTCGATCTCGATTTCAAACCCATTCACGGCGGAGTCGGCCTGGACCTGCTGTTGGAGCGGGTCGTCGCTGGGCGTGGCGGAAACGCCGAGGAGATTGGTGTCGTCCACGGCGAAGTCGGTGCCGAGCGTCAACAAAACGCCGGAGTCGGTCGGGTTACTAAGCGTGTGGCGAACGCCGTGCCAACTGCCGGCGAGACCGATGTCATTCCAGAGAACGACGGCGTAGTCGGGATCGAAGTCGAGGGTGACGCCGCTCATGTTCTTGAGGGCCTGGGAGATATTCGGCCCGGTGAAGCCGATGGTGTTGAGGACGGTGGGCGTCGCGCCGGCATCGGTGTCGATGAAGACGATGACCGAGTTGGAGAGGACATCATTGCGCGGCGTGTTGCCGGTGATGCCGAGGTAGAGGTGCGTCGCGCTGTTGGTGATGAAGAGGCGATCGAGTTCGCTTCCTTCGGTGTCATTCAGATTGACCGGGGCGGCATTGCCGAAGCCGGTGCCGTTGTTCTGAATGGTGTTCAGCGTGTCGAAGTAGCGCGTCTGAAGCGTGCGCCCCGTGACCTCTGGGAGGTTCACGCATTGGGCGCTCGCCGAGTCGGCGAGGCCGACGGCGAATGTGGTGACGATCAACAGACAGAATGTACGAGTTGCTCTTGCTTCCATGATTCCCTCTCCCTCACCGGTCATCTGATTGTTCGAGCGGGTGGCGCGGCCGTCTCCGAAAAATCGGAGCAGGCGACAACCCCCGTGTGAACTCGGTCAGTGCCGGTGCATGTGAAACGCTTTACCTCAAGTATTCTAAAGGACGCAGTGGGACGACCCAAAGGGGGCGGTCCGAATTACAGGACGCACCCTCCACGGATCGTCCGCTATTCAATCGTCTGCACTTCAGAGGCTCGCGAACCGGTGCCGGCCGAGTAACGCGGCCGAGCCTGCACGATGCCTCCCCAATAGCGTCCAGCCAAACGCTGCATGTCTTCAAATCCGCCGTTGCTGGTCGTGCCCCATTCGACGTGCGTGTCGAGAAGGGCGATGTTCATTCCGCGCGTACCGTGATTGTCTTCGGAATTAAGACTGGTGAACGAGCGGACGGTTGTGTCGTTGCGGTTGCTTTGGTCGGCGAGGATCAGCCAGTCGGGCCGGTCGTCATTTCGCCAAAGAGCAACATAGAAATAACTGATGTACGATTTCTTTGCGGTGGCCTCCTGGCCGACGGTAACGGGGAGTTCTTTGTAATAGGTCACAGCCTGGGTTCGCCAGAGGTCGCTGACGTTGTTGCTCTTTGGCCGATTGTTGACCTTGTCGCTTGGACAAAGGAGCATTTTAGGATTTGAAAAGTATTGGGGGGGACCGTTGTCCATTCGTTTGGTCAAGTCAGCGTCACCGTCCGAAAAGCGGGTCGCTTTCTTCTCAAGGATGTCGCGGACCATTCCGGAAAAATTAGGACCGAATTCATTCTCTTTCTCAGGTGGGTTGTAGGCCCGATCCTGCACCGTGGCCATCTGATCCATCCGAGGCGAGACGATGGTGGTATGCGGCTTCGCCGGGAACCAGCTATCGTTTTCCTGTGCATATTGTGAGAGCGCAAGAGCCATCTGGCGTAGGTTGGAGCCGCAAACAGTGCGTCGCGAGGTTTCGCGGGCTCGGCCCAAAGCGGGAAGCAAGATCGACAAGAGGAGGGAAATGATGGCCATCACGATGAGGAGTTCGATGAGGGTGAAGGCGGAGCGGTGGGAGGAGGAACCAGCAAACTTCTTGCCATCACAACGACATCCAAACGAATCATCGCTTCCGCGCGGCTGCGGATGCGTCGATGGCTGTTGATGGCGGTCCATTGGCTGCATTGTAGAACTCGACGACGTCGTCGGCTGTGCGCCTCTGGTAAAACGTTTTACACGTCAAATTGTAGGGAATTGATCGGCGAATGCAAGGCTCTGGGTGACCCATTTTTTGCCACGTCCGGCGGGAGGGCCTGCTAAAGCTGGGCTTGCGATAAGATGGTCGATAGCGACCCTATTACGGGGGTATGGGTGGCAGTGTGAAATGCAGCCGTTCGGATGAGTCGTCGTGAAACGTAAGACAATTAGTATCAAGGACGTAGCGAGGGAGAGCGGGGCCTCGTTGACTACCGTCTCCCTCGTCCTAAACGACCGGGATCAACGGATAAGCCCGGCCACCCGCCAACGCGTCTTGCAGGCCGTGGACCGGCTGGGCTATCGGCCGAACCGGCTGGCACAGGGGTTGCAGTCACAAAAATCCGGGCTGATTGCCATCCTCGTCCCCCAGCTTCGCCACGCCTTTGCCGACGCCTATTTCGGCGAACTGATCAGTGCGATTCACGACCATGCCAGTGAGGTGGGGTACAAGATTCTCCTCGAAGTCGCGCGGCCGGAGTTTATCAAGTCTAATCAGCATCAGGAATTGTTTGATCGACACTTCGTCGATGGGATTCTCTGTTGCGGCGTCACCAACAAGGATGCCTATCTCAAGGAGTTCGCCGGGGCCGGGAAGGCAGTCGTGGTGGTGAACAATTATCTGCCGGCGTTCAAGCTCAATCATGTTTGCTGCGATTACAAGGCGGCCGGCCGGATGGCGGGCGAGTATCTGCTGAGTCTCGGTCATCGACGCATCGGATTGATCCACGGCGCGCACGAGGTGCAGACCAGTCTGGATTTGCAGCGCGGCTTTGAAGAGGCGCTGCACACGGGCGGCGTGAAGCTCCCGGCGTCGATGGTGGAGGATGGTCTCTACACCGAAGAAGGCGGCGAAGCGGCGGCGAAGCGTTTGCTAAAGCGCAACCCCGGCGCCACGGCGATCCTCGCGGGCAATGACAAGATGGCCATCGGCGCGATCACCGGGCTGAAGGACACGGGGCATCGCGTGCCGGAGGATGTGTCGGTCGTCGGCTGCGATGACATGCACCAGGCGGGCTACTGCGACCCGCCACTGACCACGGTACACACGCCGATCTACGAATTGGGCAAGCGGGCGTGCGAACGGCTGATGGACTTGATCCGCGGGCGGGTTGAGATCGTGGAAGAGATTCACCCGGTGAACATGACGTATCGGAAGTCGGCGAGTCCGCCGAAGCCGGAGTGAATCGGCGAGCGTTTCTGGTGCTTGTTCATTACACACTTGCGGCCCAAGTAAAACGTTTTAGCATATACACATCATGTTGAAACAACTGACCGTCCATCGCGCGGCGATTCGCTCGACCGTCCCGGGCCTCTGTGCCATTCTCATTGCATTGGTCCTCGGCAGCACGACTCGCGCCGACGAACCGGTCATTCGGATGGCGGGGACGTTTAACAACTGGTCGACGAGCAACGACGACTATCGCCTGACGAAGGTCGGCGAGCGGTACGAATTGGTTCGCTTCTGGCCGTGCGGGATGTACGAGTTCAAGTTTGTATTCGACGGCACCTGGTCGCGACATCTGGGCATGGGGGACGATGGAAAGCTGGGGCAGCCGGGGCGAGATATTGAATTGTGCGTGGAGCAGTCGGGAGTCTACGCAATCCAATTAGACGTAGGTAAGAGGCAACATAAGTTCGAGAAGAGGGCACCGGAACGGCTGAAGGCGTTCTTTACTATTCAAGAATGTTCGCTGAATCGATTTGTACTCGATGGGACTCGGAGCATATCAAGAAGCGGCCACCCCATCAAAACCTACCAATGGACGATCTCGGGCGGTCCACCGGGCGAAGGGGCTGAGTTGCACACTTCGATTTGTGCAACGCTGGAACGGCCTTTGATGGCTATCGGGGCTCCTGGGCGCTACGTGATCGAGCTAAGCGTCAACGATGGCGAGGTAAAGGACACGGTCGAGATCACACAGGAACTGGGAGCGGGGTACTATCTCAAGTATCCTAAGTTTGAAGGTTGGTGCCGCCCTTCACCATCGATTCAGCTTCACCGTGCATCGGGTCATGTGTGGGTCGCCTTTTTAGAAGCAAGATCAAACCCGCGACCACCGCTGGCAGTTCGAAGCACGTCGTCGCAATTTGGAGACCCCAATGAGGCGGCGGTCAGTTCGTTTCCGGATCAACGCAATGAAGTCGTAGTGGCATTTGACGATGTATCGAAGCAGACCCGTGTGCTAACGGACGGCTTTTGTCGATTTCGATTTCGACCCGATCAGGCAATGAATGGCCTTCGCGGGCGACTTGTGGAACGAGTGGAGATCGTTGGAGACTTCAACGGCTGGCGGGCCGGCACGAATCCCATGCACGAAACAGAAGGTCAAGGCTTTGAGAGGCTGTACCTCCTTCCCGACGGCCTCTACCACTACAGATTCCTTGTCAACGGCTGCATCTTTCTCGAAGACCCAAACGCCGATCCGAAGTACCGCGAGCCAGACGGCAAAGGCGGATTTAATAGCGGCTTTCGCATCGGCATCGATCCCGCCATGCTTGGATCGGCGAAGGCCGACGACGTGAACGAGAAGGCAGTCAAGCATGACCCGGCCGATGCGTCGTACTTCGCCAGCATCGGCAATGAACTATTAACGCTTCGCATTCGGACGCTGGCGGGTGACGCAATGGCGGTGGCCGCGCAGTTCTTCAACACCGAAGGTGCGACCGAGGGCATGCCGATTCCTCTGTCAAACGCCGGCACGCGCGACGGCTTCGACTATTGGTCGGCTGTTTGCACGCCACGACGTGGTCCGCCGCGATACACCTTCCTGATCGAAGACGGCAATGAGCATTGCATCCTCGACGCCGACGGGCCACACTCCTTCGCCGCGAATGAAAAGATCGCGCTGTTTCCGAGACCCTTTGCACCGGACACCGGCATGTCGTTCGAAACACCAGATTGGGCCAAGCGAGCCGTGTGGTATCAGATTTTCCCCGAGCGATTCCGCAACGGCGACGCGTCGAATGACCCCCCGACGACGGTGCCGTGGACGCATGAGTGGTACAAGGCGTTCAAGGGGCCGAAGGCCAAAGCAGCAAAGCAGTATGTCGAGACAGGCGACTTCTGGGATTTCATCTTCGACCGACGCTACGGCGGCGACATTCAGGGCGTACAAGAAAAACTGCCCTATCTGCGAAAGCTGGGCATCACCGCGATCTACTTCAACCCGATGTTTCTCGCCGAGTCCATGCACAAGTACGACGCATCGGACTATCGGCACATCGACGACTACTTCGGAGTAAAGAACAGCCTCCGAAAGATCAAAGGGGAGTCGACCGACCCGAAGACCTGGCAATGGTCCCAGACGGATCGCATCTTTCTCGACTTCATCAAGGAAGCCCATCGCCAGGGATTCAAGGTCGTGCTCGACGGTGTGTTCAACCACGTCGGGCGCGATTTCTGGGCGTTCAAGGATGTGCTCAAAAAAGGCGAGAAGTCGGAGTATGTCGGCTGGTTCGACATTACCAGCTTCAAGCCCTTCCATTACAAGGCCTGGGACAAGGACGACGGCTCGCTGCCCCGACTCAAACACGACGACGCGCTGGGGCTGGCCAAGCCGGTGCGCGAGCATCTGTTCGCGGTGACGCGGCGATGGATGGACCCCGATGGCGACGGCGACCCCTCCGACGGCATCGACGGCTGGCGGCTCGACGTTGCGGCGGACATCAATTCGAACTTCTGGCGCGACTGGCGCAAGCTGGTGAAGTCGATCAATCCCAATGGGTACATCGTCGCCGAGATTTGGGAGGAGTCGAAGTCGTGGCTCGACGGCCAGACGTTTGACGCCGTGATGAACTATCCCTTCGCCCGGGCGGCGCAGCGGTTCTTCGTGAATCAAAAGAAGGCCAGCAAGCCGAGCGAGTTTCAGAAGGAGTTGCTGGGGAATCTCGCTTGGTATGCCCCGCAGGTGAACTACGTCCTGCAGAATCTCTATTGCAGCCACGACACCGATCGCGTCACGTCAATGTTCATGAACCCCGACCTGGAATACGACAAGGCAAATCGTCAGCAGGACAACGGCCCGAAATATGTAGTAAAACGACCGACGGCGGAGTGCTACCAGAAATTCCGGCAGATGGTGGCTTTCCAGATGACGTTCCTCGGCGCGCCCATGATCTACTATGGCGACGAGGTCGGCATGTATGGGGCCGATGACCCATCCGACCGCAAGCCGATGTGGTGGGACGATTTGATGCCGTTTGACGACCCGGATGAACACATCGAGCCAGGGCTGTTCGAGCATCATCAGCGGCTGATTGCGATACGGAATACCTATCCAGCGTTGCAGCTTGGATCGTTCGAGCCGCTCATGGCACGCGATGATCACGGCGTGTTCGCATATTGTCGGTCGCTCAATGACGAGCGCGTCGTCGTTGTCTTCAACAACAGCGACCATGCGCATCGGCTTGAATTGGAATCGCCGTGGCCGGATGGGACGCAGGTGGATCGAGTGGATGATCCAATGGCGTTCGAGGTGGTCGAGGCCAAGGACGAAATCTCGCGGTCGGTGGTTCGGCCGATCGGCAAACACGAGTCGTCGCTCAAGATTGAGAAAGGCCGGCTGCACGGCTGCATGATCGAGCCGAGGACGGCCGGCATATTCGTGAAGTCGTAGAACTTGAAGCCTGAGAATCACTCGGCGAGGCGCGCGGTTGCAAGGATTCGTCCAACAAATCACGAGGGGCGCGCGGGCCGCGGTGGCGATTGCCGCGGTGGCGCTGGTCGTGTTTGCGTTTGGCTGGCGGGGATATCGTTGGATCACCAAAAAGTCCGATGCCGACGGTCGCACGGTGATTCGCGTCTTGCACTGGGGCGACAAGGGGGAGGATGACATCGTTCGCCGACTGGTGGAGGATTTCGAGCAG
Organism: Planctomycetota bacterium; assembly: GCA_038042195.1. GTDB lineage: Bacteria > Planctomycetota > Phycisphaerae > UBA1845 > UTPLA1 > JACRIM01. Next base: position 91,755 of record JBBTET010000020.1, on the reverse strand, counting down.
CTTCCAGAGAACAAGGACGTCAAGGTATTACGAATCAATCTGGGCCAGGCGGCGTTGGTGCGCACAAAGTTGCAAACCATGTTCGCCGCGGGCGACCCCCCGGACGTGTTTTATCTCGGCCTGGAAAACGTCTCCGATCTGGCGCGCAAGAATCTACTGGCCGATGTCGAGAGCCTGATCGCCGACGACAAGGCGCGAAACATCCCCACGGTGAACCTCGACGACTTCTTCCCGGCGGTGGTGAAGTGTTTTCGCGTGGAGGAGTCGACGGGGCAGGTCGGTCGCGGCAAGCTCGTCGGCCTGCCGAAGGACTTCACGACGGTCGGCTTCTATTACAACAAAGACCTCTTCAAACGAGCCGGCGTGCCGGAGCCTTCGCCAACGGGTTGGACGTGGGAGGAATTCATCACGGCAGCGCGGGCGATTGCGAAGTTGCCTGGCTGCTACGGCGCGGACTTCGTGAGTTGGGAGCAGATGGTTCGCATCTATTGCTGGACGCATCACATCGACTTCGCATCGCCAGGCTGGTCGCAGCCATATCACTTCAACGATCCACTACTGCACGAGCCGCTCAAAAAATTGCAGGATTGGTTTCACGCCGAGAAGCGCACGCTCGTCTCGGCCAAGACACAGCTTGAGACAATGCAGGAGCCATTCCTCGCAGGCAACGTCGGCATGACCGGGCCGTATGGCCGGTGGAAGGCACCCATCTTCCAGCAGATAGATTCATTCGACTGGGACCTCGCACCGTTGCCGCAGGTGAAAGGTCTGGAGCCGCGAAACGGGGTGTTCACGGTGGCCTGGGGCATCGCGCAGGCCGGCAAGCACAAGTCGGAGTCGTGGCGGTTCGTGAAGTACCTCGCCGGTGCGCGAGGGCAGGCGCTCATGGCCGACGCGGGGCTGGCGATACCTGTTTTGCGAAAAGTGGCTGAAGCAGCCGTGGAGGCGGAGCGGACGAAGCAACCGAAAAATGCAGGCGTCTTCCTGACGGCGGCGGACCACGCGGAGCCGACGGACTTCCCGCCCGACCCGGAGTTTCAACAGCAGCTTCGTGTGGGGCTGGAGGAGATTTTCAAACTGGGCCGACCGATTGAGTCGGTACTGAAGCGCGTCGAACGGGAGTGGACGGAGAACTCGCGCCGGGCAGATGTGGCAACAGATGAGCGTGTGGTGCCGTGGGTCGCAGTGATATCCGGCGTGGCGATCCCGATGGGGTTGATCGTTGCCGTCGTCGGCGTGTTGTGGTGGCGCAATCGGCCGCGCGGTGGAGACTTGGCTGAAGAAGTCGCAGGCATGGGGATGATCTCGCCATGGGTGATCGGATTCATGGCATTTACGGCGTTTCCGGTGTTGCTGTCGCTGGTGCTTTCGTTCTGCCGGTGGAGTTCGCTGACGACGCTGGAGCACGCGCAGTTCGTCGGCTGGGATAATTTCCGATCACTGTTTGCCAGAGACGCGACGTTCTATCGGGCACTGAGGGCGACGACGTGGTATGCCATTCTGACGGTGCCGACGGGGCAGATCGCGGCGCTCATCGCAGCGATGCTGATGAACCGCGAAAGCCGCTGGATGGGTGTGTTTCGCTCGATCTGGTATCTGCCGGGCGTGCTGGCCGGCGTGGGCATGGCGGTGATGTGGAAGTGGGTCTTCCACCACGAACACGGCCTGATGAAAGCGGTGCTCGATCCGATCCTGCCGGCGGCGCTGCACATGCCGGCGTGTTTTGAGAAGGACGCCGAAGCGTGGGGCGTGCCGGCGTTTGCATTCATCAACCTCTGGGCCATCGGCGGCACGATGATGATCTACTTGGCGGGATTGAAAGGCATCCCCAAGGACTTATACGAAGCAGCGGCCATCGACGGTGCCCTGGGGTGGAAGCGATTTCGCAATGTGACGCTGCCGATGCTCAGCCCGGTGCTGTTCTTCAACTTCATCATGGCCATCATCGGGTCGTTTCAAGTGTTTACGCAGGCGTATGTGATGACCGGCGGCGGCCCGGGCCACTCCACGCGGTTTTACGTCGTGTACCTATACAATCAGGCGTTCGACTTTCACGAGATGGGCTATTCATCCGCGATGGCATGGCTACTTTTGCTCATCATCCTCACGCTCACGTTGATCGTCATGAAAGGCACCAAGCGATTCGTCTACTACGAGGCGCTAAAGTCATGAGCAATCGAATGCGCAATCTTGGGGCCGTCGCGCTGCTGGTCCTCGGCAGCGTCGGAATGATCTTTCCCTTCTGGTGGATGCTGGTGACCAGCCTCTCGACTCCGGCAGAAGCCAGTTCGTCTGGCTCGGCGAGCACGTTCAACTGGCTGCCGAGCGATCCGCAGTGGCACAATTATTACGACGCTCTCAAACGCATGGGCAGTCGCCCGTGGTACGGCTTTCTCGATGCACTCTCGAACACCATCATCATCACGACGCTCTGCGTGGTCGGGCAGATCGTGTCGTGCAGCCTCGTGGGATATTCCTTTGCGAAGTTGCGATTCAGAGGGCGCGAGGCGACGTTCATACTGATGATCGCCACCATGATGCTCCCGGCGCAGGTGACGATGATCCCGCTGTTCATCATGTTCCGCTCGTTCGGCTGGATCGACACCATGGCCCCGCTGGTGGTGCCGCTCTTTTTCGGCACGCCGTTCTTCATCTTCATGTTTCGCCAATTCTTCGCGCAGGTGCCCGAAGCCCTGATCGAGGCGGCGCGGATCGACGGCTGCGGTCATGTTCGCATCTGGGCGCAGATCATGTTGCCGATCTGCAAGCCGGTGATTGCCATCACGGCCATCTTCACCTTCATCGGTGTGTGGAATGATTTTCTCGGTCCACTCATTTACCTCCAAAGCGAGGAGAACATGACGCTGGCGGTGGCACTCAATTCGTTTCAGAACACCTACGGGGATTTCCGCGAGGCACATTTCCTTATGGCGGCGAGTATCGTGACGATGATCCCGTGCATCGTGCTCTTCTTCACGGCCCAAAAACAGTTCGTGAGCGGGTTGAGCATGGGTGCGGTCAAGGGTTGAGCCGTGATCCCATGTAAACCGGACCCAAATCGTCGCCTAGAGCCTGTCCCACCGGGTTGAAGTGGCCGGCTGAATCAGGTAAAATGTTTTACCTGTGCGGAAACATACCCTAGACCGGAGACTCGCCTGTCGTGAGTTGAGCGATTTTCATCCGGATTGGATTCTCCCATGAGTCAACTAGCGGTCATAGAGAGCATTCCCGTGACGCACCACTCCACGAATGGTTGGCAGAGCCTCGGAGCGGTCACGGACCATCGGCGAGTGGGCAACGACTTGTTGGTCACCTGCGGCGAATCGCAGGTCCGGATCACCGTATGCGAGGGCGGCATCGTTCGAGTACGCGTCGCGCCGCGCGGGTCGTTCGGCCGGGACTTTTCCTGGGCGGTCGAAAACGAATCAACACGATCACCCTCGTGGCAGGTGCATGACAAGGCCGATCATATCGAACTCATTACTGACAGCATGTGCGTTCAAATCGCGCGCAACCCGTGCCGGATTTCGTTTCACGATGCGCGCGGGCGGCTGATTGCAGGAGAGGATCCGATCAGAGGCGTCGCTTGGGCCGGCGACGAGGTTCGATGCTGGATGAGTCTGCGCGACCAAGATCACTTCTTCGGCCTCGGCGAGAAGGGCTGTCCGCTCGACAAGCGCAACACAGCCATCGTCAACTGGAACACCGACGCGGCGGAGCACGACCCGTGGAGCGATCCGTTGTATCAGTCGCATCCCTTCGTCATCTGCCTGAACGGCGGCCATGCCTACGGCCTCTTTTTTGATAACACGTTCCGCTCGTCGTTCGATCTGGGTAAGTCGTCGCGCACGAGTTGGTCCTTCGGTGCGGACGGCGGCGAGATGAATTACTATTTCATCCCCGGTCCGACGCCGGTCGACGTGGTGAAGCACTACGCATTGCTCGTTGGCACGCAGGCGTTGCCGCCGATGTGGTCTCTGGGATATCAGCAGTGCCGCTGGAGCTACGAATCCGCGAAGCGCGTCGAAAAGATCGCCAAGGAGTTTCGCAAACGCAAGATCCCCTGCGACACGATCTACATCGACATCGACTACATGGACGGCTTCCGCTGCTTCACCTGGCATCCCAAGCGATTCGCCAAACCGGCAGCCCTGATGAAGGGTTTGGCTCGCAAGGGCTTTAAGACGGTGACGATCATCGATCCGGGGCTGAAGGCCGAGCCGGGCTATGGCGTGTACGACTCCGGCCTCAAGGGCGACCACTTCCTGCGCGGCGAAGATGGCGAGGTTCATGTCGGCAAAGTGTGGCCGGGCGAGTCGGTGTTTCCCGACTTCACAAATGAGTCGACACGGGTGTGGTGGGGCGAGTTGTACCGTGAGTTGCTCGACGCGGGCGTCACCGGAATCTGGAACGATATGAACGAGCCGGCCGATCTGGGGCGCGAGGAGAAGACGCTGCCGTTGTCAGTGCGTTTCGCGAACGAAGGGCAGGCGTCGGACCATCGTGAGTGCCACAACGTCTATGGCATGCAGATGGCGCGGGCCACGCTCCAAGGGATGGAGTCGTTGCGTGCGAATGAGCGAGCCTTTGTACTCACGCGAGCCGGCTATTCCGGCGTGCAACGCTACGCGGCCGTCTGGACCGGCGACAATCTCTCAAGCTGGGAACAGCTTCGGATGAGCATCCCCATGCTGCTGAACATGGGGCTGTCGGGCGTTACGTTTTGCGGGGCGGACATCGGCGGCTTCCGCGGCTATCCGTCGCCGGAGTTGTTCACGCGGTGGCTGCAACTGGGCATCTTCTATCCGCTGTGTCGCGTTCATACGGCTGGCGGGCGAGAGCAGGATCCGTGGTCGTTCGGCAAGAAGCATGAGAAACACAATCGCCGCGCGATCGAACTTCGCTATCGGCTCTTGCCATATCTCTACACCGAGTTCCATCACACGTCGCAGACCGGTCTGCCGATCATGCGACCGGTGATGCTTGACTATCCGACGGCTGCGAACGTGCATCGCTGCGAGCATGAGTTCATGTTTGGTCGTCAGTTGTTCGTTGCCCCGGTGGTGCAAGAGGGGGCGACGACTCGCAAGGTGGCCCTCCCGGAGGGCGAATGGTTCGACGTCGAGGACGGCCGAGCGCGGGTCGGCGGCGGCGAGTTGGAGATTCCGACGGACCTGTCGACGATCCCGATGTTCGCAAAGGCCGGCGCGATCATTCCAATGCGCGACGTGGTTCAATTCGTCGATGGCCAACTCATTCAGGAGTTGACGCTGGCAATCTATCCGGGCGATGGTACCGGGTGGTTCTATCAGGACGACGGACGCAGCCACGACCATCAGCGCGGCGAGTTCGCTTTGGAGGAGTATTCCGTGGGGCGCGAGGCCGACGTGACGACGCTGCGATTGGTCTCGCGGCGCGGGACGGATGGTTTTGCCCCGGAGCGATACCGGCTCAAGTTCATGGGCATCGCCAAGGCACCGGCGGCCGTGGCGGCGGCGGGGCAACCGTTGTCGCAGTGCAAGGGGCGCAAGGCCTTTGAGAAGTCGTCGGGCGGCTGGTGGTACGACAAGGCGGCCCGGATCGTGTGGGTGTGCCAGAAGGGCTTGGCCGCCGGCGATGGCGTGGAGCTTCTGCACAAAGTGCGCGCGAAATCGACGGATGAATCGGGCAAGGCCGTCACGGCGTCGGCACCGGGCGTGACGCCGAAGCCACAGCAGGTGTGATCGGGAACAATAGTACCGCTTCGCCTTGACGCACCGAGGATCGGTACAATGGTTCCCATCGGCTCGCGTGTCGGGTGTCGCCCGGCGTGACGGTCCGATTTTCAAGGAGTTCATCATGTCCGCGGATGAGTTCATGAAGCAGCAGTATTTGACGCTTCGGGACGAGATTAGGGCGAGCAAGGCGCGAATCTTTATCCTGTTGATCCTGGGAACCCTCTTCGTACCGGCGGCGGGGTTCGCGGCGCGAGAGTTCAGCTCGACTTATGCGAGCGGCTCGATGCCGTTTCTGATTCTGGTGTTGATGCTCGCCTTCGTCATGGAGCAAAACTCCATCATCCGGGCCGGCAAATATCTGAAGGACCACGTCGAGCCGCACATCGAAGGCGTGGTGACGTGGGAGGCGTGGTTGGAACGCAATCAAAAGACGCGCGACACCGATCGGTATTTCTTCGGCAGCTTCCTGTTGGTGTTCGTACTTTTCTACACCATTGCCGCGACGCTCGCAGTGGAGACGATGGCGGCGCAGTGGCCCGGGCAAGGCTGGTATGCCGTGGTCGCCTATGGCATGGGCGGGCTTTGGTTCGTCGTCGTCCTGATGAGCCACTGGCATTCCTGCACGCGGACCACATGACGAGGACGCTGTCGTGGCGAAAACATCAGGCGACGTGATGGCGATGCTTCTTCAAAATCTGGAGCAGGCCTACCACCGTCGCTCCTGGCACGGGCCGAATCTAAAGGGTTCGATTCGCGGGCTGTCCGCAGCGCAGGCGGCGTGGAAGCCCTCCCGCGATCGCAAGGGCATCTGGGAAATCACGCTGCACGCAGCCTACTACAAGTACGTCGTGCGACGTCGGCTCCTGGGCGAGAAGCGCGGATCGTTTCCACTGACGGGGAGCAACTGGTTCTCATTACCCAAGCCCATCACCGAGAAGGCGTGGCGCGAGGCGACGGCTATCCTGGAGGGCGAACACGTCAAACTGCGTCGAGCGATTGAAAGCACCCGTGAAAGTGAATTGGCAGCGACACGCGGCGGACCAAGCGTGACAGTGCTCGATCTCATACTTGGTGTGGCGCACCACGACGTGTACCACGCGGGGCAGATTCAACTACTTAAGCGCCTCCAGCATTCCGGCGGCTAGCAATTTCATCATCACACCGGTAAGCCGAAAAAGCCGGACAGTAATTTGCCGATGAGGTCGCCCGCGACGGTCATGAAAAGGCCGATAAGGCCTGATACCATTTCAAACAAGACTTCCGTTACAAACATATCCGTTCTCCTACCAGCGAATGACGAAACCGGCTCCGGTGAAAAAATCATCCGCCTCTTCGTTGAGGCCGACGCCGGTGCGCACGTCAAATTGAAGGTTGTTGTTGATCAGAAACGTAAAGCCGCCGTTGACCGAATGAGCACCGTCGGTTCCACGGTCATTTGGATAAAAGCCGAAATATTCCACATAGTTCGACAGCCAATCCGTGATGCCGTAACAGAGCGAGATCGAGGCGGCGGTTTGGAAAAAGCGTTGCCCCTCGGAGGTCGGCACGCCGAGATTCACGTTGCCGGAAAGCGAGAAGCGTTCCGTCAACTCGTAGGACCACAAGAGCTTCACCTGCGGGTCGACGTCGCCCGACGTTTTGCTGGTCGCGCCGCTGGGGATGGACAGTTCGCCGATCACTCCAAAGTCAGGGATCAGGCCTTTCTGTTCCCACAGATGCACTTTGAATCCCAACGACGTGTCGGTCGCCGCATCGTCATGCTCCTTGACGTCGATGGGGCGATTGCGCCGGTCGCGCTCGTGGAAGAACTCGTTGGTCAGCGACCACCCGACCCAGCCGACGCGCAGTTCCCAATCCTTTGCCAGGCCGGCTCGAAGCAGGAACTCGGGAAACGTCTGGTCGCGCGTTCGCACGTCGTCCTCGCGGTCATAGGTAAATGTATAGCCACCTTCGAGTTGTGCGTGGCCGAAGGGGACGACCACACTGGACTCGGTAAAGTCCGGCCGATCGGAGATCAGGGGATCGTGCATCGGCGCGGCGTCGAGGCCCAGGAAGTTGACTGATGGCAGTGTCGCGGGTTCCGCTTCGGGGCGCGTGGTGGCACCGGGGTCGGCGAGGGCCAGCGTTGGGGCGATGACCATGCCGACGATGGAGCAAATCCAGCGGCGCGAAATTAACCTATGGCTATAAAATATAGTCATGCTGTCTTAATGTAGCACATACTACACTTCGGGGCGTGGCGTGTCAAGCCGTATTACAAAAAACAGGGCCACGCACTTGGCGGGGGACGCTGGGGACGCTGGGGACGCTGGATCAGTGTTTCCGATGCTGACGGGTGAACCGGCGCATGGCTTCAAGCGTTTCTGTGCTGACGTGGTGCTCGATGCCTTCGGCGTCCACCTCGGCGGCACGCTCGGATACGCCCAGGGCCGTGAGAAAGTCGACCACTTCCTGGTGCCGGCCCCGACAGCGATCGGCGAGGGCTTGGCCCTTGGGGGTGAGAAACACGGCACGATAGGGTTCGTTGTGGACGAGATCCTTCTCTCGAAGGCGGCGGATGGTCTTGGCCACGGTGACATGTGTGACGCCAAGCCGTTGGGCCATATCGACGGAGCGGGCCTCGCCACGTTCACGGATGAGGTCGGCGATCAGTTCAACGTAATCCTCTTCGGTCTCGGCGGCGTTGTGACGGCGGGATGTGCGGAAGGCGGTGGCACGCAGAGCCTCGCGCTCCAGGACGGCCTTGGCCGGTGGTGATTTTCGTCGTTGACTCTTCTTGGCTATTGGCATGGTCGCTTATTTTGAAAAGTAGTCTGTGGGATGATCCGGTCTGCCGGTTTTCACATTTGCATGATAATCGGAGATGCGCATCGTGAGTCACCTTATTAGAGGGTCTTTAAGTAGGCCGTCCCGCCAGTCCCCAAGACCGAACCCGATCATATCGTTCCTTTCCATTCGGCGATGGGTGGAATCTCTCGCCCGTGTGGATCGGTCGTGGGTTGCACCTCCGCGGCGATTTGCTCTTGCATGGCCTTCGTCACGAAGTGTTCCATGCGCTCGGCCGGTGCATGGAGGTGATCGAGCGGCAGACCAAAGTGCTTGTTCAGATAAGACTCCCAAAGCCGATGCGCCCGGACCAGACCTTTTGCCTCGCTTTGCCCTTGGACCGTGAGACGAAGTACGTCGGAGTCGAATCGCTCAATCCGCCCGCTGCGTTGAAGTGAGCGCAATGCGATACGGGCCAGGAATCCGCCACGCATCGCCGACAAGACCGTGCCGACATTCAACGGGGTCGGCTGGAGTGACTCTTGCCAGCGATAGAGCATCCCCAGAATGTCCTCCGACGCGATGCGCACCGCCAGCCGAGTCTGATCAAGTCGACGACTGATCACACCGTACTTCGGGGCAAAGAAGACTGAGAGCGCGAAAATGCACCCGGCCACGACCGCCATCATGGCCGCCGGCGGCGTATCCACGACGTAGGCCGCGATCATATAGCCCCCGATGGCCGACAGCGCGGCGATGATCGCCGACACCGCCAACATGCGCGGCAAGCGATCGGTCAACAAATGAGCGGCGGCGGGTGGGGCGATCAACATGGCGACGACGAGAATGGAGCCGACCGACTCAAACGCGGCGACGCTGGTTCCAGCGACGAGAATCATGAGCGTGTAATGAACGAACGTGGCATTGATGCCCATGGTGGTGGCCAGCAATGGATCAAACGAGACGATCTTCAATTCCTTGTAGATCAGTAGGATCACCGCCAAATCGACCATGAGCACGCAGAGCAGGATCGCCACTTGTCGCGGGATGGGCCATTCCTGACCGGCGATGACCAGTTGAAAAGCCGGCGTTGCCCCAATATCGCCATAGAGAACGCAGCCGGGGTCGAGGTCGACGCTGCTGGCAACGTAGGTGATGAGGAGAACTCCCAAGGCAAAGAGAGACGTGAACACCACACCCATCGACGAGTCTTCAGGGACGCGACCCCACTGGTGGAGTGTTTGAATGAGAAAGGTCGTTGCGACACCGACGACGAGCGCGCCGCAAAACATGGGGAGAACGCTGCGGGAATTTGTCACAATGAAAGCGAGCGCCAGCCCCGGCAGGATGGCGTGCGAAATCGCGTCGCCCAACAATGCCATTCGCCTCAGGACGAGATAGCACCCCAAGAGAGAGCAGGCGACGTTGCATAATACGCCGGCCGCCATGACCCAACAGTCGGCGGCGCTAATGAAAGCAAGCAACGTCATACGGCGGACTCCCCCAGTCTGTGCGGTGATGACGGCACGTCGCCGCTTCGAGTCAGACGCCCCAACTCCATCAGCCGCCCTTCAAGACTGGTAATGATTGACGCCGGAAGGACGTGTTCGATTTGATCCGCATCTCGGTCGACATGATCGGGAGCGATGGCCGCCTGTTCGACCAGGAATAATTCCCACAGGCGATGCGTGCGCACGACTCGAGACGCCGCCTCAAGTCCCGTCGAGGTGAGTTGATACTCATCGCCGACCACGAGCAGAAGACCCTCGTGCCGGGCGCGCGAGATCTGGCGACGAGCCTGGCCTGCCGACCACGAACGTGTGGCCAGAAGGTCGTCGATGCGGAAGATGGTGCGTGTCCAGGCTCGGCCCGCGTCGTGTGTCTGTTCGAGATGTTCATAGACGGTGCGCAGCAGGTTTTGCATGCCGACTCGACGACTCAGGCGTTTTCTTCGCAAGACGTCGGCTACCATGCCGCGCCGTGGCGCAAACAACATCGAAATGATAAAGCAGGTTGCCGCCGCTAACACGATGGTCGGACCAGTCGAAAGATGCGCATCGAGTGAACTGGCCGCCGTTCCCATCGCTGCCGCGAATAGCCCGATCGCGGCGGACAAAACGAGCATCGTCGCCAACCGCGTGGTCCAAAACCTGGCTGCGGCCGGCGGAATGATGAGGAGCGCCGCCATGAGCACGACCCCAACGGCGGGAAGCCCGATGACCGTACACAAAACCAAAAGCAACATGAGGTACAAATCGAGAAGCACCACGGGCCAACCCTGCGAAGCCGCAAACTCGCGGTCAAAGCACAACAAACTTAGCTCCTTGTAAAGCGCCAAAATGCTCAGCAGGACCACGACCGCAACGACACCGATGGCGGCGACATCTTCCCAAAGCATGGAGGCGGCTTTGCCGAGGATGAAACCGTCAAGCCCCGCGCTGTTTCCGCCGCCATAAGTCTGAACGATGCGCGAAGCGCAAAGACCGATGGCAAAGAACACGCTTAAGACGATGCCGATGGCCGCATCCTCTTTGATGCGCGTTTGAGCACGAATGAACGTGACGCAAAGCACACCCAGGGCGCCCGCAATCGCCGCGCCGGTCATGAGGCCGAGGAAATCTCGCTCACCCACGACGGCAAACGCCAACCAGACCCCGGGTAGCGAGGCGTGGGCGAGCGCATCCCCCATTAACGCCCGCCGCCTCAAGACGATGAACACACCGATCGTGCCGGCCGCCATTCCAAGCAAGCTCGCGCCGAGCAGGGCGATGCGCGTGTTTGTGTCCTGAAGCGTAAGAAGCCTGATGAGTTGATCGCTCATTGGATTAAACTCTAGGTGACCCGGCCCAGCCGAACGGCTTCGGCAGCTTCTTCAAGCAGAGTCAATCGACCGCCGTATGTTTCTTGAAGGCGCTGTCGGGTGAATACCTCCGCGGTCGGGCCGGCGGCAACGACGCGCATGTTGAGGAGAACGACCCGATCAAAATAGTCGGCCACGGTTTGGAGGTCGTGATGAACGGCGATCACCGTCTTGCCGTCTCGGCGCATCGATTTAAGAATCTCGACGATGGCGGACTCGGTGGCTGCATCGACGCCTGCAAACGGCTCATCCATGAAATAAAGTTCGGCGTCTTGTGCCAGGGCGCGAGCGAGAAATACCCGCTGCTGCTGTCCGCCGGAGAGCTGATTGATCTGTCGATCCGCGAAATCGCTCATCCCGACTCGATTCAGCGCGTCGAGCGACAGTCGATGGTCGGATTGGCGTGGACGACGAAACCAACCGAGTCGTCCGTAGCGTCCCATGAGCACCACGTCGAGCGCGCTCACTGGGAAGTCCCAATCGACCGTCTCGCGTTGGGGGACGTAGCCGATTCGTTTGCGCTGAGAGCGAAGCGGGCGGCCGAAAACCTCCACCCGACCGCTGGCCAGCGGGACCAATCCGAGTATCGCTTTGAGCAACGTGGTCTTGCCGGCACCGTTGGGACCGACGATGCCGATGAGATGTCCGGCAGGAAGCAGCAGGTCGATGTCCCAGAGCACCGGCTTTCGGTGATAGGCGATAGTGACATCGTGGACCTCGACGGCCGGCGGCGCGCTGCCAGGCCCATGATCGGCGGCCCCGGAGGAGTTGGTCATTGGAGTGCCTTCACAATTACGTCGACATTGGCGCGTACCATTCCCAAATAAGTTCCCTCGGGAGTCCCCGCCGCTCCCATCGCGTCACTATAGAGCTGACCGCCGATCTTGATCGGATGACCGCGACCCGAGCATCCCTGTACGAGGGCCTCGATCGAGCGCGGATTCACCGTGCTCTCGACAAACACGGCCCGTATCTTTCGCTGGACGAGCATGTTCACAAGGTCATTCATTTTCTTGATGCCCGCCTCACTCTCCGTGCTGATGCCCTGGATGGCGAGGACCTCGAGATCATAGGCACGACCAAAATACCCAAAGGCATCGTGGGCAGTGACCAGTACGCGCTGGGGTTTGGGGATGACCGAAAGCTTCGTCTTGCACTCCGAGTGGAGCGTCGAGAGCTGGTCGAGGTAGTGTCCGGCCCGCGTCAGAATTGATTCTCGATGCGCGGGAAGATGTTCGATCAGTGCATCCCGGATCGCCTCCACGGCCGTCATCCAGAGCGACACGTCAAACCACACATGCGGGTCGAAATTGCCCTGAAACTCGGGCGGCTCACGCAGCAACTCCGGCTTGATATTTTGTGTCACCGCAATGACGGGCTTCTTACGCGCCATCTGTACGAAGAGATCGCTCATGCGCCCTTCCAAGTGCAGCCCATTGTAAAAAATCAAATCCGACTCCGACAGCGCCCGGTGGTCGGCGGGGGTCGCCTTGTAGAGGTGAGGGTCGATGTGAGGCCCCATGAGCGCGGTCACGAGCACCTGCTCACCGCCGATCGTTCGAACCGCGTCCGCGATCATGCCGATCGTACAAGTGACCCGAAGTGGCGACGTGAGCGCTGGACCCGGTGACGCCTTGGCTACCGGATCCTGCTCCTTACACCCTGACGCCCCAAACGCCAAGGCAAGGCCTACACCCACGAGGGTCAAACTCACTGCAACAAGAGAAATGGGGTTGCGTCGGGAGCGACCATCGGGCATTACATCGATCCTCTTCATGCGTGTCCTTTGTATAGCCGTGACCAATAATTGTAGCACAGCTTACACTTTCGGCGGATACTGTCAAGCAGTCCGCCATCACGAGAAGGACGGCTCATCATGCATGGTGACGCTCGCGCAATTTCCGCCTACAGCACCTGCCGAAATAGACCCGGCTGGCTGCAGCGCGGGGCGTCGGAGCGTGTATCATGTGATGCTCGGTCACGCAGGCCGTAGCCGAGGCGATAGTTATGGGAATCCGGCGGGGATCGTCGATAAACGACCATGTTTCCTCGGCGGGGTGGACGAATAGTCGTCCGATAATGCGCCGCTGAGATAGTAGGTAGGGCAGGCATGGCCTGTCAGACTTTGGGCTTGGGAGATCGATGCAGACGGTCCTCACTTCCATTTTGCTGTGGACGGCGATCCTGCACGGTCAGGTGACGCAGCCTGCTGCGCCGCTGGTGCCGCCACCGACGATCGCGCCGGAGCCGACGCTCGCGGAATCCATTCGCGTCGAGCTGCGTGCTCCACACACAACCGTGCCTGTGGGTGGCGAGGTCATCCTCGAATTCGTCATCATCAATAAGACGGATGAGCCGGTGAAGCTGACGGTGCCGGGGGCGCTGGCCGGCAAGGAGCGGACCGACCTCGGCATGGGGTTGCCGCTCGAGCATGTCTTCTCAGGGCCGAATTTCAAAGGACTAGAGATCGCGTCGGAGGAAAGTCCGCAGATGGGCGACCGAATCGTGCGCAAGCCGGAGTATCCGGTGCCGGCAGTGACGCTCGCGCCGTTTGGGACGATCGGCCTGCGCTTCGACGTGGCTCGGTTTTATCCGGGGCTGCATCAGGCGGGCATCTATGCGCTGGGGTGGCGGCCGTACGGCGGCGTGGTGGTGGCCGAGCCGATCACGATTCGCGTCATGCAGTATAAGCAGGTCGTGATTGAAACCGACTACGGCGTGATGAACATGCAGTTGTTCTACGACAAGGCCCCGCGACACGTCGCCAACTTCCTCGAACTCGTTGATAAGCGCTTTTACCACACCAAGACACTGCACTCCGTCTACAACAATCAGTTCGTCCTCGGCGGCTGTCCTGAAGGCAACGGCACCGGCAAGCGGTCCGACGGGGCGACGCTGCCGCCGGAGTTCAACGACACACCGTTTGAGTTTGGAACCGTGGCGATGGCCCTGATCGACGGCGACCCCAACTCGGCCAGCAGCCAGTTCTTCATCTGCCTTTCACGACAGGCGGCATGGGACGGTCGCTACACGGCCTTCGGACAGATCGTCGGCCCACAATCGCTCGCTGTGTTGAAGAAACTCGGCGAGGTCGAGGTCGACGGCGAGCATCGGCCGCGCAAGCCGCTGACGATCAAGAGCATGGTCTCGGCTGAGGCGATCATGCAGACGAAGAAGTAGTCGTTCACGGGGGCCAATTCTTACTATCAGTGCGGTGTGTCGTCGTCGCGCAGCATCGCCATTCGCGGCCCACGGAAATTGGCGTGGCAGGCGTTGCACGTCGAGATGACGCGGTCGAGCTGGCCCTTGATTTTCGTCGTGTCATTCTTGCGGGCCATGGATTCCAGTTCGCGGCACTGTTCTCGTAGTTGTGCGGAAAAGTGGTCAAAGACTCGACGGCTTTCTTCGCTCATGTCCATGTTCTTATAGGTGAGTGGGATCATTTGGGCATCAGCGGCAAGAGCCGACGCGGCGACGGCCACCTTTCGGATGTGTCCATTGTCCTGACGGCCCGTGGCGAGGTCGCCGGAGACTTTCTCGAAGTCCAGCCCGCGCAGTTCATCCATCAACAGGCGCAGTCGTTCGTTGTTCAACATGTGCAACCCGTGACCGTCGTCCCCCGTGGCGAAGTGCTCGCGAGAGGCGGGCTTTTGGCATGCGGTGGCCAGCGCCATCAGGACAAGACCAACGGAGACGAGAACGACCAACCATCGTGAGACGATTCGAGTCGACATGATTGCACCTTCCTTGGATCGCGGTTCTCCGCGCGCGAGTGCATTATCCGGTAGATGAGAAATGTCTGCAAGATCGCTGGGTGCTCGGATTGCAAAAACGGGTGCCGATCTACGGTTTTTTCGCGGGCGCTCCCTCTTTCGCCGAGTCTCCGATGATCTTCGCCGCGGCGACGTTCTCCAGGCGCGTCAGGTCCGTCCACAGCGTGCCGGTGCCGGCGTAGAAGATTTTGATCGACTGCGGGTCGAACTTCTCGGCAAACGTGTACAGGTTGTACGCCTTCGCGCTGCCGAACGCGTCGACCAAGAGCTTGAATCCCTGCGACTCGGCGGAGTTCTTGAACCGTTCCACATCCGCCCGCGCAAGGCCCATGATCTCGATCCGCTTTGCGTCCAATAGCGCGACCTGTTGTTGAATCGTCGCCACATCGAGACCAGCCTGAGCCTCGATCTCCGCGGCCGACTTGTCACCTTCCGCCTCAACGTTTGCCACGCCGATGCGGGTCTCCGCTCGAATCGTCTCACGGGCGATGTCCACTTTCTTCTTGGATTCCTCCAACTGAGCCTTGGCGGTGGCCGCGTCGCGCTGCTTCTCCTTGGTAATCTGCTTTTCCTTTGCGATGTAGCTCTCCTGGATGGTGCGCTTCAGATCGACCCTGACTTCATCGCCTTCGTGGGCGTCGGGGGGTTGCACTTCAATCTCGCGCACCAGGGCCAAAAGCACTTCGATGTTCTTTTGTCGACAGACTCGCTGCAATTCGACCTTCAAGTCCCGTTGAAATTTCTCACGCTTCTCGCCCTGGATGAAGTCCCGCGCGGCATAGGTCGAACCAATGTTGCGGCAGATGGAGCGAAGTTGCGGCTCGATCACCTTGTCGATGACGCCGTCCGTGTTGCCGAACTGATTGATCGTCTGTGCGGCATGTCGCGGATCAATGCCCCAGACCACGGTTACGCCCACCCGAATCAGAAACCCCGTGTCGGATGGAAATGAAATCTGGTAATTGGATCCACCAGGAACGCTGGTGGTGGAGAACTCGTTGAAGCCGATCTCGATGAGTGTAATCTTCTGGAGCTTTGGATTGATGAAATAAACACCGGGCTGAAGGATGTCTTCGAGGGTGCCGCGTTCTCCAGGTTTTGCCAGAGGTCGTACATAGCTCACCTGTTGGCTCGTCGACGGCCGCGACGTCGCGTTCGTGTCGTCGCTGTCCAATTCCGGCAGGATGTCGCTGACTCGTTCCGTGGGCTGGTTCCCAAAGAGGTTGGTCACGACCCCGACAAATCCGGCCGGGATGATGGTCGCTGGATGCAGCTCCACTTCGTAGGCATAGGGGTTGAGCTTGTAGGTTCCCGGTGTGAGCACCTCCTCAAGAATCCCGGCGTACTCGGAATCCCGTTTGACGAGCACCTGCCCAGTCGGCGGCGGCTTGCCGATGCGGCGCGTCACCACGCCGATCATTGGGAACTCGCCCTCGGGGCGAAAGTTGCCATCGCGGATGCGCTCGCGCGCCTTGCTGCCGATGGTGTGAATCCATTCCCAGGTCGTCGGGTTGCCCGCCGGCACGACGGTCAGACTTTTCAGTTCCCATTCGTAGCGATACGGATCCCGGAAATGCCGACCCGGTCCAAGAACATCAAGCTCGATGCCCTTCTCTCCCGGCTCAATGGCGACCAATTGGCCTGGTGGAAGCGCGGAACCCATCTTGCGAACAAGCACAGCGCACGATCCCGGCGGAACGGAAATCCGACAGGTGAACCATACGGCAGGAACCGCCATCACACTCAGAACGAAAACGGCACCCACAATGATGATAAGTTTACTCTTCATTAGTTCTTGCCTCCCTTGCCCGAGTTTCCGGCGGACTGGAACTCCTTGAACACGTCAGCGAACGGTCCATCGGTGGTGGTGAGAATCTGTTGAATCGATGGTGCCACCTTTTGATAGAAAAACTGCTGGGCATAGGTATAGCCATCTCCGAAGGCATTGACAGCCGACTTCAAGGGTTCGGCGCGGGCCTTGAACTTGAACAGAACAACATTGGCCTCGGCCTCGCCGCGCGACCGAATGGCGGCTGCCTCCTTCTCCGCGGCCTCCAACGTGAGCCGAGCAACGGCCAATTCCCGATTGGCCTTGGTGACGGAAACATTTTTTCCCTGTTCAGCCTCCTTGGTGACGGTGACTACTTTGGTTCGCATCTCGCCGAGGGCGGCGTTCTGCTGTTGCAGCTCTTGCTGCTCGACCAGTCGGGCCTCGGACTTGGCTTCCTCGATCTGGTTTGTGTAGCGGTCGATTTCCTGATCGGCCTGTTCTCGCTGACTGATGAGCGATGCGATCTCCGCGGGTGGCTTGATGTCGCGGACCAATGCCGACTTGATGTCGATCCCCTGGCTCCAGCATTCGTTCTTCAACTCGGAAAGCAATCGGTCCTGAAATGCCGCCCGCGATTTTCCACTGATAAACTCCCGGGTCTGGAGCTTTGAGCCTTGAATTCGCGCGAGGCTTCGTACATTCGGGAGAATGATCTTGTCGAGGATGTCTCGCTTGTCGCCATAGGCAACGGTGACCTCAGCCACGTGATCCGGGCGTATGGCCCACTCGATGGTGCCCTCAATCGTGATGGTGAAGCTGTCTGACGAGGGAAAGTGAATGGCGTCGTCGCCCACCATGTCGCATTTTTGGCTGCGGACATCGACGATGTCGATTTGCTTTAAGTAGGGATTGATGTATTCCAGTCCGGGCGGGAGCGTGGGCCGCTGCACGCCTTTTTCGCCCGGCTCCACCACGTAGCGGTTTCGTTTGACAGGATCGGTTCCAGAGAGAAGTGTCACGACCCCAACGTGCCCTTCCGGAATCGAGATGGCGGGGAACTTCTGAACTTCGTATGCATAAGGATTGATGTTATGACGGCCGGGCATGAGGACGTCGGCCACGGGGCCGCGCTCATCAGGCAACGTGGCGACGGTCTTGGGGAATGGCAGCGGCTTGCCGAAGGTCCGAATGAGCACGCCAACCTCCGTCTGCTTGATGAGCGTGGCAGGCACGATGTCTCGTCGAGTGCTGTAAGGGTTGTACCAGTGTCGGCCCTCCGTCAGCACTTCAAAGCCGATGCCCTTATAGCCGCTACGAACAAACTCCTCGGATTCGCCGGCCTGTTTGGCGATACGGGCCACCAACTCGGGATAAAGAACAACCTGGTCGCCGAATTCACTTCGCAGCTCCGTGGGAAGCGTGCGCCCCGTCTTATGAACCAGCACGAGAAGATGGTTGGACGGCACCTCAACTCGAACGACGAACCACATGAACCCTATGAGGAAGGCAAAAGCCATGAGAACAGGTCCAACCCATCGACGTGGCGAAATGCGCTGGAGCGAGCGAAGTGAATCTTGAATCGGTGAATCCGGTAAATCTGACATGATGTGTCCTCCGATAATGCGTCACTGTGCCGCGTGCGACGGACTTAGTCAAATGAAGGACGATTGGTGCAACAAGCTGAGCCGCGGTGCATTTTCGTTTTAGTGTGCGGCTCAGTTGCAGTTACGACTCAAGCCGGATCTTTCGGCTTGCGCCGCGTACCCTGATACATTTCATACTTCAGCAGCCGGCACTCGATCTTGGCATTCCAAAAAGGCATTCGCCGACTCGCCGTCAGGCGGACCTTCTTCGCGAGGTCTTTGTTTCCGGTGAAGATGTAACCCGTCCAGCCCGCGCATTGCTTTTTGAAGAAGTCGCCGATGCGGTCATACGTCTTCTCCAACTCAGGAATCTCGCCCACTCGCTCGCCGTACTCGGGGTTGAGCAACACGATGCCCGGATGTTCCGGGATCGTTGACTCAGCAAAGTCGCACACGGCGAACGAGATGAGGTGATCCACACCCGCCGTTTTGGCATTCTTCGTCGCGGCTTCCACGGCGCGTGGGTCGATGTCGGTGGCGATGATCGGGGCGGGCGCGGCCTTCTGCCTTTGCTTGTTCGCATCACGGCGCAGGCTCTGCCACGCCTCTTCATCGTGCAGCTTGGTGTGTAAGAGGCCGTAGTCGGCGCGGAGCAATCCCGGCGCGCGCCCCGTCGCGATCAGTGCTGCTTCAATCGCCAGCGTCCCACTGCCGCACATCGGATTTAGGAGCGGCTGCTCGCCGGTGTACCCCGTCGCCATCATCACCGCCGCAGCCAGCGTCTCCTGCATCGGGGCCGTGTGGGGAATGCGACGGTATCCACGGTCGGCGAGCTTGTTGCCCGATGTGTTGAGATAAATGCGACACGTCGGCCCTTCCCAAAAGATTTGGATCACCACACCGCATCGATCCGGGCCGCTGTCGGGACGGCTGCCGAGTTTTTCGGAGATGCGATCAACGATGGCATCCTTCACCCGGAGATTCGCAAAGGTCCAGTTGGTGATCGACGGATGATTCACGCGCGACGCGATGGTGAGATAGCCGTCGGCCGGGACGATTTCCTCCCACGGTATCGCGTTAGTGCGGTCGAACAATTCCTCGGCACTGTTACAAGGGAACTCAGCGAGCAGAAACATCACCGCATAGGCCGTGCGAAGATGCAGATTGAGCCGCATGGCGTCGAGCAACGTGCCCTCAACGTCGATCCATGTGTCGCGTTCGGTGGGCGTACCAACCCGAACGCCGAGGCCGACAAGTTCGGTTGCAAGGTACGGCCCAATGGCCGGGGCACAAGTGATTCGGAGGGTACCGGGAAGCGTTAGGGTGAGAGTCATTCGTGGCGATCTTAGCTGTGCCGTGATTTACGCGGCAAGGATTGGAGTCGTGCAGTAAGTGGTTGAATGCTCCTTATGCGAAGTGGCAAGCCGAGGCGGGCATTTGGATCGCGAGTCGTATTGGCTGTTGGTGCAGATTCCTTAGTTGGTCGCGTGGTACGGCTTTTTGGACTCGTACAGGGAAAGGCGCGACTTGATTGGCTCCGCGCCGGGGCCAATACCGGCCAACTCGACGGCCTTTTGGGCGGTTTTAACGGCGTCGTCAAAACGACCGACTTCCGCATATGCAGCGGCGAGTGCGTCGAGCGATTCGCGTGTTTCCCCGGCGGCGCTTCGGCAAACCGACTCGGCGAGGCGCACAGCCGTCGCACCGTCACGTAGTGCCGAGTCAGGGCTGGTTGACAGAATCCAGGCAAGACAAATAGAGAGCAACGGTTGTCCTTCGGCGTGGGCGATGCCGTCTTTTAACCAACCGGAGGAGGTTTTGGGGTCACGCTTGGCGAGTTTGATAAACACCGTTCGAAGAGCATCGCGCAGAAGGCCGCCTTCGTCCATGTGCATGGACCTTTGCAAGATGCGAAGGGCTTGTCCGAAATCACCTCCATTGGCTAGTGCGACCGCGACTCTGGCAATGCCGGCGATGAAATCCTCCATCTTGCGAGCTTCTTCGTTCAAACCAATCTTCGTCAGCGCGCCGACAAAGGCTCGCACGTCAGAGATTCCCAATGTGCCCTTTCCCATGTCGCGCTCGCGCGCATCGGCCTGATCGGCGATGATGCGGGCGATACGGGCGATGATCACACTGGTCAGGTCACGGGGGCCGCGCTCACCCTGCTTGTGCGTTTTAAGTCGCTGGGCGGCTGGGTCGTACTGCTTTTCGCAGAGCAGGGCGACGATGAGGTCGATGACGACTTGCGCCGATTCAGGCTGGAGTACGGTAAGCCGTTCGAATACCGACTTGGCCTCGGTGCCACGGCCGACCTTCAGCAGAAATTCGCCGTGCCGTGAGAGCACGTCGGCGTCATCCGAATTGCGAGTCAACACGTCGTTAAAAACTTTCTCCGCTTCGGAGTATTTCCCGATTTCGACCAGGCACTCGGCGAGAATACCACGGACGGCCGTGCGGCTGAAGTTTTCATCGAGGACGACTTGCAACTCGCGGGCGGCATCTTCAAAACGTCCCTGCTTCCAGCGGACCAGTCCCAGTTGCTCGCGAAACTCCCAATTCTGCGGCTCCCACTGAAGCGTTCGTTGCAGGATGCTGCCGGCAAGTTCTAATTGGGAAGTCTCAATCAACTGGGTGATGAACTTCACCAGCGCGTCGCCGCGTGTGACGTGACCGAGATAGTCGAGGTAAATGGGATCGCGCACGACCGGGGGCAGGCCGCCCTGATCGGCCAGGGCATCATGGATGTCGGCTTGTTGGCGATTGCCGTTTTCGCGCACGAGCTTTGCAAGCATACGCTGGGCCTTCGCGAACTTGGGAGCCAGGTCCGTGGCCTTTTTGTAGTGAAGAATGGCCTCGCTTTTCCTATCAGCGTGCAGCGCACATTCGCCCAGGCCATACCAGGCGCGGGCATCTTGTGGAGCGAGGTCGGCGGCTTTTTGATAGTGAGCCTGTGCGGACTTCGCATCCTCTTTGAGCAAGATGTCTCCCATGCGAAGATAAACAGGGTGATAATCCGGATCCAGAGCGACCGCTTTCTTGAACGCGGTGAGCGAGGCGGTGTTATCAAAAGCCTCAGAATGTGCGACCCCCAGGAGATAGGCCCATCGAAGCGACTTGGAGTCGAGCTGACACGCGCGGCTGAAGCACTTGACCGCGTCGCCCGCAGAACTCATTCGCAGGAAAACGATGCCAAGGTCGCCGACACGGTCGGCGTTGTTTGGGGCCTTGATGGCGTCGATGTACGCAGTGTTGATTTCGCGTTTCAGAGAATCGGCAAGGCCGGGGTAATCAGGCTTGGGGATGTCAGGGTTTGGTTGAATGTCATCGGGGATGGTGAGCCCCTTCTCAATCACGTTCTTGGGTTGGCGCGTGGCTTCGGGGAGGACTCCAGATGAGGAGGCGTTAGGCGTGGAGGACGCGCTTCCGAAAGGGTCGCGGCTCATCGAAGTCGGTGTGGGTGGCTTAGGAGGCTGGTGATCCGTCGAAGTAGCGGTTCCTACTGATGGAACATCCGCAGCTTGCCCGCCGTGCCGACTGGCCTCGCCACCTCGGGCGGGGCGGGTGGCGGAGGAAACTACGGCAACGGCTGGAGCACTTGCCTGGGAGGCGAGCGCGCTCTTCGAAGGGTCGCGGCTAGACGGCGTTGGGTTGGGCGGGGTTGGTTTCGAGGTTGGTGAGTCCGTCCGGGTGACTGGCGGGGGTGACTCAGGTGCCTTGTCACACCCGGCGAGGAGGAGAAAGGCACAGAGGCACGAAGGCACAAAGGCACGAAGGCGCGGAGGCATGGCGGAATGATAGCCGACGAAGGCTCAATGGCACAAAGGCTCGGTGGCAAAGAGCATCTTTGCCCTGCGGTCGTCGTTGTTTCCTACCGTCATCGTCGTCGTCGCGCGATGCCTCGTCCAATGCCGATCACCGCAATCATCAAGGGCGTCATCGCCGCTACGCCGCCGCCGCAGAGGCCGCAGGCGTCGGGGTTCACCAGCGGTTGCGGGTTCTCTGATTCGAGCGCCGGTCCGCCGGGTTCGACGATGATGCCGTTCACCGTGATGTCGTCGTCGCCGCGCTGTCCGTCGATGAGGTGCAGCGTAATGATGTCGGCGTTCACTTCGGAGCCGGTGTTGCCGTCAAAGAGGAACCGGTAGAAGTGATCGACGGGGATGATCGGGGTGGCACCAAACTTGTAGTAGGTGTTCACCGTCGGTCCGCCGTGGAGGAAGATTCTCACGTCGATGCCGCCGCCGGGGGCGATATTCTTCACCGCGAAGGAGAAGAAACCATAGGGGAACAGCACGCCCGGCGGGGCCAGGTCGGGCGCGGGCACGTCGATCCCCAGCACGTTCATCAGGATCGTGCCGAGGGGGGATTCGATGGTGACGAAGTTGCCGTTGATGTCAAGGAACGTGGTCACGTTCGGCTGCAGACTATCCGGTATCCCGTCATTGTTGCCGTCGCCATTGTTCGGACCCATGTTCTCGACATCGGGTGGGACGCCATCGTCATCGTCGAGGATCCAATCCTTCGTGGCGGTGCAGTTGAACGGGACGCCATCGACGAGTCCGCTCGCCGTGATGGTGTCGGTGCCGGCTACCGCTGCGCCGGTGTAACTAAACGTTGCAGCACCAGCGGCATTGGTTACGAAATTGCCGACCTTGCCGGCGTTGGGACCAGCCGTGACGTTGAAGGCGACGTTGACGCCGGGAGCGGCTGCGCCGTTCCTCGTCACCGTGACCGTCACATCCTGCGACGTGTTGACGGGAACCGTCTCCGTCGCGGGCAGCAGGGAGCAGCCTGCGTTGATCCAGTTCTTTGTGGCCATGCAGGAGAAGGGCACGCCGCTGACCGTGCCGGTGGAGCGGATCGTGTCGGTGCCGATGGTCCCGTTGCTGGTGTAGGTGAAGTCGGCGTTGTTGTCGCCGCCTGTGAATCGAATGAAGGGGCCGCCTGCGTTGGGGCTGCCCGCGAGAATCTCGAAGAGGATTTGTCCGCCGTCGGGATTGATCGGTGCGCCGCCATTGAGCACGCTCGCCGTGACGGTGTGATTGGTGCCGACCTGATTGGAATCGACGAGGGGTGCCAGTGAGCAACTAATGTCGATCCACGTCTTGGTCGCGGTGCAGAGGAATGCGAATCCGCCGACCGTGCCGGTGGCGTTGATCGTATCCATCCCAGCGCCGCCGGCGCCGGTGTAGGTGAAGGTCGTTCGACCGAGAGCGTTGGTGAGTCCGACGTCGGTGATGCCGGTGTTCGGGCCGCTGACGATCTCGAAGCCAACGATGACGCCGGGCTGGGCGACGCCGTTTTTCGTAACGTCAATGGTGATGATGTGTGGTGTGTTGATCTGGTTGGTGTCATTCGCCGGGGTCAACATGCAGCCGGTGTTGGTCCACTCCTGTTGTACGGTACAGATGTTGGGGCCGACGCCATCGATGGTGGTCGTCGCGGTGATCGTGTCGATGCCGCTGTTGGCACCGGTGTAGGTGAAGGTGAGTCGGCCCATCGCATCGGTGATGAATGGGGGATCGCCGGGGCCGGCTAGGTTGTTTGCACCGGTGACGACGAAGGCGACGGGGATGCCGACGGCGGGAGTTCCTGCCTTGCGTAACACCGTGATGGTGAGGATTCGCTGGCTGCCGGTGAGGGCGGGGGTCGTGGCCGTGAAGCTGCACGACGGATCAATCCATTCCTTATTCACCGCAGCGCAGTTGAAAGTCGAACCGTTGATCGTCACCGAGGTGTTGATGACATCGGTGCCTGCTAGGCCGTTGCTGGCGTAGGTGAAGGCGGCCGCGCCTGCGCCGTTGGTGTTCACGAGGCCCGCATTGCCGACGTTCGGCCCGCTGACCACGTTGAACTGCACTGGGACGCCCGGCGGGAAGAGGGGAACTGCGCCATTGACGAGAATGCTCGCCGTTGCGGTGGTTAACGTGCCGACCTTGCTGGTCGGGGCATCGAGAACGACATTGCAATTGAACGTGACCCATGTCTTGGTGGCGGTGCAGTTGAAAGGCACCGGCGTGCCCAGGACGAGGACCGTGCCGCTCGACGTGATCGTGTCCACGCCGGGAAGCGCACCGTTGTAGGTGAACTCGGCGTGGCCGTTCGCATCTGTGATGTCCATGCCGGCAGCGACGTTTGCGCCGACCGTTGCGAAGTTCACGGTGACGCCGGCCTGTGGGACGCCGTTGAGGAGGACTGTGGCCGTGACGGTGTGCGGCGTGCCAATGGGGTTGGTGTCGGTCGCCGGCGTGAGCATGCAACCGGTGTTGACCCAGTCGATGGTCGCTGTGCAGGCAACCGTCTGTGTGATTCCATCGACCGTCGCCGTCGCACTGATGGTGTCAGTGCCGGTGAGGCCGTTGCTGTTGTAGATGAAGGAAGCATCGCCTGCGCCATCGGTCACAGCCATGCCGGCCGCGCCGGCATTCGGACCTGCGGTGACGCTGAAGTTCACAGTAGCACCGACGGCATTGGGGCCGCCCGCCCAGCGAAGGATTTTCGCGGTAACGGTGTGGGCCGTGCCGACGAGTCGAACCGCGGTCGGCGGCGTCAAGCCGGTGCAGACCGGGTCGATCCAATTCTTGGTGGCGGCATTGCTGGTGAACGGTTGTCCGCCCGCCGTGCCGGTGGCTGTGATAGTGTCGGTGCCGGGATTCACGCCGACGAATGAGAACGTGGCGATGCCGCTGGCGTTGGTGTTTGACACGACGATCTGCGGATTCACTCCGACCACGGTGAACGTGACGGGCACGGCGTTTTGGAGAACGCCGTTCTTGACGACCGTGGCTTCCAGCATGTGCATCGTGCCGACACGGTTCGTGGCCGTAACGGGCGTGAGCGTTGCGCCGGTGGTGATCCACTCCTGCGAGATCATGCATGAGAACGGTACGCCGTCGCGGATACCGGTGAGTTCGATGACATCAGTACCGGCACTAGCGGAGGTGGTGTAGCCGGTGAAGTCGAGCTGGCCGATGCCGTTCGTATTTCCGGCGAACATCAGTCCGGCGTTGGGGCCGGAGAGCACGTTAAACGTGACGGCCTGAGCGACCACCGCCGCGATAGGATTTCCATCGACGAGTTGCACTTGGACCGTTGAAACCTGATTGACAAGTTTCGGATTCGTCGCAGGAATTAGAGAAAGCGTGCATTCCGGGTTGATCCAGTTCTTCACGACCGGCAACGACGTAATCAGATTGCCGTCGACCGTCGTTGAAGCCGTAATCATGTCCGCACCGACACCGGGCGTGCCGGCGAGGCCGGTGTACGTGAAGCTCGTCTCGCCATTAACATCGGTGAGTCCGACGCCGACGAGATTGTTGATGCCCGTGACCGTGAAGCCGACGAACACGAACGGCACATTGATGCCGTTTCGCTGCACCTTGGCGGTGACGGTGTGCATTGTGCCGACGCGATTGGTGTCGACCGGGGGCGTGAGCACGATGGTTGGGTCGATCCACGTCGCACCCGTGGTGCCGGAGGCCGTGCCGTCATCGACCGTGACCGCGATCGGTCCTTCAGCGGTCGCGCTGGTGATCTTGAACGTGCCGCGACCGTTGGCATCGAAGAGGTTGCCCGCCGCGAGAATGTCGGCCGTATTGGCGGCGATGTTGCTCAGCGTGAAGTTGCCTGGAATGTCGCCGTCGGCGAAGGTCTTGGCCGCGCCGCCTGCTGTGATGGCGATGTTCGCGGGAGGGGCCATGCCCTGGCGCGTCGGATTGTTGCAGGCGTCTTCGGCCTGGACGGTGATGGTGATGGTCTCGTTGATCTTCACGATGGCGGGCGCGGCGGTGACGCGATAGTGATGCACGGGGCCGTTCGCCGCAGTGACGGTGATGCTCACGAGCGGGTTGCCCATGATCGGAGCGGCACTGGATGTGACCGTCACGTCGGCCACGTCGCCGGGGTTGACGGTCGGGCTGCACGACGTTGCACGAATGCGAATGTTGTTGAACTGCAACTGCGTCTGGAACATGCTGCTGGCGGCGGTGATGGTGAACGTGATGGTCGACGCAGTCGGCGTGGCCGTTGGCGAGGCGAGCATGAAGGTCGCGTCAGCGGCGGAGATGATGCCGGCAGTGACGAGCTGCGACGTGTCGAATGCGAAATTCGCCGGCGCGGTGATGGTCAGTGTGCTGCCGGCGGTCCATTCGCCGACCGCGCCTTCAAGCACTTGCGGGCTGGGGGCGACGGCGTTGAAGCTGCCGCTGACGGCGGTGCTTGCGTCTACATTCACGTTGCCCTGAAGCACGACGGTCCCGGCCTGTGCAACGCTACCCGCAAACAGGAGCGCTGCGGCCGCGAGTCGCGTGAACATGGAAGACTTCAACGAAGCAGGTCGAAACGTAAACATGTGCATACCCTCTTCTTTGTCGGCGCGAGATTCACGCCAAGGCCCCCGGGCGCGATTCTGATTGAATAGCGCAACGAATAACCTAATGTCTAAATCGCAATAGTGGCCGTACAGAAAGCGATCACAAAGCCGCCCCAGACGGTCCGCCCCAGAGGACTGGTCATTGCTTTCCCTCCCAGCCGCCCCACGGTCGTAGATGCATTATAACCAACTGTCCTGCCTGACTCTAGGGGAATGGTGCATGATCTTATTGGAAGATGTGATGAATCGGTTTGCTCCGGGTGGAATGAACTCCGGCCTCAGATACGGCATCGCTTAGTCCGAGAATGCGAAAGGGTGTCATCAGGAAGCCTGACGCACGGACCACGAAATCGTATCAAAACCGGAGGGAGGAATCAGGATCGCTCCAGTCTACATGACAGCATCCGATCCGACATCAATCGACGATTCTCGCGACACAATACTGCTCCAACCATTGACTTCGCTGAGCATTTCGGTTCTGATAGGGCTTGGGATTGGGAAGGATTCTAACCATTCACCAAAGGGGTTTTGGGGGTCTTGGGGCGCTCGCAAACCCGGATGACGTGCGCGGCAATCGTCCGTTCACACCCAGTCATGGCTCGGGAGGATAATAGATGTCACGCAGTTTTAATCTGGTTGTTTTCAAGTCTAAGGCGGTCCTGTGTCTCGTCCTGACCCTGACGTGTCAGGTGATGCTGCCGGGGTGCGGCCTCAATGGCATTTCACTTTTGTCGGGGGCCGAGCAACTTCGCGTGTCGCTCCCCGCCGATCATCCCCTTCGACAAGCCCTCGAAGGCAGTCCCTTCCGCGCGACGGCCATCGACATCTTTCCAACCACGCAGCAATTCAGCCTGGTGTTAGTTGATAAAACTCAGAAGCTGAGCGGCAAGTACGCCTTTGTGGACGGGCAGTTTACCATCGCCGAGTTCTTCGTGATCAATCGCGGCAAATCCGCCACGCTGATCATGGACGGCAACAAACGCGTGAGCCGCATGATTACGTCGGACGGCTCGGAGTGGAAGCTGCCGGTCGGTTCGGAGCGCATTGATGCGCCGACTGTTGACGGCGTCGATGCCTATTTGCAGGCCAACACGATGCTGCTCGACGTGGCTCAGCGCATGGATGATGAGATCGCGGCTGGGGCCGTGACACCGACGCCACAGCCAGTGCCCATCGTGTCATTGCCCGCTGCGGATCCGACGACACCGAAAGCGACCGCGTCATACGACGATCCTCTTCGCGCCGCCTTGCTGGTGATCTCTGGCATCTGGTTCCCACTCATCGGTATTCTACCGGCGTTGCTGGCGTTGTTCAGTGTTTCAGCGGTGTTGCAATCGGCTCTCGTGTTGCGATTCGACGGCACCTGGATGGCCAACAACGCGAACAGCGAGCTTCAGGTGTCCATCTCCGGTGGCAAGATCATTCGCCTGGTTGACCCTTCCTCCGGTCAGGAGATCGGCATCACCGATTCCAAGCTGGAGAGCGTCAGCGGTAATCGCGTTGTCTGGACCGTTGACACGAACATTCTTGGACAAGGCACACCGGTGAACTTCGAGTTTGACGTGAAGGAATTGGCCAACGGCAGCCTCGAAGGCACATTGACGACACTCGGGGCGAACCTCGCCCGCGTACCGCTGACCATGGCGCGGGTGCAAGGCTGATCCATTTGTAGATTGCATTTCACGCCGGTCGTGTCGTTGCTTCAACACGATCGGCGTTTTTCTTTTTCACGAATATCCAGAGGACGAGACGTTGCTCCGGGGCGGCGAAGAGATGGGCACGAGGCTCCGGGATGTTGCCATAGGGTGAATTGGGGACGGACACACGTTGCTCGACATAATCGCCTGATTCACGAAGCTGATCGAGATACGGCTGGAAGGGAATGCCGAAGGCTGATTGGATCAGAATGAGATCGGGCCGCTTGCCGTCCTCGACGGGCCGCTCGCCGCCACCGACGCCGCCGCGAATGAGAACGTCGGGCCGATGAAACATCAACGGCAGGTCGCCATAGTTCGTCAGTACCATGTCGCCACGTCGGGCAAGCCGATTCACAGCCTCAAGGCGTGCCTGATCGAAACACGGAAAGTCGTGCGTCAGTTCATGCAGCATCCCGGCGGCGTCGAAGCGAAGGTAGGGCCGACGGCTGGTGCAGAAGTCTGGCGTTTGCTGATCCGGTAGTTCGACGATCCACTGAATCGGAACGGCGGCCACGTTGGAGGTCACGAGTATTGCAATGCAGACAAACAAGGCCGTCCATGCCATTGCCGGTCGGTTCGTTTTTTCGAGAGTGATTCGATACAGGCCGACGGCACAGATTCCAAGGGCCAATTTCGCCAGGGGCATCAAGGCGATGAGATATCGAACATGGGGGATCGGGGCGGCATAGGCCATGATGATTGCCGCGAGGATGACCGTGAAGGCGCAGCCGATCGCGAGGCACACGTCAACTGTAATCACGCGTCCGGTGCGAAATCGTCGCAGGAGGACTATCGCGCCCGCGATCAGAAGGACGGCGAGCGGCGCGAACCAGCCGTCGATGTAGGACAGATGTGCAATCGCTTTCGTGAGGAATGGGAGCGGTGACACGGTCGCGCCGCCACCCCAAAGCCTGCGCCCATGAACCAGACCGCCGGGGATGCAAAGTACGACAGCAACGAGTAGTCCCAGACTTACCGCACGGAGATGCGTCATTCTGATTTGAAAGAAGAGTGCGACGACCACCAATCCGGGCAGTAACGCCGCCTGCAATCCGAAGTTGGTATAGAACTGGGCCGCGAGCGCCACGCCAAACGCCGCGCCACGCTTCCAATCCGGCCGACGAAGCAACTCCAGCAACACGCCTACCACCACAAGGCACGTCAGCGCATCCAGTGCGTAATAGCGACATTGCCGCGCGTGGGTCACAAACGTTGCCGAGATCGCCAACAGCAAGGCGCACACCACGGCCGTGCGGGTACATCGGGTCGTGCGCCAGGCCATGAGAAACAGCATCGCCACGCATAGCACGCCGCAAAGGGCAAACGGTGCCCGCGCCCCCATCGCGTTTTCTCCAAACGCCTTGAGTCCTATCGCCGCCAGATAGAACTGTCCCCACGGATGAAACGTCCATGTGTAGCTCTCGTCGAAGGCCTTGGCATCTTGCTGAACTACATTGTCTCCGATCTTCGCCTTGGGAATGCCGTGGATCAGGACGCTTTGAGCTAGGACAGCCGTCTCGCCTTCGTCCTGCCACATGGCTCGTGAGCCGAGTCGATAGAAGCACATTACCGACGCGATACACGTCACGATGACGAAGCCCATCCACGGAAATTGTCGGGCGGCCCCCGTCGACGAAAAAGCCCGACGAGGATCGCTCTCGTCGGGCTGGTGTGGACTCGTCTTGATCATGTCGA
This sequence comes from Planctomycetota bacterium, assembly GCA_038042195.1. Taxonomy (GTDB): domain Bacteria; phylum Planctomycetota; class Phycisphaerae; order UBA1845; family UTPLA1; genus JACRIM01. The sequence continues at coordinate 61,519 of JBBTET010000020.1, read as the reverse complement.
CTCGATCAGAACTTCACTTTGGGAACTTCCTTGGCTTCTTCACCTGCCTGGAAGTAGTCCGCTGTCTTCACGCCGGACCAGCCCGCGTACAGGCTGCCTGGAAAGGCGCGAATGTATTCGTTCAGGCTCTTCGCGCTGTCATTGTACTTCTTTCGCATCTCGCCGATACGGTTCTCGGTGCCTTCGAGTGTGACCTGTAAGTCACGAAAGTTCTGGTTGGACTTCAACTCCGGATAGCGCTCTTGAATGACAAGTAGCCGCGAGAGGAAGCCGTCGAGCGCGCCTGCGGCCTTCGCCTTTTCGCCCACGCTGGCCGCTCCGGTGTAGTTCGCCCGAGCGTCGGCGATGCCTTGGAACAGGTCTTTCTCCTGCTTCGCATACCCCTTCACCGTCTCCACGATGTTTGGGATCAGATCGAAACGCCGCTTCAGAGCAACCTCGACATCGCCCCAGGCACTTTTCACGGCCTCATCCTTGGAGATGGTGCCGCGATAGCCGCTGTAGCCACAACCTCCGACGAGGACCGCTCCGCCGAGCATCACGGCAAAAAACAATAACAGGACTTTCGACGCGCTCATACTGCTACCTCCCGGTGGAACCAGGCCCGCGCCGCACGCAGCGCAGAACCTGGCTCCGTTTGTATTCATGTCTCCGCATTTCGCACAACGAATCTGGCTCATGGTTGCCTCTGTAAGCTATTGGGAACGTAGTCGCGAATACTCTGAAACGCTCGTTCTAAACTCTTGTCTTTTTTCTACCAGCTACCGCCGGACCCGCCTCCGCCGAAGGAACCGCCACCACCACCGCCAAAACCGCCTCCGCCGCCCCCCCAGCCTGAGCCGCCGCCACGGGAGCCGCGCGACATGTTTCCGATCATGCTGGCGACAATCAGTGCATCACCGAGGCCTCCGCCCCAGCGGTTGTAGGAGAGCCTGCGTCGGCGAGTGACCGAACCGCCCACAATCCCTGCGATAATCACGAATACGATAAACATGGTAAAGCAAGCACTCAGCGCGCTTCCCTCCGACTTGTGCCTGCCTTTACCTCGAAGGATGACTACCTTCGGTGCGCCGCTGAGTTGCACTTCATATTTCCCGGCAATCGCCTGGGCCATCGCCACCGTGCCGAGCATGATGCCTTGGGAGTAGTCACCCTTGCGAAAATTGGGCACAAAGTATGTTTGCGTGATGCGATCAGTGAGCAAGTCAGGCAACACATCTTCGACACCATCGCCTGTGACGACGCGCCACTTGCGATCCTGCACGGCCACCGTGATGAGACAGCCGTTGTTCTTGCCCTTCGCGCCGAGCAGCCACTTGCGGGCGGTGTCGATGGTGAGGGTGTAGAGATCGCGCCCGCCGGTGGACTGCATGGTCCAGACTTTGAGTTGCGAGCCGGTCTTCTGCTCCAACTCGAGCAGCCATGCGTTCAGCTTGGACTCAGTCGCGGCGTCCACCACGCCGGCCTCATCGATGATGCCGGTGCGCGGCGTGTCATCGGCGCGGGCGCTCGGCAGGGCGACGAGGAACATCGCGACAATGGCGAAGGGCATGAATTGACGGAGTGACTGTTGCATTCGTTACTCGCGATTCGCCGCCGCGGCGAGGACTTCGACATCGTCGTACAACGCCACCAACTCAGACCATCCGTGTTCGCCGCCAGTGCGCATGGCATTGGCGATGCCGTTTAATGAACGGCCGACAAGTCGGCCACAATGAGAGAGCACTGCGTCGGGCGCGAGATACTCGCGCTGATCCTTGAGCCAGAGATACCCGCGAAGCGTCCGCAGGGTGTGACGACCGATGTCCAGTTCCAATGCTTCAAGCACCGTCTCCTGCCCGCCCGATGCGAGCAGCCCTTGTCGGATTCGCATGAGGATGCGCTTGAACTCTCGCTCGCATTGCAAACGGACATGCGATGTGTTGATGGTTAGTTGGTCGAAATAATCGAGGCCGGCCGCTGTCGCGTGGTGCTGATGAATCTCAATCAGCTCCAGGGGAAACGTGTCGAGCGAGGCAGTGATGTAGTCCGGGGTCATGAGCAGCGGGGCGGTGAAGCCGCGCCGGCCGAGTTCGGCTGCGTGCTCGGCAAGCCGTCGCACGAGTTGGAGATCGACGCGAGACACCACTGCAACTGTTTCGATGGACTCCCCGACGGTCGAGCGGCCGTCGAGGGACGGACCAAACACGGTTAATCCGAGGAACGATTCGCCAAACATGCCTAAGAGCACACTCGACAAGTGTTCCAGCGGTTTACGCATTTCGTGCGGCAGATTCGACGCGACGGGTGCGGTGACAGCACTCACTAGACGATCCTTTCCAACTCTCAACCGTTTGCAACGGGGATGATGCTCACCGGGGAGCATACGGAGCAAACCGCTCCACGGCCATTACACTTCGAGCCAAACTTTGTAACCACCATCGGACCGCTGCGACTCGTTTTGACTTTTCCCCACGTTTGGGTTGCGCTAGGCCGCAATGGACCTCTTCGCCGAGAATCGCCGCAAGGCCATGGAACATGTGCAACCGTTGGCGGTACGGATGCGCCCGCGGACACTCGACGAGTTCTGCGGTCAACACCACTTCCTTGGCCCCGGCAAGCTGCTTCGTCGTCTGCTGGAGGCCGACCGGCTGACCAGCGCCATCTTCTACGGCCCGCCCGGCACCGGCAAGACGACGCTGGCCCAGATCATCGCGGGCTACACGAAGGCCGCGTTCGAGTCGGTCAACGCGGCGACGATCGGCGTCAAAGAGGTGCGCGACATCCTGGCTCGTGCGAAGGATCGGCTCGGCGACGACGGTCGACGCACCGTGCTCTTTCTCGACGAGATTCATCGCTTCAACCGGGCACAGCAGGACGTATTGCTGGGCGACGTGGAAGACGGCATCGTGATCCTCGTCGGCGCGACGACGGAGAACCCATTCTTCAGCGTCAACGCACCGCTCGTCTCGCGGAGCCAGATATTCCAGTTTGAGCCGTTGACCGAGGAAGACATCCAGGCGCTCATCCGACGCGCGCTCGTGGATGAGGAGCGCGGGCTTGGCAAGCATCGTGCAACGATCACTGATGAGGCGGCCGCGTTTCTTGCGACGACCAGCGACGGCGATGCACGGCGGGCGTTGACCGCCGTGGAAGTGGCGGTGCTATCGAACGCCGGTGCAACGAATACAAACCAGCCGGTCAACATCACCCTCGATGTAGCCCAGGATTCCATCCAACGCAAAGCCATCGTCTATGACGGCACCGGCGATCAACACTACGACGCGGCCAGCGCGTTCATCAAGTCGATGCGCGGCGGCGACCCCGACGCCGTCGTGTATTGGCTGGCCCGCATGTTGGAGGCCGGCGAAGATCCGCGGTTCATCGCCCGACGAGTCGCCATCTGCGCGGCCGAGGACGTGGGCAACGCCGACCCGCAGGCCCTGATCCTCGCCAACGCGGCGGCGCAGATCACCATGTTCATCGGCATGCCCGAGTGCCAGTTACCGTTGGCCCAGGCCGCGATCTACATCGCCTGCGCTCCGAAGAGCAACGCCAGTGCCGTCGCCATCTGGGGCGCGGCCAGCGACGTGAAGAAGGGGCGCACGATCCCGGTGCCACGCCACCTGAAGGACACGCATTACAAAGGCTCGCAGCGGCTCGGCAGCGGCGAGGGATACCAATACACCCACGACTTCGAAGACGGCATGGTCGGTCAGGATTATCTCGGCGTGGATAAGGCGTACTACATGCCGACGGATCGTGGGCATGAGAAGGCGATGGGGGAGTATTTGGAGAGGTTTAAGAAGCTGAGAGAAGTCAAGCCATAAGGGTGGCATGGGTCAACTCCGTTGACCCGTGGCGACAGCGCACAAACCACCCGAATTCACATCGCATTCAAGGCGCGCCATCCATCGCCAATACAACATTATCCAGCCCTTCATACCACCGCGCGCTAGACCATCGCCAATCCGTTTTCGAGTCCACCAATCCACGCCGAACCGGATTCTCGTGAATGTAGTTGATGCTTGCCCATGCGACCTTCTCGCTGTAGATGTTCCGATCGTACCCGCCGCCTTGCTGCCAAAAACGGTGCTCGATTCGTCCATCTGGCCAAACCACTTTGAGCTTGTCCAACCAATGCGGCGCATTCTTTTTCAGGTAATGCATGGCTTTTCGCGAAACAGAGAGTTTGATCGACTTGAGAATCAATGAGATGTCGTAATGTGTTGATGTAGGATAGAGCAGTACATGAACATGCTCAGGCATGATGACGTAGGCCCACAACTCAAACGTCCAACGTGAGCGAGCGAATTCGAGGGCTTCAATGAACCACTCTCTGGTACGGTCCTTGCTCAGTAAAGGTAACCGTTGGTAACAGCAGAACGTCAACTCATGTGCATGACCAGTATCGTTAAATGCTCTGCGGAGCTTGGTGACGGTTCCATCAGGTTTCCACATGATGCACGGTTGCTTCCATTCTCCACGGGTCAACAGAGTTGACCCATGCCACCCCTAATAATTCGCCTCCAGCGTCTTATCCACCGTCGCTCGAATCTTCTTCGCCTCATCGCGCAGGGCGTCGGCCTTTGACTTGATCTCCGCACGTTTCTTCTCGTCCTTAATCTCAGGCAAGTTGATGAGCACGTTCAACCGCGCGCCTTCGAGACAGGCGTGGGCCAGGAAGGCCGCGACGCCGGCGTCCGAGAGGCAGCTTTTCTTGCTCTTCTCCAGGCCGACGACCGCCATCTTCATCACGTCGAGCGATTTTTCCATTGTCTCCAACGGCGTGAGTGTCGCCTTGAGTTGCGCCGCCTGTTTGGCTGCGTCTTTGGTCGGATCGGTGTCGGGCAGCTTCCAACTGGCCACGACGGCGTTGAAGCTCTCGGCATCCTCCCGCACCAACGCGTTGAGTCGCCCCATCAGCGCGTCGGCGGGGGCAATCGCATTGTGCAACGGCCCATGCTCGCCGGACTTCTTGTCATTGAGCCGACCCACCATCGCGCAAAGCGCCGCGCCGAGTGCCCCCGCAAAGGCACTGGCGCTGCCGCCGCCGGGTGTCGGTTCGCGCGAAGCCAGGCTTTCCAGAAAATCCGCCATCGTCTCCTGGCCTAGCAACGCCGTCTCGATGATCTGGCCCGGCTTCCATCGCTCGATCTGCAGGAAGTATTCCGCAGCGTCGCTGACGGCAAACAGCGGGGCCATGCCGACGACTTCGCTGCTGGTGACGTTCACGCCGTATCGCGCTGCCTCGCGCTTGACCGTCTCAAACACGCGGAACATCGGCGTCTTGGCCGGGCTGGTGAGATTCATCGAAACCTGCACGCATCCGCGATCCTTGATCTCGAAGCCCGCCGCCTTCACGAAGGCAAAGCCGCCCGATGAGGCACGAATGCCCTTGGCGATGGTTTTGGCAATCTCGATGTCGTTGGTGTTGAGATAGATGTTGTAGGCAATAAGAAAGTCCCGCGCCCCAACCGCCGTCGCGCCGGCCGTGCGGTGGACCTGCTTGGGGCCGAAGTCGGGCGACTTCTCAGTCGACTTGCCGATGATGTCGCGCATCTCCTCGAAGCCCTTGCCGCGAATCTTCGCGAGATTCTGGCGGGCCGGATCCGTCGCGGCGTATTCATAGAGGAAGGTGGGGATCGACAGCTTTTCGCTGATCTCCTGTGCCACGCGCTTGGCCAGCGCGACGCACTCCTCCATCGTCACGCCAGAGATCGGCACGAACGGCACCACATCCATCGCCCCCATGCGCGGATGCTCGCCGGCATGATTGTTCAGGTCGATCAACTCGCTCGCCTTCACGCACGCCGCGACGGCCGCCTTGGCGCAGGCATCGGGCGAGCCGATGAACGTAATCACCGCGCGGTTGTGGTCGGCATCCAGCTCTTGGCTGAGCAGCGTCGCCCCCGGCACGGCTGTGATCTCGGCGACGATCTTGTCCACGACCTCGGGACGCCGCCCCTCACTGAAATTCGGTACACATTCGACGATACGAGCCATATCTTTCCTCCGGTGGATACGTTACGAAGAGGGGCGATGCGACGCAAACGTGGGACCACAGCTTACACGATGGTCACGCTATTTCGATCACCTTACCGCACTTGATGACGGTCCGCACCGGATTCACGCCAACCCGATACGGCCACAACTCGATTCGCGGGATGTCGAGGATGAGCAGGTCGGCGTCGTGGCCGACGGCGATCGCTCCGATGCGATTCTCACGGCGAAGAGCGGCGGCTGCGTTGGCCGTGCAGGCGACGAGCGATTCGAGCGGTGTCATCTTGAGCAGGGTGGCCGCGATGCTCATGATGAGGCCGAGCGATTCGATCATGCAGGAGCCGGGGTTGCAATCCGTCGCCAGGGCCACGGGCAGGTCGGCGTCGATCATCTTCCGCGCGGGGGCGGGGTCGCCGCCGATGAAGAAGTTGCAGCCGGGGAGCAGGACGGGGATGGTCTCGGAGGCCTTGAGCGCCGCGATGTCCTCATCGTTGATGAATTCCAAATGGTCCGCCGACGCGGCGCCGACCTCGACGGCCAGCTTGGTCGCACCGCTTCGCGTGATTTGCTCGGCGTGGACTTTGGGCGTCAGACCGAAGGACTTGCAGGCCGTGAGGAAGCGTCGTGATTGTTCAATAGTGAATGCCCCACGCTCGCAAAAGACATCAGCGAACTCGGCGAGCCGCTCGTCCCGAATCGTGGAGAGCAGATCGACGTCGGTGATGGCCGCTAGGTAGTCATCCGGTCGACCGTCGAACTCCGGGGGCACGGTGTGGGCGCCGAGAAACGTCGACGCCAGCTCAACCGGCAGCGTTTCCGACAGTGTGCGAATCGCGCGGAGGGTCTTGAGTTCGTCAGCAGGCGTAAGACCGTAGCCGCTCTTGATTTCGATGGTCGTCGCGCCGCCTGCGATCATTCGGCGCAGGCGCGGCAGCGATAGAGTGACCAGGTCGTTCTCGGTCGCCGCGCGCAATGTGCGCATCGAACTGCGAATCCCGCCGCCGGCCTGCATGATCTCGACGTAACTCGCTCCCCCGATCCGCTGAACAAACTCACCGGCGCGATCCGCGGCGAACACGACGTGTGTGTGACAATCCACCAACCCCGGCGTGACGCATCCACCAGCCGCGTCGATCGCCTGATCGAACGGACCCACCGGCGCGTCGGCTTCATTGCCGAACCACGCGATCTTGCCGTCGTCGATGACGAGCGCCGCGCGATCAATGATCGGCACGCCGCGCATGCTTCGCCCGCGCACGGGACCGCAGGGCACAGCAATGAGTTGACCAACGTTGGAAATGAGAGTCCGCATGTGATTACGCGGACATGATAACAGGCGGCGCGTCTCAGGCTCTACTAATCCGCCACCAGCGCCTTCTCAAAGATAATCAGATTCTCCGACCGGTCCGGATCCCAGCGCACGCCGACAATGTTGAAGCCCGTCTGAATCGCCATGTGCAGGATGGCGCGGTGGCCGTTGTGGCATTCCATGCGAAGGTATTGATAGCCGTGTTCGATGGCCCATTGCGCCTGGGCCTCGTGCAATTGAGAGCCGATTCCGATTCGGCGAAATTCGGGGTGAATGCCGGTGAGCCAGGCGAAGAACACCGACGGCTTCAACTCGAAACCCATCGCAAACCCGACGGGCCGCTTGTCGATATTCGCCACCAACAACAGTGCGTTGTACCGGCCCATGAATCGACGGCGGAAGAACTCCACGTCCCGTGCCGGGCGGAACATCTCGTTGTACAGCTCAGTGATCAGCGGCAATTCGCCGGGACCGACAACTACGACTTCCGCATTGGCCATAGATCCGTCCCGTTGCCCTTAGCCAATGCCCGGCTGTGGCATCGATCCGCCCGACAGGCCACCAGGCAAATCCGTGTTGGGTCGCGGTGACACCGGCCGCGCCACCGGCGGCTTCGCCGGCACGCCCTCATCTGCGAGCAGGCCCGACAGGCTCGGCTTGTCCAGCGTTTCGCCCAGGCACAGTCGACGCACTTCATCGCCGTCCAGCGTTTCGTGCTTCAAGAGCGCCTCGGCCACGGCCTGAATCTTCGGCCAGCTCTCACTCAACATTCGCTCGGCATCGCGATAGGCCTCGTCGGCAAAGCGTTTGATTTCGTCGTCGATGATCTTGGCCGTCTCATCGGAATAGGTCTTTTCCGGAAAGAAGGACTCGCGATTGCTCTCGGGCGAATATCGCACGAAGCCCAGCTTATCGCTCATGCCCCATTCGACGACCATCGTGCGGGCCATGCGCGTCATTTGCTCGATGTCCATCGCCGCGCCGCTGCTGATCTCACCGCTGGGGCGCATCTCCGCGATGCGACCTCCGCAGAGGACGCGCATCGTGGCAAAGAGCCATTTGGAGCCGAAGCCATAGCGGTCCGTATCGGGCAACGACATCGTCGCGCCCATGGCACGGCCGCGTGGAATGATGGTCACTTTGTGCAACGGATCACAATCAGGCTGGAGCATCATCTGCAACACCGCGTGGCCGGCCTCGTGATAGGCCGTGTTGATGCGCTCGCGCTCCTCGATCTGACGGCTCTTGTTGGATCGGCCATAGCGTACTTTGTCTCGGCCTTCCTCCAAGTCCTCCAACTCGACCATGTCCTTGTTTTGCATGGTGGCGAGGATGGCGGCCTCGTTGATGACGGCGGCCAACTCGGCACCGCTGAACATCGGCGTGGCGCGGGCCACACGCATCAAGTCAACATTGGGTGAGAGCTTGATCTTGCGGGCATGGACTTTCAGGATTTCCAATCGACCCTTGACGTCCGGCAGCGGTACAAACACGCGACGGTCGAATCGACCTGGTCGCGTGAGAGCGGGGTCGAGGATGTCGTCGCGATTGGTCGCGGCGATGACGATGACCTGGTCCGACGTGTCGAAGCCATCCATCTCGACGAGGATGGCGTTGAGCGTCTGCTCGCGTTCATCGTGACCGCCGCCGTTGTAGGCCGCGCCGCGCTTCCGGCCGACGGCGTCGATTTCGTCAAGGAAAATGATGCAGGGCGAGTTCTCTTTGGCGCTCTTGAACAGGTCGCGCACGCGCGAAGCACCAACACCGACAAACATCTCAACGAAGTCGGCGCCGCTGATCGAGAAGAAAGGCACGTCGGCCTCGCCGGCAATCGCCTTGGCCAGCAGCGTCTTACCGCAACCCGGCTCGCCGACCAGGAGCACACCACGCGGGACACGACCGCCGAGTCGCTGGAACTTCTTTGGGTTCTTCAGGAACTCAATAATCTCAGTGACTTCTTCCTTCGCCTCTTCAATACCGGCCACGTCCTTGAAGGTGATGCTGACCAATTCCTTGTTGCTGACGCGATGCCGGCTGCGACCGAAGTTGCCCAGCATCCCGGCCCCGCCCGCCGATGATCGAAGTTGCCGAAAGACGAAGAACCAAATGAATCCGAATATCAGAATCCACGGGATGATCGAGAGCAGCATGTTGACGTAGGGTGCGCTGCTCTGCTCGTAGGTTACTTTTGTGGAGGGGGACGACTTGCGAATCTTTTCTTCAAGCTCGGTCACGCGGTCGGCGCGATAGGAGACCTTGAACGTGTTGGTTGCCTTCGGACCGTGCGGCCGGCCCTGTGCCGTTTCACGATATTTCCCGGCAATGCTGTCATCGAGGATCACGACCTCGGCGAATTGATCGGCCGCGAGATTCTTCCAGAAGCTGTCGATGGACATCGGCTCGGCGGGTTGATAGCCCTGCGACACGACGAGCGCGATCATGAGGGCGATGAGAACAAACCCGACCCAACTCATAACGCCGCGCGACATTTTCATCTTGGGCGGAGGTGTCGGTCCACGCGGACCCGGCTTGCGCGGCCGGTCGGGCTGTTGATCTTCAGGCTCGAATCCTTGGTCTACCATGTCAGTCCTTCGTAAGCCCTGCGTTCAAATCGTTGCCGCGCAGGAATAGGCAAGCTAAACACCATCGCTGAAAAGGGCCTGCGATCGCCCGATCATTCATCGGATTATAGATGCCGCCCCGTCATCACCAATTCTCGGACTCCATCTCCTCGAGAATCCGCTCTGCCAGCCGATCCATGGCCCGTTGGCTGGCATGATAAAAGTCCTCTCCCAGCGGGCGAATGTAATCCACAGTCTGCACGAAATTGGGTCGATCCACCAGAATCTCCCCGGTGCGCAAGTCCTTCCATTGGAAACTGACCAGCACGGTTGCCGACGTCTCTCGCGGGCGCACCGCCTTGAAATCACGTCCGATAGTCGATTGACGCACTTCCTTGATCTCGCCGGTCAGCAATGTGTCGGCGCGCTTTTTGTCAGTCAACTTGTACGGAGTCTCTCCTTCAAGACGCTTGGCCAGCGCCTCGGTTAGTTGCAGCTCCAGGCCACGGCGGAACTCCTTCGACTCGAAGACATCCACGGCCACCGTGCGGATGCGGTCATTTCGTGAATTCGTCTTTCGCGCGACGGCCGTCCGATCCGCGGAATAGCCGCAGCCCACGATGAAGCAGATCAGGATCGTTACGCAGGTCTTACCAAGTCTGTTCATGCGTGAATCTCGCCCGTCGCAGCGATTATAGCCCCCCAGGGTGGCGTCGCAATCCGCCACTCGCTTGCAAACCCGCCCCCCCAGCTACCTTGCAGCAAGCTCAGCCAACCCCTACCATGCCGTGTTCGTCAAATCCGCATTCCAGAGGTTGGAAAACGCCATTCCCGGCGGGTGGATGATTCGCACATACCGGCATTTTGAATGCCCGAGACCCTACTCCAAAGGAGTCCTTCGTGAGCGCCAATGGCAAGTTGAAACGTGGTCGGCATCTCTTCACCTCTGAATCCGTCAGCATGGGTCACCCGGACAAAGTGGCCGACCAGATTTCGGACACCGTGCTCGACGCCCTCATCGCCAAAGACCCCCATGCTCGCGTGGCCTGCGAAACGCTGGTGACGACGGGCCTTGTGGTAGTGGCCGGCGAAATCACCGTACACAACAAAGAGGCCGAGCTGGCCCTCAACAGCATTGAAACCAACATTCGCCAGACCATCGCCGACATTGGCTACACCGATCCCGATTGTCAGTTTGACCATAAGAGTTGTGCCGTCATTCGCACGCTCCACAGTCAGTCCGCCGACATCAGCCAGGGCGTGACGGCCACGAAGAAGAAGAAGCAGGGCGCGGGAGACCAGGGTCTGATGTTCGGCTTTGCCTGCCGTGAGACGAGCGTGCTAATGCCCCTGCCGATCCATCTGTCGCATCGGCTCGTCGAGAAGCTTGCCCGCGTGCGCGAGTCCGGCGAAATCCCCTGGCTCCGGCCGGACAGCAAGAGCCAGTGCACGATTGAGTACGACGGCCACACGCCGGTCCGGCTCAAGACCATCGTTATCTCCACGCAGCATCAGGAACGCAAGGAACTGCTCGACAAAAACGGCAACGTCAACGACAAGTTCAAGCAGATCATCATCGACAAGGTCATCAAGCCCGTCTGCCTGAAGGAATGCCCCACACTTTGGAAGAGCGGGATCGAGTTCCACATCAATCCCACCGGCCGATTCGTCATCGGCGGCCCGCACGGCGACACCGGCGTCACCGGGCGAAAGATCATCGTCGATAGCTACGGCGGTCGTGGTGCTCACGGCGGCGGCGCGTTTTCCGGCAAGGACCCTTCGAAGGTGGACCGCAGTGCCACCTACATGGCGCGCAACGTGGCGAAGACCATCGTCGCCGCTCGGCTCGCGGACGTGTGCGAAGTGCAACTCGCCTATGCCATCGGCGTCGCTGAACCGGTGAGCGTGCTGGTCGATACCGAAGGCACCGGCCGTGTTTCAGAGGACACATTGGAGAAGCTTGTTCGTGACACCTTCGACCTGACCCCCGCCGCCATCGTCTCGTACCTGAATCTCAAGCGACCCATCTACCGCGAGACCGCCGCCCACGGCCACTTCGGCCGCATCGGCCCCGGCTTCACCTGGGAAAAGACGGACAAGGCGGCAGCGCTGGCAAAGGCGGCGGCGAAGTGGATGAAGTAATAGCGACGTGCCTACGCGCGATATTGGCTTCTCAATATCAATCGCTGCTGTGAATCGAACTGCTGTTGAGGGCCTACCGGGACGCGGCCTTGCGTCGACGGACCATTACCAGCCCGAACACCAGAAATGAGACCGCAGAAGGTTCAGGCAGCACGACGCGAAAGGCCTCGTAATTTCCATCGGGGTTGATACCAGTCCCGACGATTACACTTCCATCCGCAGAGATGTCTCTGACGTTTGGGAGCGCCCAGCCGGTCAGATTCAGCCCGAACGCATTCACCAATAGTTCCCGAAGATCACGCATGCCATTCGGGGAATCCCAGACAAAGGCTGCACCCCCCAAACTGGTCGATCCATAGCCAACAATGACCGAGCCATCTGCCGAGACCGCGGTGGCGTAGCTAGAGAAATCTCCTCCGGGCAAATCGCCGAGGCCGGTCATTACACCGTCGGACCAACGGAATGCCTCTTGTTGCGAATGTTCAGTGTTGTAGTCATAGGCATTCGCTGATCCCACGATCACGCTGCCATCACTTGATGCGGAAACGGCCCAGCTTTCCACGGACACGTCGGGGCCGGGGAATGGAACTGGCAGGAAACCCAGTCCGGTCATAGCCCCATTGATCCAACGAAAGGCCTGTCCATCGCTTCCGCCAACGATGACATTTCCGTCGCCGGATATGCCATTGGCGGAACTGTTCGAAGAACTGGGCAGGAACCCAAGGCCCATCATGGAGCCATTGTCCCACAGCCATGCTTGGTTGTGTTGGCCGTCGGCGCTGGCTCCCCAACCAACGATGCGCTGACCGTCGTCAGACATGGCAGTCGTCAAATGTGCATTAGTCCCGTAACCAGGGATGCGCCCGAGCCGAGTGAAGACGCCATTCTGCCATTGAAAGGGCTCGTTCGTCCCCTCGTTGGATGAGCCGCTGCCGGCCAGAATCGATCCATCCGCTGACATGGCTTGAATCCCGCTGTACTCATATGGGCTGGTGCTGGACGGAAAACCTAGGCCAGTCTTCAGGCCGCCCTGCCACAGAAAGGCCTCGTAGACGCAGCCATAGACGAAGTTAGAACAGCTCGTTCCCGCCACGATTTCGCCATTTGATGAAACCCCTCCGGCCCAGCTCTCAAATGTGCCGCCAGGCAAATCGCCGAGTGGGGTGAAGGAGGGTGGAGCCGCGTTGGCTATTGCTGACACCGCGAACGTCAATCCAAGTTGAATGGATACCGTGTAACGTAATTCCATTGCCCGCCTCCGCATTGCGCCCGACTATTCACTCAAGTTGCATATCATACTCGCGGGCCGCTACACCGAGCAACACAAAGGCCAATCGCTTGGATTTTGTACACCTCGCGCCTGGCATGTTCTATTTTCTGGGTGGTAAGCTTGTGGTGGGGCGCTGCGCGAAGATGGAAACACACAAAGCGTGGGGAACCATCGCTACTTCGGAATCACCCGATTCAACATCGCCACGCCATCTTGTTTGCCAAACGGAAAGATCGAAGGCGCCAGCGCGGCGGTCTTGAACTCCTGATCGGCGAGCAATGTGCTGGCCGAGCCGGTCGTGTCCATGAGATCGGTGATGTCCGTGGTGTGATTCAGGCCGAGCAGGTGGCCGGCCTCGTGCGCAGCGACGTTGGCGATGGCGATGGCAATGCCGTCGACCGAGGGCTTGGGCGTGAAGGGCTTGTCGAAGTCGTCGGTGAAGACGATGCCGTCGTCGCATCGTTTGCGGTTCGCGTCGTCCACTGATTGAGCGATGCCGAACTTCGTCTGGCTGAACGCGCCGAAGTGGATCGTGCTGACGACGCAATTCGTGTTGTCGACCGGGGGGTCGTCGCTGCTGATGATGTTGATGCCGAATTGCTGGTAATTCTGCTTCACAACCTCAATGATCTTGGCCTTGATCGCGGCGGTCTGTCCGGCATAGGTCGCGTCAATGTCGGCGGCATCAAACACACCATAGGTGAACGTCCCTTCGTCGGGAATGGTCACGCTACCGCTTGCGAAGTTCAGCAACAGCACCTGCTGCGGGGCCGTTGGCGCGGTCTGCCCCCGGCGGATTTCGACGTCGCCCTCATACGCGCCGCCGACGTTGGCGAAGAAATACTTGGAGATGGCTAGATAGATGTGATCGCCGCCGATGGCGATGTAGTCGTCGATGGCGGAGTCCACTCTGCCGGCTGCCGTGTCGGCATCATCGTTGATGGCGAAGAGAACGCTGGATTCGTCAAAGATCGCGGTCGTCGGGTCGAGGCTGCTTCCCATCGACGGGCGCACGGAGACGATGATGCGATCACCGGGGCTAACTGCGCCGAGGTCATAGACGTCAACTTTCGAACCTTCGATGGTGCTGGAGAGTACGGCCTTTTCGTTTGAATCGAGCGTGAGCGGAGTGGCCGTGGAGATGGTGCTACCAATCGTCGGCGTCCCGCCGGGAAGGGTGCCAGTCGGGCATCCGACGCCGAAGCAGACGGGTAACAAGGAGAGTGCGAACAGGTGCAATCGTCGCATCGGTTTCAATCGAGGAATCTCCCTTGCCGACAGTGCCGTCGGCGACGTGCGAGGCGAACCATTGCGGCCGGGGGGCGAGGGCGAGTCCCGGATGAGCCGTTTAGGTACCTAAGTATTGAATGTGCGGGGGGGATGGTCAAGGCGGAGTTCTCGACGTTTGTTGGCGACTGATGGTCGAGGGGCGTTTACGCCCCAAAAGCGATGTTTAGGTGCACTTGCATGCTGTACTTTATCGGCCGGCAGAATGGATCATTCGCAGGCCGGGGTAGGCCGATGAAGGACCGCCTCTTGGACTGCCCATGTCGGAGGCGAGGTTGTAAACATGACGGATTCAATCGCATGTACGAACTGCGGGGCGACGGGACTGGTCTTCGGCAGTTGTCAGTCGACGGGGACGCTGTACTTTCGTCCCTTTAACGTGCCATTTCTGACCTTTCGCACAGCGGACATCGCATTGAAGGCCGGGATGTGCCGGGCCTGCGGAACGCTGACCTTCGCCGGCGACCTTGAGAAGCTGCGAGCGTTGCAGTCGGTCCCCAGTCAGGGCAAGTCGATGGACGTCGGCGGCATCTGAAACCCATCCAATTCCGCTCAGACAATCAATCTGTGCTACTCGCGCTCATTTCTATTCAATATCAACTGCGAAAAACAATTTTTATGCGAGCAACGCAAGTGGCACGGTATGGTCGTGGTGCAGGATGGCCCCGAATCGACGTGCGACCCGGGGCCGGGTGTTCACTCGTTTCACGGCACCAGGTCGATCAATCCCAATTCGCAGAGCTTGTCGTAGTAACGCTGGTATTGCTCCGCACCGGTCGTGCCCGCGTCGGGGCCCCATTGTTGCTGGGCGGCCCACAAACGCACCTCCGCCCACGCGGCATCCACATCAACCGCTGCAGAAAAAAGGTGTCAGCAGAAAAAAGGTGTCAGGTTGAATTATCCGGCCCTTTGCGCGGTCGGCCGCGCGGGCGCACGGTCAATTCAAGGCCCAGCCGATTCGCAATACGGCGCCGCCACGCGTCACCCCCAAGCGGCACACCTCGCAGCACGCTTTGCCGCACCGCCTCCATCGCAGGCTCCGCCAGTTCCCGATTCACGTCCCCCATCCAATTCCGCGGTCGATGGATCGGCCACTCCCGCAAGTGATCGTGCAAGATGGTTCCACCATTCTCCCGACACCACAGGCTGCCCCAGCGCCAAGCCTCCGCGCGACGTACCAAGCGCGCCCGAAGCGCGTTCGCCTCGACATACCGACACACCGTCAGGAAATGAACATCCTCCTGTACCGGAAAACTCTTGAATCGCCCCTGATAGAGCGGCCCTTCGCCGATCGTGTGATAATGCGAATGCCGCCGGTGCGTGTGCGTCACGGTCACCCACTGCATCCACGTTGAAAGATGGGTTCGCTTCCGCGCCTGCACCACCAGATGCCAGTGAGTGGGCATCAGACAATACGCCAACAGCCCCGGTGCATCCGGCCGATCCAGCGACGCCGCCAACACCCGTTCAAAAGCCTCGTAATCACGATCCTTCTCGAACAGTGTCAACCGCATGACGCGACGATTCAGCACGTGATACACAACGCCTGGTTGAGTGATGCGCGGTGGCCGGGGCATCGCTTGATCCTAACCCGCTCCATTTTCCGGTGCAACTAAAATCAACCTGACACCTTTTCTGCCCCAAGTAAGATGAAGTACGAACGCGGTACAACCGCAAACGGTGGGAAGGCTATTCAGTTGATAAGGGCATAGGCGATCACCTCCTTACTCTGAAAACCAATCGCGTAACGAGTGTGGCGCTCACAAGCATCTGAATGAACGTCGTTGGTTCTGGAACGTCAAACAACTGAAACGCGAGACCTCCCTCTGACGCGTACCATCCAGGCGTTAACGGGTTGATAAACGCATGATCTGCGAGCGTGTCAAATGCGTCCTCCCATCGGAATCCGGATTTCACGTCCCCCAACTGCACGATCTCCAGCCAGTAAGGAACGCCGGATTGCAACGCGACGGGCGTGTTCAAATCGGCTGTAAAAAGGTATTCCAACGGGCGACCGCCGATACCCGCGAGTTCGCGTCCGGTTGCTGTACGCATTGGATTCAAGAACGTCTGGGCGAACAGCACGGCGCTCTCGTCCGGCAACCCGTCGCTCGACCGAGCAGCCATGAAACGCACCTGAATCGTCTCCGTCGCGGGCGGGGGCGTCGCGGGCGTGCCGGAGCCGCCGTAAAAGCCCCACCACGTCACGCGCCGAACGATTGCATTCTGTGTTGACTGGATATTGTCGGCCTCAAGCTGCCATCGCCGCTGGCCAAACATGTTGAAATAGTCGGTGTCGCTATATGGTCCGCCTGTCAAGGCTGGAAGTTGCTCGACGATAATGTCGGCATGGGCGGGGGCGCTCCATGCCATTTGGGCCAACGCGAAAATCGAAAGTATTATTCCGTGTTTCATTGCGATCACCTCCTGACTCTACAACCACATCGCATAACGAGTGCGGCGCTCATGAGTATCAAAACGAATGCCGCAGGCTCCGGCACATCCAACAGTTGAAATGCAAGCCCCCCTTCCGCAGAAAACCATCCCGGGGTCAGCGGATTGATAAACGCGTGATTAGCAACGCTGTCTAAAGCGGCCTCCCAGCGTAAACCGGAGTTCACGTCCCCCAATTGCACGATCTCCAGCCAATAGGGAACCCCGGATTGCAAGGCGATTGGGGTGGCAAGATCAACTGAAAACACTTGTTCAACAGGCAAGCCTCCAACCGCTATGATTCGCCCAGTTGATGTACGCATTGGACTCAGGAATACCTGATCGAACAGCACCGCGCTTTCGTCCGGCAGCCCATCGGCCGGACGAGACCTCATGAATCGCACCTGGATCGTCTCGGTCGCGGGCGGGGGCGTCGCAGGCGTCCCCGAGCCGCCGTAAAAGCCCCACCACGTCACGCGCCGAACGGTGTCATCCTGTGTCAACAGGATGTTGTCGGCCTCTCGCTGCCATCGCGGTTGCCCAAACATATTAAAATAGTCAGTGTCGCTGTACGGACCGCCTGTTAGGTCCGGCAGTTGCTCGACGAGGATGTCGGCGCGGGCCGTGGCCCCAATGCAAATCAAAACCGTAACACTCAAAAACAGAATAATAAATCGCGTATTCATATTTCCAACTCCCCATTCCGAATTCACTCGGAAGGCACAGCGGTGTAATTACTCCTATTATAGCCTCCCGAGACACCATTTCCGTCCCCTAGTATTCGGCCTGTGGCCAAACCATGATGCGCGCACCGCCCACCAACCGCGTGAGTGCACCGCGCGCACCCTTCACGCAGGCCTGCGAACCCCTCTCATCTCATCCTCCCGAACATGAATGATCCGTCGCGCGACGCATCTGGGCGCTCGGTCCAACTCGCCGCGCAGGCATGACACCAAACACACTTGCAATCAGCGGGCCAACTTAAATGCAAAACAGCAACTCAAGTTCGCCCATGATGTTGCAATTCGCAGCCCTCCAAATCAACAAACAGGAGTGGCGGACGAAGCCCCACTGCTATGAAAAACCCCGCACACGGTTGTCTGCCAAGTGGCGCACTCGCTCATGGGTACCCCCGGCCAGCCCGGATTTCTTGCAGGATTCGTTTCGAGTCGCGCGAAAAGGCTTATTTTCATGGTCTCAGCCACCCTCGGCACGCAACGAGGATTGAAAAGTTCTGAGCCTCACCGCAGCAGGCTTGCCAGCGAGGGGGGGGATTCGTTACATTTCACCTGTACTCATGGGGAGGACGGACTCCTGCCCAAGCCCACCCGAAAGGAGTCGGAATCATGTCGTGTCGTTTGCCTCGCCTCGTTTGCGTTGGTCTTGCCGCCGTCATCATCGTCGGTTGCGCGAAGCCCGATCAGCCCTTGCCGCTCGCGAATATTGACAAGGACTACGACCGTCAGTTGCCGTACGGTCAGTTCGCGCTCAAGAAGATCGAGCCGGCGCAATACCCGAAGTTCGGCGACGGGTGGTACAAGGGCAAGGGCACGGACCTTCGCCAATCCATCGTCAACAGCATTCACTACATGAACAAGCCGTCGAGCAAGAAGTATTACCCGCTCGGCCCCATCACGCACGAGCGGGCGCTGACGTCGTTGCAGGCGTTCCTCATCACGCTCGATGAGGCGAACAGCCCCGAGGTGCTCGATGAGTTGATTCGTCGGGATTACGACGTGTACATGTCGGTGGGATGCGATGACGCGGGCACGGTGTTGTTCACGGGCTACTACTCACCGATCTTCGACGGCGCGCGCGAGCCGAGCGAGAAGTTCAACGTGCCGATGTACAAGCTGCCCGGCGACATGAAGAAGGACGAAGAGGGCAACCCCGTCGGCGGCCCGTGGAAGACGCGACAGGAGATCGAGCAGGGCGGGCTTCTCGCGGGCAATGAAATTACTTGGCTCGGCGATCGATTCGAGGCCTATGTGTTCACCGTGCAGGGGTCGGGGTTCATTCGCCTGCCGGATAACACGCTGTACGAGATCGGCTATGCGGGCCACAACGGGCACGACTACACGCCGATCGGCCGGCAGATGGTGAAGGACGGCAAGATCGAGCGGTTCAAGCTGTCGCTCGACACGATGATTCGATATTTCCAGGACCATCCCGACGAGTTGGATCAGTACCTGTATCTGAACAAGCGGTACGTTTTCTTCCAGGAGTCGAAGGGCGGGCCGTATGGCTGTTTGGCCGAGCGCGTGACGCAGTATCACAGCATCGCCACGGACAAGGAGATCTTCCCGCGCGGCTGTCTGGCATTCACGGACACGCGAATACCGGAGAAGCCGGGCGAGTCGATGCGGACGTTTCGACAGTTCGTGCTGGATCAGGATCGCGGGGCGGCGATTCGCGCCCCGGGACGCACCGACATCTACATGGGCGTCGGCGATGAGGCCGGCAAGATGGCGGGCTTCACCTACAGCGAGGGCCGGTTGTATTACCTCTTCCTGAAAGAGGGAATGAAACCGGGGCAGGCCGTGACACAGGGCAACACGACCAACGGCGATGTCGCGCAGAACGGTGCGACGCCTGAAGACGAGCAGGCCGCGATGGAGGGCGGATCGGCGGACTCTGAAGTCGGCACGGTGGTCAAGACGCACGAGTCCAGTACGCCGAAGTCGAAGAGCACTGGCAAGGCCGCGAAGAAGAAGTAGCGAACGAGCATCACCCCCCGGCTGAGTCGGGGGCTAAGGGATGCTCGCTGCGACGGGCGGCAGTTGAATCGTGCGCACCGAGAGGATCGCTGGGCTGCTGCGCAGTTGTTCCAGCAAGTTGGTCGGAATCGTTCCATCAATCTTCAAACACATCAGCGCGGTCTTGTCGCGGCGTGAGAGAAACATGTCGGCGATGTTGATGTGGTGATCGCCGAAGAGCGTGCCTACGACGCCGATGACGCCGGGGCGGTCGTCGTTAAAGATCATCACCAGCAGACCATCCGGCACCATTTCCATTCTGTAACCGTCAATCGCGAGGATGCGCGGGCGACCGTCGAGGAAGACGGCCCCTTCGACCTGGTGGCTTTCGCCTCGGCGATCCACGCGCACGGTGAGCACTTCCTGAAACTCGCGTTCGGCCGATTGCGAGACGTGCTGCACGTCGATGCCGCGCTGGCGGGCGTAGGGGCCGGCGTTGACGAGATTCAGTCGACCTTCAATGTGCGGGGACATCAGTTCGGCGAGCGCGGTGAGGCCGAGCGTCGGGCCGAGGGCGGTGAGCGATGCGCCGCCGTGGGTGGTGAGGGTGAGCCGGTCGATGCCATCGGCGCACCACGGGGCAAGGATCGCGCCGATGCGTGCTGCGAGATCGAGATAAGCACGGTCGCGGTTGGTCAGGTTAGCTGGTAGGCCGGCGACGTTTACCGCGCCGCGGATCGTGCCGGTGAGCAGGTAGTCGAGCATGGACTGGGCGGCGTCGGTGCTGACGGCGAGCTGCGCCTCTTCCGTTGATGCACCGAGATGCGGCGTGAGGACGATGTTCTTCGCCGAGAGCAGCGGGCTGCCGATGGGCGGCTCAGTCGGGAAGACGTCAATGGCGGCTCCTGCGATGACGCCGCGATTCAGGGCCTCGGCAAGGGCGGCTTCATCGATCAACCCACCGCGTGCGCAGTTCACAACAACCGCCGTCTTTTTCATCTTCGCCAGTTGCGCGGCCCCGATGAGATTGCGCGACTCCTCGGTCATAACGGCGTGCAGCGTGAGGCAATCGATGCGCGGCAGCAGGTCGTCGAGCGACTGCGCCACGCGGACGCGACCGTCCATTGCCGTGTCGCCGCGCAGGAACGGGTCGTAGGCGAGCACATTCATTTGAAAGGCCAGCGCCCGCTCCGCAACGGCGGCACCAATCCTCCCGAGGCCGACGATGCCGAGCGTCCTCCCATGAAGCTGACGACCCATGAAGGACTTTCGCTCCCACGCGCCGGCCTTGGTGCTGGCGTGGGCGTCGGGGACATGTCGCATGAGCGAGAGCAGCAGCGTGATGGCGTGCTCGGCGGTGGAGATGGTGTTGGCGTCGGGTGTGTTCATCACCAGGACGCCGGCGGCCGTGGCAGCGGGGACGTCGACGTTATCAACGCCGACGCCGGCGCGAGCGATGACGCGAAGTTTGCCGGGATGGGCGAGAACGTCGGCAGTGATCTGGACGCTGGAGCGGATCAAGAGGCCGTCGTATCCACCAACGAGCGGAGCGAGGTCGGCGGGCTTGAGGCCGGTCTTCACGTCAAAGGTGAGGTTCGGCGTGTTGCGAAGGAGGGCTAGTCCTTCTTCAGCGATGGTGTCGGCGACGAGAATGTTGAGCATGGGCGGTTATAAGATTCGGTCCGCACAGCGGACCCTACACGGGCTTCACTTCAACGTTGATGATCATATCGTGCATCGCGGCGATGTCCTTGACCACGGAATCGGCGGGAATCTGGGCGAGGCGGATGACGGCCACGGCGGCCTTGGCCCCCTGAAACACGGTGTTGCTCATCTCTTCGACGTTGATCTCGGCGCGGCGGAGCTTGTCCAGCACCGTGGCAAGCACGCCGACCTTGTCATAGTGGCGCACAACGAGTTGGCACTTGGCGGGGCTGCGCGTCTCGATGTTCACGCAATTCGGGGCTTGACCGGTGGCCTTGAACAGTTTGATGATTCGCACCGTCTCCTCGGCGATGGCATCCTGGGCCTGATCGGTCGATGCGCCGATGTGATGCGTGCCGTAGACGATGCCGCCGGCCTTGAGGATCGCGGGGAGAAACTCGGCCTGGCCGGTGGCGGGTTCATCGGGGAAGACGTCGAGGCCGACGCGGAGATTGCGCTTAATCATCAGTTCGGCAAGGGCCTCGTAGTCCAGCACATCGGCGCGGGCCGTGTTGATGACGTAGCTCCCCGGTGCGAGCAGGCCGAGCACATCGCGATTGACGAGGTTCTTCGTCTCCTTCGCGGCGGCGAGATGCAGGCTGAGGATGTGGCAATGGGCGGCGACTTCGCCGGGATCGTCGCAATAGGTCACGCCCATCTCGGCGGCGGACTCACGCGTCAGTGACCGGCTCCACGCGATCACCCGCATGTCAAAGGCCTTCGCCCGCTGCACCACGGCCTGTCCGATCAGGCCCATGCCGATGATGCCGAGCGTGCGATCCTTGAGACCGCGTGCGTTGGAATATTCTTTTTTGTTCCAGGTACCGGCTCGCATATCCGCGACGTTTTCCGCAATGCGCCGATCGAGGGCAATGATGAGGCCCAGCGTAAGTTCTGCGACGGCAATGGCGTTCTTGCCGGGACAGTTGGAGACGACGATCCCGCGCGCCGAGGCGGCGGCAACATCGATGGTGTTGAACCCCGCCCCGGCCCGAACGATCAGGCCGAGATTCGGCGACGCAGCCAGCATGTCAGCCGTGACCTGCGTGCCGCGCACGACGAGAACAGGCGCTGCGGTTAGTACGAGGGCGTCGCGCAGCGTGTCAGCCTTGAGGTCAGGTTCGTAGACGACCTCGCACCCATCATTCTTGAGTTCGTCGAGGCCGCGTTTCTCGAATTTGTCAGCGATAAGGACTTTGAGCATGGTGAAAGGGTACCGCCGTGGAAACGGGGGCGTCAAACGGCGAATGAGTATCCGACGATGTGCGAGTGGCAAAAAAACGGCCGGCCCCGAAGGACCGGCCGTTCGTGCTTTCCAAAAACAACAATCGCCGACCTAGGTCAGGGGACGACGTTGGTGCCGAAGTTGCTGCCGTAGATCAGGTAGGCCTCTCCAGCATCAATGCGACGTTGATCGGGTGACGCCGTGTTGACGAAGTCCTGATGCGTGGCACCGATCATGATGTCATCGAATCCGTCGCCATCCACGTCTCCAACGCCACCGCACGTATCGAGCGGCGCGACGTCGGTGATCGCGTCTTCGGCGAAGGATCGACCGATGAAGACGATTCCGGGCAACGTGGCCGAACCGACCTGCGAAAGGTTGAACGACGGCATGTTCGCCAGATGCGGGCCGCCAAAGACCAAATAGACGACGCCTCGGCGGGTCTGTCCCGCGAATGTTCGAGTCTCACCTGGGCACGAAATTATCAGATCGCCGAAGCCGTCCTGATTGAAGTCTCCTGCAGAGCTGAAATCGTGACCTGCTAAAGCGCCGGCGACAGGTCCGAAGAACTTGACTCCTGAAAGAATACCAGTTCCGATGTCGAGCGGCGAGAAACCGTTCTCGCCGGTCAGGGGTCGATTACCAAAGATCACGCCGACGAATCCAACATCCTGCTCCTCAGCAAGGCTGCCGCTAATGTTGTAATCAAAGAATTCGGATGCCAAACCGACGTCAGCGATGCCGTCGCCGTTGACGTCACGCATAACCGACTGCTTCAAGCCAAAGCGGTCGTTGTCGTGCGTTCCGATGATCTTCAAGTGTGGAGGGGGATTCACAGAGAGATTAACGTTTCCGAATCCACCCTGAGGCGTAAAGAACACATAAAGGACACCATTGTTGATTAGGCCGTCCCTGTCTGCACCCGGGGCACCAGCCAAAATGTCTTCAACGCCATCTTGATTGAATTGTCCCGCCGGCCCGGCATAGCCCAAACGATCTCCCGCTAACTCACCAACGATGGCAAAGTCTACTGGAGGGAGCACCTGACAACCTCGCACGCAATAAGTAACATTCGTTGGCGTCGTGGCCGGCGGAATGGGAGGGATCGCATCCATGGCACAATTCGTTCCACCGCATGCAGTATTCACATTAACTGCAGGAATGGACTTGACCCCATCTTGGGCGTAGAAACCACCGTTCATGATATTTCCACCAACGAAGATCCGGATGATGCCTCTTTCGGCGCTTTGTCCAGGGCAGGAAACAAGCAGTTCATCGTTTAGATCATTGTCTAAGCTGGGAATCGCAGCGACAGTGGCTCCAAACTCGTTGTCATTGGTTATACGTAGTTCGAAGTTCACCCCATTGAACACGGTCCTTTCCGGATACCAGCCGCCCCGGACACGAAATCCGTTCGGTGTCGTCGCAGCGCCGTGGAGGACCCCGTCGTCGTCCCCAGTACCGCCTGGATCGAACTGCCCGGCGATATCAACCTCCACGGTCTTGCGAAAGACATTCCGAAGGTCTGTTGTTCCATCCACACAGATAAACATCCCTTGATCCAGATCACCAAAGCCTGGAGCGTACACGGGCGGAATCAGCCCGGGAATATATCCAAGATTCAGTCCCATATCGTCATCCCCCGCTACCCCCGGATGTTGACCGCCCGTGTCACACCTGTCGTAGTTCGGCTGACGATCAATAACGCAGGCGAGCGGCGGAGGGGGTGGGCACCCAGATGGTATGTAACCATAAGGGAAATTGCAGCCACCATCGGAAGGGTCGTCATCGCTATGATCATACGCACCCGAGATATAAGGAAGCCCGAATACAAAGTCCAAAATGCCGTCATCGGACAAGTTGATGCGCGTGATTGAAGTCAGGCCGGCCGTGCCGATGCCGACGTGATCGGGATCCTCTTGTTCAGGAGGTGGATCGTTATAGAGGGAAAATCTTGGCCCGGGCATGCAATAGGTCGTTCCTCGGAAGAACGAACTAACGCTATTAATACTAATAATTCCTCCGAATCGACCCACATTCTTGGAGTCGTACGGGTTGGGGAGATAATCAGGAATCGGCGGGAAATCCACTGGACCGCCGGGACCGGGGACATCAGGCAATCCGTTGTTATTTGTATCGGGCGGGAAAGGTGTCTTGCGACGACCAAAGATCAGATACGCCGCGCCAGATTGGGGCCGATTTTTCGGGCTGGCGAATCGACTAGCAATCATGACCTCATCTTGACCGTCCCCATCGATGTCGGGCACGTCGACAAAATCCGTGCCCAAGTTCTCTAGCGTGCTGAATCCTTGAAACCGCGCGCCGGCATATCGGAATCCGATCTCGCCAACATCGACAGTACCAGATGCCAGGGATGAAATGGTAAGTGATCCGACAGCGTAGGCATTGAGGCTGTTCGTGCCGTCGGTGATGAACGCGCGAACAAAATAAGGCTGTGTTCGCACCGGAATCTGCGCAAAGTCAATCGTGAACCGATACTCTTTCAACTGGCCGGCAATCGGCGCGCCGGGGAAAGGCAGAATTCCCGAAACCGTCGGGAAAAAGCCCCGCGGATTTGTTCGAATCTCGTCAGTATCCGCCTGAAGCGGAAACGTCGGGTCCGTCGCCAACCGCGCTGTCGACGGCAGGATGATGATGTTCGTATTCGGATCATTCGGGTCACCGGGGTTGCTCACATCGTCATTGGTCGCATCCAAATCCTTATCCAACAACAGTGTGACCGTAACATTGCTGTCCGTATCCGCGTAGATATAGCGGATCGTCATTTCGTCCTGCGAGGAGAGTCCTAGATTCGGAAGCGGATCGATGAACAACAACTGCGGGGGCGAGGTGGCAGGCTGCGATCCTTCCGGCGCTACTGAGACTGTCTGCGCCGTCGTCACGCGGACTGGCAGATTGCCGGTGTTGTCAGCGGCATTAAACGTGCGGTCGTCTATTTCCGCGAAAATACTGTACGCCCCGATCGGTACGGTCGTTGTGTCCCATGAGACATTGGCACTGGCCGCACCGGGGCCGATCGCGATTCCGCTTTGAATGAGAAGCTCTTGAGCCTGAGTTGGGTTTGTTGAAAGCGACGCGAACACGCGCGCCACGGCGGCGTCCTCGGCGTCGTCGCCAGTGATGCTGATTACCACGGGTTCACCCTGAATGATCGTAGTGGCCGAAACGCTGGTGATGATGATTCGTGGCGGGCGATTACCCACCGGAGGAATGGGCGAGGTGCCGCCGCCAAGTCCGCCGCCGCCGAAGATGCCGCCGGGACAGGATGCGCCTGCCGCGACGCCGACCACCGAAAGGCCGAACAGTGCGTAGAGACGTAGTCTCCGAATAGTTCCACACTTCATGGGTTATCCTCCGACGCTGGGCTGCTTATTGGTAGGGCGGTTGACCGCAGCGCGATACAGGCGTGAACTCGTAATCCCCAATTGATCTATCATATCCCATCGCCCCTCAACCGGTCAAGGCAATCCCCGGTTGCAAACCACTGTCCGCAAAGCACTTTCGCGGCTTTCTCGATTAGGGGCGGTTACTCCTTATCAGTCCGTGGCCGGGCATGGTGGTCGGCCGATCCGGTGTGGACGCCGTTGCGGGCGTCTCTGGCGGGGGCGAGGCGGGCGTTATCGGTGCGGGACCGATCACACCAGATTCTAGGCCCATGCACTTCCAGAAATCAACTGGGACTTTACGCGGGCCGGATTGGGCGTGCGTCGGAATCCCCAGTCGCAGGACCGGATAATGTTCTACAATGGCGGACGGCCCCGGTGCAGGTGTTCGACCAGGGCCGCGCGATAACTCTTATGACCACACTTCGACAACGAATCAGCGACGAACTGCTCCCCTATGTCACCACGCCGGGGCAGTACATCGGCCGTGAATTCAACCAACTCGTCCGCGAGGGCGACTGGCAGCGGGCCGACGTGCGCGTGGTGATCGCCTTCCCCGATGCCTACACGATCGGCATGTCCCACCTCGGGTGTCAGATTATCTATTGGATATGCAACCATACGCCGGGCGTCTGCGCCGAGCGGGTCTATTCACCGTGGGGCGATGCCGAGGCAGTCATGCGCGAGAAACGCCTGCCGCTCTTTACCTGGGACACGCGACAGCCGGCGAGCGAGGCCGACCTCTTCGCAGTGTCGTTACAATATGAACTGGGGTTCACGAACTTCCTCGCCCTGCTCGACTTGGCGGGAATACCGTTGCGAGCCGCGGAGCGCGATGATCGACATCCGCTCGTCATCGTCGGTGGGCCTCAGGCGGACAACCCCGAACCGGTCGCGGACTTCGTCGATCTCGTCGTCATCGGTGATGGCGAAGAGTCGATGGCCGCGATACTGGCGTTGTACAAGGAACTCAAGGCCAACGGCGTTCGCCGACGGGACATGATCCCGATCATGGCGGAACGTTTCCCGTGGGCCTATGCACCATCGCATTACGGCGTGTCGTATCACGCTGACGGCACGATCTACGAATATTCATCTAGCCTCAAGTCGCATCGGTTGGGAATCACACCCATCGAGCGGTGTCAGACGCTGGACTTCGAGAATGCCCCGTTCCCCACGCGGCCGCTCTTGCCATTCGTCGAGGTGGTGCATGATCGAATGGCCGTGGAGGTCATGCGCGGCTGCCCGCAGCGATGCCGATTCTGCCATGCGGGATACACCAAGCGGCCCGTCGGTGTGCGGTCGGTGGAGAAGATCGTTGAGATACTCGAAGAACAGTATCGCGCCACCGGGCACAAGGAGTGCGGCCTGCTCAGCCTCTCGACGGCAGACTATCCACATCTGAAGGAACTTTCCCAGCGCGTGAATGAGAAGTTCGCTTCACGGCACGTGAACATCTCCATGCCCAGCCTGCGCGTGGACAAGATGCTGCAAAACATTCCGTGGATGGCGAACTCGGTGCGCAAGGCCGGCCTGACCATCGCCATTGAGGCAGCGCGGGACAAGATGCGCGCAGCCATACGCAAGAAGGTCACGGACGGCAACCTCATCGACGGAATCATGGAGTGTTACAAGGCGGGGTGGAGCCGAATCAAGGCGTACTTCATGGTCGGCTTCCCCGGTGAGACCGAGGACGACATTCGCGGGATTTACGATCTGTCCGTGGAGATGGCCTTCGCGCGGAAGCGCATCGGCAAGCCGCCGGCGCGGATCAACGCCAGCGTCGGCTGGCTGGTGCCGAAGCCGTACACACCGTTCCAATGGGCGGCGCAACCTCGCGTCGAGTATTTTGAGAATGCCCGAAGGATTCTTTCGGACGCGTCGCGGAATGGCCGGACGAAGGCGGCGAAGGTGAGCACGCACAACGCCCAGCGGTCGATCCTGGAGGGCGTGCTCTCACGCGGGGATCGCAAGCTGTGCGCGACGATTGAGCGAGCCTACCAACTCGGTGCCCGGTTCGACGGCTGGGACGAGTGCTTTGATTACAGCATCTGGGTACAGGCGTTTGAGGAGACCGGCGTCGACCCCGATTGGTACGCCCACCGCGAGCGGGCCTATGACGAAGTCCTCCCGTGGGATCACATCCGCTCCGGCCCGAAGCGCGATTACCTGGAAGGCCAATACAACGACGTCTTCACGCAGACGGAGCAGGCCATGCCGCAGGCGGGGATGATTCCGCTGGCAGTGCTTGGGGTGTAAGGATGCTTGACCGGCTGTACCACAAGTTTAAGAACATACGATACAATAATGCGGTAAGGCAGACCGAGACTTCGGAGGCCCTGTCATGAACGATCATCCTCGCGTCGACCGCACGGTGTTCCAACTCGGCACGTTGGGAGATCGAGACGATTCGGTGCAATACTGGAGGCAACGCCCACCCGAGGAACGATTCGAGGCACTCGAAACCCTTCGGCAAATCATGTATGGCTACGATCCGACTACCGAGCGAGTTCAAAAAGTTCTTGAGTTTGCTCGGTTAGACACGGATGCAAACCAAGTGTAGTGACGACAATTCAACTCCCAGAAGCAATTCCTACAAATTCCCCCACATTCGAGCAATCGAATACGCGGTGACTTCGGGCCTTCCAATACTTGTTGAACGTAGCCAAATGCCTTGCACCGAAATGCCGAATGAACGCCCTTCGTTGCCCCTCTACTAATCGGATGTTTGCCGCTTCAACCACCACCAGGTATCTCGCTCCGCTTTTGCTGCAAAAAGCGATTCCCAACGAGATCGCGTCTTGCCTTAGGTACGCAACGTCGGAGTCATACCACTCCCAACCTGGTGTGACCGCGCGCCGAACCGCAAAGGATGGATTACGATTGCGTGAAAGACGGTATGTCTTCACGCTCCTCAATTGTCTAAAGACGATCTCAAGCGGTGCGGGCTTTCGGAAACACCCTCCCTTGATTAATCCAAGTCTCGTTGCCAATACGTCAAAGAGGCAGTGGGTTGAGAACTCATCGACAACAAGTTGTGCATGGGTCGATGTTGTCTTCCAACTCAAGACCGTACTGTCATGTAGAGAGCCATTCAGATAGCGGTTTGCGGTCGGTGATCGGCGACTAAACTGCGACAACAATCTCGATCTTCGGCGCCAGCTGCGAGCCTCTCTTTCAAGCTCCTCGTTGGAATCGTCCATTTGGGGAACGATCCATTCGCGCAGGAGCGGAAACTGGTCGGCAAGTTGGATTGAAAGTTGATCACGCTTCATACAATAATGCTTCAACGATCATTGCAATTGGAAAATCATATCCTTACTCGCATCCACCGCCCACTTCGGAATCTCCACCACAACAACCCCGACCGCACCACAATATCCGTGAACATCCCCATCCATGCCCCCAGCAGGCCGCCCTTCAAGATCACACCGCACAGATACGCCACCGGCACGCGCATGAGGAAGACACCCGCCGCGGTAATGAACATCGGCGTTCGCGTATCGCCTGCGCCGCGAAGGGCACCGAGGTAGACGATCAGCACCGCCAGCGGAATCTGCACGCAGGCCAGTCCCTTCAACGCCGGAACGCCGCACTCCCAGACGGCTGGGTCACTGGAAAGAATCTGGTACAGCGGCCGCGCGGCGAAGAAGTAGAGCAGGCCGGTGAAGGAGAGCAGCATCGCCGCCTGCTTTACCGCTTCGTTCGCGGCTTGGCGCGAGCGCTCTGGATTCCCCGCGCCGAGATTCTGCCCCACCATCGTCGACGCCGCGACGGACCACGCCTGCGCCGGCAAATAGCTGAGCGACTCGATGCGGATGCCGACGACATGCGCCGCGTAGAGCACGGTGGGGCTGAAGACCGAAGGAACCCGCGTGACGATGGTGGTGAAGATGAAGTGCCCCGTGAAAGCGAGTGCCCCATCCGCTGCGGCGGGCAGACCTATGGCGAGGATGCGTGAGAGCAGGGCGCGGTCGGGCCTCAGTAACGGGAGCGAGAGCTTCAGGTATTGATGTGGGCGGGCGTGGGCCGGGTCGCTTTCTCCAATACGGGCCTGGCGTTGCAGGAGCCAGACGATCCAAATCGCTCCGGCCCATCGAGCGATACAGGTGCCCCAGGCGATGCCATTGGTGCCCATCGCGGGAACAGGGCCGAGGCCGAAGGTGAGCAGCCAGGTGAAAATGACGTTGATGACGTTCACGCCGCCGAGGATCATCATCGGCGTGCGCGTGTCGCCCGCGCCGCGCAGGCAGGATGCGAGGGCAAATGAAATTGCCCCGCCGAGATAGCCGAGGGTGTCGATGCGGAGAAAGCTCGTGGCGATCGCTGCGGCGGTGGGAGGCAGGTTCATCACCGTGGCGATGTACGGGGCGAGCAGCAAGACGCCCGTCATACCGAACAAGCCGAGCAGGATCGCTAGGATGAAGGCTTGATTCGTCGTCCGCCGGGCCTCGTGCAGGTTTCCCGCTCCGACGGATCGGGCCACGATGACGGTCGCCCCGGTATCAACCATCCAAGCGATCATGCTCATGAACCAACTGATGTAGCTGGCCAACCCGACCGCGTCCGTCGCCTCGGCGGAGATGCGACCGGCAATGAACGTGTCGTTCCATGTCACGCAGGCGTTGAGGGCCTGCTCGCCCAATACCGGCAGGGCCAGCCACAGCACGGCGGAGCGGATGGGGCCTTCGAGGATGGTGCTTCGAGTGGGGGCGTGCAATGGTGGACTTCCAAAAATCGAAACAATAAAGCCGAACGACGCGACCGCGATGCGATGGCGGGATTGTATTCGTACGCATGACTCGCGGCTGTGAAATTCGCGCGGCTGTTTCGCGCCTCGTCGCTTGATTCCAATTCGCTTCGCGTTACGCTACTCGCTCTTCTCTCAGGCAGAGAAGCCCGGCGGGTTTTCTCCCGCCTGGCGGCAAGGAGTCAACCACTCGTGGCATCGGATACTTCGTCTCGTTCTCGCACGCTTCTTTTTGGCACGGCCGCGCTCGCGCTGGTCGTGTGGGGCCTCTACGCATGGCGTGCCATGCAATCGGCACCAGGCGACGCGGGGCAGGTGGCCGTAATGGAGGGCGGACCGAAGGTAACGCCGCTCCGCGCCACACGGCCTATCTCCGACATCATCAAAAAAATCGAATCCGAGAACGCGCCGCAGCCCATCACCCCGCCGGCCGACGCCGTGGCCGAGCCGCTCGCAATCGACGCGGTCGTGGCCGATGCAGCGTCAGCGGTTCGGGCGAATTCAGCCTCAGGCGAAGGCCACTCCGTGGAGATGACGCTCGCATCAAAAGCAGCCGTGACGAAACCAGAAGTCGTTGCAACCGATGCGACAGCGCTTTTCGCGGCGGGGCGAGAGCTGCTGGGCAAAGGGGATTTCATCGGCGCACGGTCGAACCTGAGCCGAGTGCTGAATCAGGGGCTGCCGGCCTCCGAAGAGGACTACGTTCGCACTGAATTGGGCCGCATCTCGGAAGCGATGCTGTTCAGTCGCGCGACGAACCTGGGCGACCCGCTCACCACGGCGCACATCATCACCTCTGGCGACACGCTGCATGCGATTTCAGGGCGGCACGGCATCACTGAAGAGCTTCTCGGCAGCATCAATCAGATCAAAGAGGCCAATCGTCTGCAAGTCGGCCAGCGGATCAAAGTGATTCGCGGTCCATTCCGCGCGGTGATCGACAAAAGCGACCATCGCATGGACGTGTACCTCGGCGATCTCTTCGTGCGATCCTTTAACGTCGGCCTCGGCGCGAACGGTTACACGCCGACCGGAGCCTGGGTCGTTAACAACAAGCTCAGCAATCCCGACTGGACCGACCCCAACACCAATCGCCACTTTCTCGCCGATGATCCCGACAACCCCATCGGCGAACGCTGGATCGGCCTGCACGGCACCGACGGCGACGCCATCGCCAAGGTCGGCTTCGGCATCCACGGCACCATCGACGCCGCCAGCATCGGCCAGGACAAATCAATGGGCTGCGTCCGCATGGCGGCGACCGATGTGAGTCTGGTGTACGACCTGCTGGTGCTGAATCAGTCGCAAGTGGTCATTCGTCCGTAGGCTCGCAATTCTCAAATCAGATTGGTTCGTGTCATGACGCTATGCCGTCTTACGCGATTTTCCAACCGGAATGAAGCGAATCTGTACTCGCTGATGCAGGGCCAATGCGATTCGGCGAAGCATTGACAGTGAATGGCCCTGATAATCTGAATCTTCGAGCTGGCAAATGACTGAGGCCGTTGTGCCGACGAGCTTGGCGAGTGCCCGTTGAGTTAGACCCGCCTTTGTTCTTGTCTCATATATCTTCAGAGCAATCTCAGAGTTCGCAAGCTCCTCATCAAAGGCGGCCTGTTGCTTGAGATCGCTTCCGATGTAACGGTCATACGCTTTTCGGAGTGCTTTGGATTTGATTTGCGGGCGTTGCTTTTTCATTGTCAATTCGCCGTGTGACCCTTTGGGTTTCTCACAAATTGCTTCATTCGTTCGACGGCAGCGTCGATTTCTTTTGGAGGGACTATTCGCTCCTTCACGATTCCGTGGGACACCACCGCAGCCACACGACCGTGGAAAAAGTAGAGCATTCGATAGTTGACACCTTGAAGTCCAACTCGAAGCTCGTAAATCCCATCACGCAGGAAATCAGCCTCTGGTCGTCGAAGCTCATGCCCAAGGTCTTCCAGCCGCTTGAGTCGAGCCAGGCATTTGGCCTGGGCCTTGGCGGGAATGTCGTCCAACCAATCCGTGAGCGGCACGGAACGGTCGACCTCCCTGAAGAATACAACCTCAATCCCGGGCATCCCGCCTCCATACTATATGTTCGCAATTTTACGAACACAAGTCAAGTCAAATCCGAATGCGTGCTAATGGCCTTGCTTGATTGACATTATTCGGACTCTTGCGTTGGGGGAATACCTTCGCCGCGAATGTCCTTCCGCAGCTTGAATAGCTCACGAAAGGCCCGAAGGATCACCTTGAGATTCGCGCCGGTCTGCTGGCCGGCGGTGCGGGGGTAATGGTTCACCCCGACTTCGGCAATTCGCAGGCCCCGATATTTGGCGCGGGCCAACAGCTCCGTGCTGATCAGTGCCCCCCGACTCTTCAACTCCACCTGGGCGATGAGGCTGCGCGGAAGAAGCTTGAAAGCGCAGTCGATGTCCCGCACCTTCAGCCCGAAGAGTGCCCGCACCAGTGTCCCCCACCAGAAGGCGTTCGATTTTCGCAGGAAGCTGTCGGCCCGTTTGATGCGATAGCCGACGGGGAAGTCGCAGCGGTCGAGCAGGCCGATGAGCTTGTCGATCTCCATCATGTCGAACTGGCCGTCGCCGTCGGTGAAGAAGATCCACTCCATGCGCGATTCCTTCAGTCCGCGAGCGACCGCTCCGCCGTAGCCGAGGTTCGGGTTGTTGTGGACGGCCCGCACGCCGGGGATTTCCTTGACGAGTCTGTCGGCGATCTCAGCGGTGCGATCCTTGCTGCCGTCATTCACAATGATGACCTCCCACTCGTCGGCATACTGGCGCGCCGCCTCAACGGCGTTTCGCGTGGTGCGCTCGACGTTGGCCTCTTCGTTGTAACAGGGAAAGAAGATGCTGAGTTGGGGCAGCTTGGTCATTGCAGGGGAGTGTTTGCGGTGAACGCGGGGGA
Organism: Planctomycetota bacterium; assembly: GCA_038042195.1. Classification (GTDB taxonomy): domain Bacteria; phylum Planctomycetota; class Phycisphaerae; order UBA1845; family UTPLA1; genus JACRIM01. The sequence continues at coordinate 27,846 of JBBTET010000020.1, read as the reverse complement.
GTCAAGCGCGGGCGATAATATCGCCGCTGTGTCAGGATTTCGGCGCGTGGTTCGGATACATCCCCAATCCGTGCAGTCGCCCAAGGTGAAGATAGCTCGCCGTGACTTCGGCGAAGTAGGTTCGCTCAACGTCGCTCACATCCCGCACGACTTTTCCAGGAACACCCATGACCACCTTGTTCGCGGGAACGATGGTCCTCGGCGGCACCACCGCGCCGGACGCGATGAGGCAGCCGGGGCCGATTTCGCAATCGTCGAGAACGATGGAGCCGATGCCGATGAGCGTGCCGCGCCCGATGCGCCGACAGTGAACGACGGCTCGGTGACCGATGCTCACGTCATCCTCAATGTCCATTGCGACGCCGCGATTGGTGTGCAGGACGGTACCGTCCTGGATGTTGCATCGCGCGCCGATGGTGATGGCCGAGACATCGCCGCGAATGACGACGTGGTGCATAACGGTGCAGTCATCGCCAAGCGTAACCTCGCCGCCGACATAGGTAGTGGGAGCGATGTAGACGTTCTTACCGAGGGAGACGCGATTGGGAAGGTCGATGAAGTCGAATTGCATGGCAGGCTCGGATCGGGTCGTTGTAAGCGCTTTGCGTGAAACCTACTTCTGCAACAACCGCTCGATGAATCCCGTGTCGATCTTGGAATTGGCGAACTCGGCCGTGGCGAAGATTTGGCGGAGCAGGGGCACGGTGGTCTTGATCGGGGCGATGTGAAACTCGTCCAGGCAGCGGCGCATGGCCTTGATGGCCTCGTCGCGCGTCGGGCGATGCACGAGCAGCTTGCCGACCAGCGAGTCGTAGTTGGGGCCGATGGTGTAGCCCGCCGAGGCGTGGGAATCGAATCGCACGCCGAAGCCGCCCGGCGGACGGAACTCAAGAATCTTTCCAGGGCTGGGGCGAAAGCCGTTGTCTGGATCCTCGGCGTTGATGCGCACCTCGATGGCGTGGCCGTTGCGGGGGATGTCTTTCTGGCGAAGCGTCAGCTTCTCCCCGGCGGCGATGCGAACCATCCACTTGATGAGGTCGATCCCGGTGACGAGTTCGGTGACCGGATGCTCGACCTGTATCCGTGTGTTCACTTCAAGAAAGTAGAAGTCCCCGGTCTTATCGACGATGAACTCCACCGTACCCGCGCTGAAGTAATTCGCGGCCGTGACGAGTCGCACGGCGGCGGTGCAAAGGGCCTCGCGCGTCTTTTCACTAATGGCCGGCGAAGGAGACTCTTCGACAAGTTTCTGATGCCGGCGTTGCAACGAGCAGTCGCGCTCCCACAGGTGTACGACGTTGCCATGCTGATCAGCGAGCATCTGCACCTCGACATGCCGCGGCTGCTCGATGAGCTTCTCGATATAGACGCGACCATCCTTGAAAGCGCTCTCGGCCTCGGTGCGGGCGTTGCGTATCTGCGTGCGAAGCGTCACCTCATTGTGGGCGATGCGCATGCCGCGCCCGCCGCCGCCCGACGCGGCCTTGATCATCACCGGATAACCCATCTCCGCGCAGATCTTCGCTGCCTCTTCATCATCCTCGACCACGCCGTCGCTGCCGGGAACGGTCTTGACGCGCGTCTTCTTGGCGAGCTTTTTGGCTGCGGCCTTATCACCGAGCAAACGAATGGACTCTGCCGAAGGCCCGATGAACTCAATCTTGCTGGCCCGACATTGCTCGGCAAAGTTCGCGTTTTCGGCAAGGAAGCCGTAGCCGGGGTGAATGGCGTCAACATTCGCCACTTCGGCAGCGGCAATGATTCGGTCGGCCCGGAGATAGCTTTGCGCGCCGGCTGCGGGGCCGATGCAGATGGCTTCGTCGGCGAGCTTCAGATACGGCGCATCGCGGTCGGCCTCGGAGAAGACAGCGACCGTTTGCAGGCCCATCTCTCGGCAGGCGCGAATGATCCGCAGGGCGATTTCGCCGCGATTGGCGACCAGCACCTTCGAGAAAACACGCTTTTTCACGGCAGGAGAGGACATCAGGCGCTGCGCACCTTCATGAGCACTTGGCCGTACTCGACGGGCGTGCCGGTGGCGACCTCGATGGACTCGATGACGCCGCTGACGTCCGCCTTGATCTCGTTGAAGACCTTCATGGCCTCGATGATGCAGACCACGGTCTCGTTGTTGACGCGGTCGCCAATTTTCACGAAGGGCTGGGCATCAGGCGACGAAGACGAGTAATAAGTACCGACCATCGGCGACGTGATTTTGGAAAGTCCGGGGTCGTCGGCGGGCTTGACCGGCACTGCGGCGACAGGCTGTAGGGCCTGCATAACCGGGGCCGCGACCATAGTGGGCGCTGCGGCCTTCTGAAGTTGCCCCCGTCGAATAATGATCCGCTTATCCCCGTCCCGAATCATGATCTCGGAAAGGTCATTTTCGACCATGAGATCGGTCAGGGTCTTGATTTCGCCAATATCCATGCAAGAGACTCACGGGCCATGCACGGTGAAGGTGCCAAAGAAACACAGGGCACCCTCTCCCCCATTTGCCGCGCCAGAACGACTGCGAGTATAGGGTCGCTCCAAATAGCTGGCAAGACAAAGGGGGCCGCCGGTATCGTCATAGCTAATCAGATGTTATGGCTGTTGGCGTCGATTCGCGGTGGTGATTTCGCTCCTCTACAATAGGTCGATGCGTTTCTCCAACGTCGCCATTGAGACCATTGCCTACGAACTGCCGCCCAACGTGGTGACATCTTCATCGTTAGAGCAACGGCTCGAACCGCTCTACCGCGAGTTGCGGCTCCAGCCCGGTCAACTCGAAGCATTGACCGGCATCCGAGAGCGGCGCTATTGGAATGTCGGTGACAGCATGGCTGGCGGAGCGATTAAGGCGGGCCGCAAAGCGTTGGCGCGGTCGGCCATAAAGCCCGTCGACGTGGGGATGCTGATTTACGCCGGCGTCTGTCGGGATAATCTGGAGCCGGCAACGGCCTGTGCCGTGGCGGATGGGCTGGGATTGGGCGGCGCGGCCCAGGTCTTCGACGTATCCAACGCCTGCCTGGGCGTTATCAACGGCATCGTGCAAGTAGCCACCGCGATTGAGGCCGGTCAGATGCGGGCCGGGATGGTCGTCTCCTGCGAATCGGCCAGACAGATCGTGGACCTGACCATCGGCCAGATGCTCGCCGAGCGGACAATGGATCGATTCCGCCTGAGCCTGGCGACACTGACCGGTGGGTCGGGGGCCATCGCGGTGGTGGTGTGTGACAAATCGCTCGCCCCCAACGGCCATCGCCTGCTCGGCGGCGTGATTCGCAATCGTGTCCATTGGCATCAACTCTGCCGATGGGGGCCGGACACGGGCATTCCGTCGACCGCCCCGATGCAAATGGTGACCGATGCCGTCGGCGTCATGGAGCATGGCGTGGAACTTGGCGTGGAAACGTGGTACGCCTTTTTGGAGGAGATGGGCTGGTCGGCGGAACAGATCGACCGCTCGATCTGTCACCAGGTCGGCGCGCCGCATCGCGATCATGTGCTCAAGCAATTCGGCCTGTCACCTGAGAATGACTTCACAACCTATGAATTCCTCGGCAACATCGGCACCGTCTCACTCCCCATCACAGCAGCCATCGCCGAAGAGCGCGGCGTCCTCGAACCCGGCCATCGCACGGCCTTCTGCGGCATCGGCAGCGGGCTGAACTGCATGATGCTCGGTGTGGAGTGGTAAGTTGCCCGTCTGTGATCGCTCGACAATAATCGGATGGAGATCGTCTCACGCGCGAGTGGCGGAATTGGCAGACGCGCTGGATTTAGGATCCAGTGGGAAACCGTGGGGGTTCGAGTCCCCCCTCGCGCATTCTCATCCGAGTCTCAAGGAACCATCGGAGCCTTCTTCGCCAACGCCAATCCCGCATCGTTGGTGCCGATGACCCAATCATCATCGTCGCGCCCGATTGCCCCACGATCGACAGAAAAAAGCTCCTTGGCCTGTGCCTTGAGCAGTTTCACGAGCGTGGTGAAGTCCTCCCGCTGCAACACGACGTACACCGGCGTCGTCTTCTCCAGTAGGCTGCAAATCTCATCGCCTACCATCTGACGCAAGTCAGAACCACTTGCGACCTGTTCTCGTTTTTCAACAATGAGCTTGTATGGGTCAACAACCTGACGAACCTGGCGCTGTCCATAAAAGAGAACGCGCCCATCCGGGCGATTCGCGGCCCAATACAACTCGGCGTCGAGCGGGACACCCGCATCCGCCAACCCCTGTACGACCTTCATCGGCATCTCAATGTTCGATGCGGCCGGTCCGACCCAATGCCACGCGAGCGTGAAGACAATCAAGCCCGAGTAGCCAACGATGGCGAGGCTCAACACGCGGCGATTAGCGAGGAAGGATTGCGCCGCCCAGACAAAGGCCGCCAAGAGCACCAACACCGCCCCGATGCTGGCGATCTTCACAAACGACGTCCATGCTTCTGGATACAGCTTATCGCCCAAAAACCAGCCGCTCACGCAACCGATTGTAAAGATGGCTAGTGCCGCATACGCCGCCACCTTGGCGCGACGGGCATTGAGTCGTCCGGAGACGAACAGTTGATCCAACACGGGGCCAAGCAACAACGCGATCGCCGGCGTCGCGGGAAGTACGTAGTACGGCTTCTTGAAACTCATGGCCGACATCACCGCGATGCCGACGATGGCCCAATACCACGCGAACGAGAGCGGCTTGTGGTGGGCGCGCAGGCTTCTAAGAAACGGCGTCACCACGGCATGAGGTAGCGACAAGGCCCAGGGCATAGCAAATCCAAAAATGATCGGGATGTAGTAATACGCCTTCCCCTCGCGGCTGCCCGGATAGCGCCCCTCAAACCGGTCAAGGTACTCGTATCTCCAAAGATCCCAAAAGTACGTCTCGCGCCGACTCACGGCGAACATCCACGGCAGAAACACGAGCAGAAAAAGCGGAACGCCCCACCAAAGGCCGAGGCTCGTGAGCGCAAGTCGCAAGCGTGGCCAAAGCTCAATTCCAAATCGCTTCAACGCGCGACCGATCGCATGAACGCCGCCCCGCGCAAGAACCTTGCCCGCGCCATGGCCCCACCACCACACCGCAATCGGCACGCACACCACGGCCAGCGGCATCGGACCCTTCGCCAGCATCGACAACCCGAGCGCCACATAAAAGCGAATGAGATGCCATCGCCGTCGGCCGCGCACAAATGATGTAGTGGCCCACCAGAACTCCGCAAAGGCCCAAGTGCAAAAGAAAGTAAGCAACGCCTCGGCTGTCGCGTTGAAGGCGTAGAGAAGTGCGCCGAAGCTGGTTGCATAGGCAAACGCGCAGAGCGCACCGACGCGCCGACCGAACATACTGCGCCCAAGCGCGAAGACCAGCCAAATGGTTCCAATCGTGGCGATGGTGGAAGGCAACCGTGCTGACAGCGCCGACACCGCGTGCCCCGTCACCGCATCATGCGGCAAGATCATCGACGCAAGGGCCACCAGCCACGGCGAAAGCGGCGGCTTCACCAGAAAGGGCGTGTCGAGATAACGAAGAACAACCCAGTCGCCGGTCTCGATGGACTGGCGCGCGATCTGTGCCACGATGACCTCGTGATCGCCAAGGGCCGGTCCGCCAAGCAGCGATACCAACGCCAGCAGGAGCCAGATGACGAGAAACGCGGCGATGTGTCCGCTCGACGGTTCCCATGCCATCGGTGGCAGCTCAGCGTCGTGATGTAGTTGATTCGGCGTGGAAATGATATTCGACCGGTTCAAGTAGCGGTGGTGCAACCCAGCCGCGAGTATTCCAAGTCGGAGAGTATACACGAAGCGTTGCCGACGGCCCGGCGCTGCTCAACGGCCTCGGTGATGATGGCGTCGTTGGAAGTCGTCACGGCGTGGCGGGTGATGCGCCCGGTGTCGCCGGTATCGAATCGAGCAGTTTTCGCGCTTCGAGGTCACCCGGTGATCGTCGGAGCAATTCCACCAATTCCAATCGCCCATCGACTGTGCGTCCCTGCTCCAAGTGTGCGCGGGCGAGGTTGTACCGCGCCTCGACGTAGTCGGGCTTGGCATCGATGGCCCGCCGGAAGTGATCCATCGCCTCCGACGCTCGACCATCTGATGCGAGCAGTATGCCCATATGATTGTTGGCATCGGGAAAGTGAGGGTTTTGTTGCAATGCCTGCACGAGATGCTGCCTGGCCTCGTCGTTGCGCCCTTGCTGCATCAGGATCATGGCCCAGCAATCGTGGGTCTCCGGGTTGATGGGCTTCAACTCAATCGCACGGGCGAAATGCAGTTCGGCGTCGGCGAGCTTACCGGTCTCCGCAAGGGCCACGCCGAGATTGCGATGTGCCACGTGATAGTTGGGAAACAACGTCAAGGTTCGTTCATAGGCGGTGAGCGCCTCCGACAGTCGACCAACGGCTCGAAGTGCGTTGCCTAAATCATTGATCGCCTCCGGACTGTTCGGCGAGCACTCCACGGCCACGGCGTGCTCGGCCAGGGCTTCATCCATTCGGCCGAGGTCAATCAATAGATTGCCGAGATGGCTGCGCAACGACGGCGCGCGCGGCTCGCGTTGGATCATGTAGCGGTACAGCGTCTCGGTGTCGGTCCAAACCGTCAGATATTGACGCGTTCCGCGAAACTCCAGCACAACGAGGCCCACAAGAACGGCGAGGCCGATGACGCGAGTCGGAACACGTGTCACGCGCTTTGAGTGTTCAACAACTCCCGCCGCCATCAGCATGAGCAGGCCGAGGCATGGCAGATACATGTATTTGTCGGATGCAATGACGTTCGAGAAACCGACGATCTGCATGGTTGGAAGCAAACCGAGTAGGTAGAACAGCCACGCCACTACGAAGGCCCGCGTCCACTTCAGCGACACCGCGAGTGATAGTATCAACACGACCGTCCCGATGACGCCCGCGAGAACGGACGGCGTCGACAGATCGAACGGCATCGGAACGGCGTAGTGCGAGGTCAGGTCGACGGGGCGAATCATCTTCCAAAGATAGAAGATGTTGTTGTGGCAGATGACGAAGGGGATCGGCAACGCATCCGACTCGGTCGGCAGACTGACGGAGGCCGTTCGCGCTTGCGAGACAAACGTAATCACCGACGAGGCTGCGGCAATCAGAAGCAAAGGGGCCTTCTCCACAACCGACTTCCAGCGGATTCGTTTCAACGGCCACACATCAAGCAACAGCAATAGCACGGGCAACGGCGTCACCGTCGGTTTGGCCATTAGAGCCAGAACAAAGAGCAGAACGCACGCCGCATACCACCGCCATGATCGGCCCGATGGTTGTCTCGTGTAGTTGAGATAGCTGAGAAAACAGCACAAGGCGAAAAACGTGGCCAGGAGCGTCTTGCGTTCGCCGGTCCACGGAATCGTCTCCACTGTCATCGGATGAAGCCCGAAGAGCAGCCCGATCGCCGCGGCGACCACTGCATTTCCAAAGAGCGCATGCAGCAGCACGATGATGAGCCCGGTGTTGGCGATGTGAAGCAGTAAACTCGTCCGATGCAGCGGCCGCAGATTCTCCGGAGTCGCTCCCGTCGCCGCGTCGAGCATGAGCGATATCATGTTGAGCGGTTGGTAGTAACCGTTGACGGTGGAGGGCTCGAGAACCTCCGTGAGGAATCGTGACGCCGAATCCCAACCTGGACTTCGCACCAAGCCGTTGCTCACGAAATACTGATCGTCGTCAAACGACACCGCCCGCGCCGAAAGTGCCGGCCAATGCGCCGCCGCAACCACCATCGCCACGGTGGGAACGAGAATGAAGAGCCGGTCGAATGTACGGCGCGGCGTGGGAAGGTCTGTCATCGCCGGTTCGGCCATTCGCCGATTTTCACCGGAACGGTCTGCACGGGAAAGGGATGCGTGCCGTCGGCCTTATTTGTTCGTCCGCTCCCCTGTCACCGTCACCTCATACGGCGTCGGCAGCGGCAGGTCTTTCACCTGCTCTGCGATCAGTCGCTTATCGCCAACGAGCACAAGTACCGCCTTTTCGAGCGGAATTGCCGCGCGCGAGAGTTGATTCAAATCGGCCTCCGCAACCTTGGAAATGGCCGAGAGATCATCGCCCAGCGAGGTGAACGGCAGTCCATTTTGCTCGCGCTCTTCAGCGACGGCCAGAAGTCCACCAAGCCCTTGAAATGCCTCGACCAGATCGACGCGGTTGGTCTTACGCGACTTCTCGGCCTCCTCGGCGCTGATGTCACCGGCGCGGATCTTGTCAAACTCCTTCAAGAACTCTTGCAACGCCGCGCCGGTATGTTCGGCCTGCACGTCGGCACTGGCGGTGAAGTAGCCCGTGTGGGACCGCAGCGTGAAGCCGGAGCGAGCGCCATAGGTGTAGCCGTTCTTTTCGCGGAGGTTCTGGTTCAAGCGGCTCGTAAAGCTGCCACCGAGGATGGTGTTAAGACAGCCGAGTTGAATCCGCTCCGGCGTGCGATAGGTCGGAGCCGGCGCGTAGAAGCGTATGACAGTCTGCACGGCCTGCGGCTTGTCCACCAGCACCACGCGCATCTCGCCCGTTGGCGCAGGCATATCCTTCTTCTCGTGCTTCGCGGATTGCCCCGTACCTTTCCATGATCCAAGCGCCTTCTCCAGTGATGCCTTTGCCTCGGCGGCCGTCAGATCACCTGCGATGAAAAGGATGCTGCCCGCGGGGTTGAAGAGCTGCGCATACCGTCCCTTGATCGCCGCAAGACAGAGGCCCTTCACGGTTTCAAGCGTGCCCTCGGTCGGTCGGCCATACGGATGTGCGTCGCCAAAAAACGTTCGCATCCCGACACGCGCCGCGACGGCACCGGGTCGATCCTCGGCCTGCTTCAAGGCCTGCAAGTGCAGCGTCTTGACGCGATCCCATTCCTTTTCCTCGAAGCGCGGTCGAATGACGGCATCGGAGTACAGCGCCAACGCCGCGTCAAAGTTTCGCCGCAACACTGACAGCCCGATTCGCCCCGCCTCCTGATCGATCGACGTCATCATGGTCGCGCCCAGCAGATTCAACTCATTGGAAAACTCCAGCGCCCCGCGATTGCCCGCCCCTTCGTCGATCATGCCCGCGGCAAGGACCGACAGCCCCGCCTGAGCAGCGTCATCCTGCCCCGCGCCGTCGGGCAGATGTAGCAGCAGATTCACCAGCGGCAATTCACGCCGCTCCCAGTGCCGAACTTCCAGACCGTTCGACAGCTTGAACACCTCCGGCGCGGGCGGAGCAAACGGCTTCTCCGCAATCAACTCCGGCTGCTTATCTCGCGGCGACGGTGTGCTCTTGTCCTCAGGCAACACGCGCATAATGAGTCGCGCCTCCGGCGTCAGTGTCTTCCGCGACCAATCGCGCACGGCCTCAGGCGTCGCGTTGCGATAGCGGTCCAGATCGCGCTTGAACGAGTTCGGCTCGTTGAAATAGAACTGATATCGATTCAGCGAGTCCGCCTTGGCAAGCACCGATTGCAACCCTGCCACGGCCATGAACTCAATCCGCGTCTTCTGTCGCTCCAACTCCTCCTTCGTCGGCCCCTTCTCGATGAACTCGGCCAGCACCTCGTCGGTCGTCTTCTCAATTTGGTCGAGCGAGACACCGGGCTTGGCCGTGACTTCGATCTGAAAAAGCGAACCAAGATACATCGACTGCTGATTCACCGACACCTCGGTGGCGATCTTGTCGCGATAGACAAGTCGTTCATACAGTCGACTCGACTTCCCCGTGGCCAGCACCGCCGCCGCAAGGTCCATCTCCGCATCGCCCGCGCCGAACGACGCGGGGCTGTGATAGACCAGCGTCGTGCGGCCGAACTGCACCGCGTCGGTGTAAGTCACGCGGCGAACCTCGTTCAGCTTGACCGATTCGGCCTTGCGGTGCATCGGCTCGGGCCCGCGAGGCAGCGTGCCGAAAACCTTCTCGATGAGCGGCTTGATCTCGTTCGGGTCGAAATCACCGGCGACGACAAGCGACGCATTGTTCGGCAGATAGTACGACGCGAAAAAGTCCTTCACGTCACGCACCGTCGCGGACTGCAAATCCTCGTGCGTGCCGATGACCTCGATGTGATATGGATGGCCCGGCGGAAACATCAACTCGGTGATCTTCAAGTCCGCCTTGCCATACGGTCGCATCTCGCTCGTCTGTCGGCGTTCATTGCGCACCACCTCGCGCTGCTTGTCGAGCTTCTCCTGGTTCATCTCCTTGCCGAGGTCTTCGAGCCGATCGGCATCGAGCCAGAGCAGCGTGGGAAGCAGACTAGCCGGCCCGGTGGAGTAATAGTTGGTGCGATCCTGCGCGGTAGAAGCATTATTGCTACCGCCACCACGTTCCATGAGCACATCGAATGCGTTGCCGGCCACCCGCCGCGTGCCCATGAACATCAGGTGCTCAAAGAGGTGCGCAAAGCCGCTGCGACCGGGCGACTCATCCTTCGACCCGACGTAGAACCATGTATTGATGCAGGCCACCGGCAGGCTGTGATCCTCGTGCAGGATGACGGTCATGCCGTTGGAGAGTTGATATTTCTCAACCTTCACCTCTTGGGCATTGGACGAGCCGGCGACGAATCCGAGAATCACGAAGGCGATGGCAACTGAACGATGCACGGGAGTACCCCTTTCAGAAACGGGTAAGGAATGTCATTGGAGGCCGGCTCAGGATAAACGGATTAGCCCTGAAGGTCTAACGTATCCGCGTCGCCTCTCGACGGCAGCGACGATATAACTTCGGCTGCCGTGGAGTTGTCGCGTGGCAGTTGATTCTGATTCAGCACCAGTGCTCCGTCTCGCCCGCGTGGTTCGCTTCGCGCCGCTCGCCCTGGTGATCGGTGGCGCCCTTCCCTACCTGAACAGCTTCACGGGCGTGATGCTCTTTGACGATCAGCCGCAAATCGTCTGCAACCCCGCGATCACATCCATTCTGCCGTTGTCGCGGCATTTCAAGGACTCGCGTCCGCTGGTCAGCATTTCGTTCGCGGTGAACTACGCGGTGGGCGAGTTGAACCCCTGGGGCTATCACGCCGTCAACCTCGGCGTTCACCTGCTCGCCGGGCTTGTCTTGTTTGGTCTCGTGCGACGCATTCTGTCGCGCACCCGAGTTGACGCCGACATGATTGCGTTCGCCACGGCACTGCTTTGGATGGTTCATCCGCTAAACACACAGGCCGTGACCTACATCATACAACGCAGCGAGAGCATGATGGGACTGTTCTATCTGCTCACGCTGTACGCGGTTGTACGGACAAGTGACGCGACTCGACCAAGGCGATGGTACGTCGCGGCAGTCATCGCCTGCGCGTTGGGGATGCTGTGCAAAGCCGTGATGGTGACCGCCCCCGTCCTTGCATTACTCATGGATCGTATTTTTCTTGCCGGCTCATGGGGTCGCCTCCGGCGGCGCTGGCCGCTTCATGCCGGACTCGCCGCGACGTGGTGCCTCCTGATTGTCACCGGCGTCGTGCAAGGACTGACCGGCATCGGCGGCACGGCATCTCACTCGGTCGGATTCGGCGTGACGACCATCACTCCCCTGCAATATGCCCTGACCCAATCGCGCGTCCTCCTCCACTACCTCGGCCTCGCCTTTTGGCCCGGGGACCTCTGCCTCGATTACGGCTGGCAACCGGTGCACGGCGTCACGCAAGTCGTAGTGCCCTTGGCGACCATCGCGGGACTGTTCGCGGCGAGTCTGTTTCTCCTGCGGCGGGCACCCATGATCTGCTTCTGGGCGGCGTGGTTCTTCGTCACACTCGCACCATCGTCCAGCGTCATCCCCGTGAAGGACGTGATCTTCGAGCATCGCATGTATCTGCCGCTGATCAGTCTCATCGTTCTCACCTGCATGGCAGCAAGCCGAGTCGCTGCCGCATGGCCAAAGATAGGCCCCACCCTCGCCCCGACGGCACTTCTCATGATTGCGTTCGCGCTGGGCGCTCGAACCGTCGTCCGCAATCAGGATTATCACGACGAGATTGGGATGTGGAAGAGCATAGCGATACGAAATCCAACCTATGCCCGCGCACGCCTGGGTCTGGGTTACGCCCTCATGGTGCAGGGCCGGCTCGACGAGGCCCGTGCCGAACTGGAAACCTGCCTGAATCTACAACCCTCCTGGGCCGACACCCACACCAACCTCGGCCTGTTGGACGCGCAGCTAGGCCAGTTCGAGGCAGCGCTCGCCCGGCATACCCAGGCAATCCAGTTGAACCCCGATCTTGTGCAGGCTCACGTTAATCTTGCCACTGCCTACATCGCCCTCGACCAGCCCCTCGATGCCGTTGATCCACTTCGTGAAGCCCTGCGGCTCGCACCGAACAATTTCGAGGCCCATGATCGGCTGGCCGATGCCCGTCAACGGCTGGAACAATTCGACAAGGCCCTCGTCGAATGCGAGACGGCTCTACGCCTGCGACCCCACTCGATCGACACCATCGTGCGCCGCGCCAATCTGCTGGCCGACCTCGGACGTCATGAGGAAGCGATTCCGATCTATCGCGGTGTGCTTGCAAACCGGCCCGACTCTCCGGAGACGTGGAGCAACCTGGGCACGGCATTGCGCGCCACCGCTGATCTTTCTGGTGCCGGGTCCGCCTATCAGACGGCGATTCGCCTGCGCCCGAACTACGCATCAGCACTCCTCAACTACGGGAATCTTCTAAGGCAGCAGGGGAATCTGCTTGAGGCGGCTGGAAAGTATGAGGAAGCAGTTCGCGCTGCACCCGATAACTCCACCGCCCACCTGGCATTCGGGAGCCTGCTCTATGACTTGAAGCGGTTTGGCGAGGGACTCAGCGAATGCGAGAAAGCCGCGCGACTGTCACCGAACTCATATTTGTCTCACTACTACATCGGGGTCGGGCGAGAACGGCTGGGGCGGGTTCAGGACGCTGCAATTGCCTATGGGCAGTGCTTGCGGATCAATCCTGACTTTGAGCCGGCCAAGGAAAAAATGCGCCGAACGCTGCCAACCGCGTCATCCCCGACCACCCTCGACAATTAAGACTGCATCTTATTACCATGTGGGACCGGTCTCCCGACCGGTCATTTGAGACGGTATCAGGACGCACTCCAACTAGTGCTTTGTCTCGGTCGAGTCTTGGAGCTGCAATCCGCCTGATCAGAACCCACCCCGCAAGGGGTGGGCCGAACGTGAATAGTCGCGACCCGAAGAATCAACTGAGTCACCGCACTACCCCCCGCTCCCCGTTCTTGCAGAACAATTCGCCCCGCCCCACCGTTAATAATCCCAGCATTCGCTACAATACTCTCTAGCGGACGGCGGGTGATGCCGTCCCGCGTCCATCGTTCTAAATGCTTGGCAAAGGGTGACTTGGGCATGGCGAGCACTGCGGAGATTCCCCCTATAGACCTTGAAATCGGCGGTGTCGGCTTGCGCCACATCCCCTGGATCATCACGCGCCCGACGGCCGCCTTCGCCCGGATGGAGGATACCGGGGCCTACGGCAAGGCCCTCGTCGTGCTGCTGGCCCTCGCCGTCCTGGTCGGCTATGCCCAGGTCCAGACCGGCCTCATCGACCGCGTCGTCGATCAACAGACCGAAACCCAACTCGCCGATCTGGAAAAAGCCCAATACGGCGTTGTCGACAAGCTGGAACTGAAAGACCAGATGGACAACGTCCGCAAGACCGGCCAGTTCATGAAGATGCTTCAACGCCTCGGGGCCGTCGTCTTCTCCCCGACGTATCTGCTAATTTCGTCGTTGCTCATCTCGTCGCTCCTCTATGCCGCCGTGGCCCTCACCGGTCGGAAGCCGGAGTGGCACACGCTCATGTCAATCTGCGTATATGCCGCGTTCGTCGAACTGATCGCCATGACGTTGCGTCTGGCAATGATGTTGTCCTATCGCACGCTGAATCTGGATACGTCCCTGGGCCTGCTGGTGGAGCCGGGCAAGCCCACCGTGTTGGCGGGGATCGATCCGTTTCGCATCTGGTTCTGGATGCTGGTACTCACCGGCCTGATCGTTACGCGCCAGTTGAGTCGTCGCGCGGCATGGGTGTCGTGTGGGTTGATGTTCGCGATGTCGACCGGGGCCGTGATCGGCCTTCAGTATCTGCCGTCAATGGCAGGATAGCTTTGCAATCAGAGCCGTGCGGCGCTAGCCCACGGTCGCCTTGTCAGGGAGTTTGATTGATGCGTAGGTTTGCAACACTTCTAATCCTCATGGTCGTGGTCGCCGCGATCTTCGCGCTCGGCAATTTCCGGCGCGGTGCCGACGACAAGCCGATCCTGCACGTGGCCGACGATGTGCCGCTGACGGTGAGCATCGCCCAGCCTGCCCGGCAGGAGATCACCCAAATCGTCCAGGCCCCCGGCGACGTCGAAGCCGTCCTGGAGGTCGAAGTCCGCTCGGAGATCGTCGCCAAGATCGACGAGATGCCCGTCAAAGAAGGCGACATCGTCAAGAAGAGCGACCTGCTCTGTCGCCTGAACGACTCAAACCTTCGCGCCGAAGTGCAGTCGGGCCTGGCCCGCGTGGCCCGACTCAAGGCCGCGATTGTCGACGCCGAAGCCGAGACCGAAAAGTCAGACCGCGACTATCGCCGCCAGCTTCAATTGACCGAGGTCGATGCCACCAGCGATAAGGAACGCCAGGATTACAGCACCACCTTTAAGAAGGCTCGAGCCATGCTCGAAATGCGCACGCAAGAGTTGGCCGAATCCGAAGCCATCCTGACGCGCTTGAAGGAAGACCTGAAGAAGACCGTCATCATCGCCCCCATCGGCGGCATCATCTCCAAGCTCAGCGTCAAAGAAGGCGAGATCGTGGTGACCGGCACCATGAACAACCCGGGCACGGTCATCATGACCATCAGCGATCTCTCCAAGATGCAGGTCCGTGCCCGTGTCGATGAAGTCGATGTCCCAATGGTCAAGTCCGGCCAGAAGGCCCGCATCTATCTCCAATCCGATCAACAAAAGCCCATCCCCGCGCAGGTCGTCCGCGTCGCCTCCAAGAGCACCAAGGTCGTCGGCCGTGACGTGGTCAGCTTTGAGACCATCCTCGAAGTGCAGTCGCAAGACGAGCGCGTTCGCCCCGGCATGACCGCCAACGTCGAAGTGGAAGTCGCCAAACAAACCGACTGCGTCACCATCCCGCTCGAGGCAGTGGTCCATCGAATGAGAAAGGACTTGCCCGAGGACATCGTGCGAAAGTACGACGCCGTCCGAGCGCGCGATCTGTCCGAGCAGGCCCGTCAGGCCCAGTACATCAAGGTCGTGTACATCAAGGAAGAGGGCGTGGCGAAAGTGCGCCTCGTGGACACAGGCATCGCCGACAGCCGATTCGTCGAACTGAAAAACGGCCTCGACCTGAAAGAGACCGTCATCACCGGCCCCTATCGCAGCCTCGACCAACTCAAGGAGGGCCAGAAAGTCGCCCTGTCAAAGGAAGACGAGAAGAAGCTGAAGGAAAAGAAGGACGAGAAGCACCTCGCCGAGGGCAATGAAAAGTCCGGCGAAAACGGTGCCGGGTGATTCGCCCGAAACCGTACGAATTTGGCTTTGTGGCACCGACTATCAGTCGGTGCGAGTAACCGATGAACATTGACAATCGCAAAAAACTCATCGAACTCCGCAACCTGCGCAAAATCTATCGCGTCGGCACGGAACTGGTCCACGCCCTTCGCGGCGTCACCCTCTCCATCCACGAAAACGAATTCGTCGCCATCATGGGTCCGTCCGGCTCCGGCAAATCCACGCTGATGAACATCCTCGGCTGCCTCGACGTGCCGACCGAGGGCGACTACCTCCTCGCCGGCGAAGACGTCGCCAAGCTCTCCCAATCCGGCCTCGCCCGTATTCGCGGCCGCCAGATCGGCTTCGTCTTTCAGAACTTCGAGTTACTCCCCCGCATGACGGCCCTCAAAAACGTCCAACTCCCCCTCATGTATTCGCAATTGCCCAAGAGCCGCCAACGCGCCATCGCCGCGCTCGAAATGGTCGGCCTGGCCGACCGCGCCAAACACCGCCCCAACCAACTCTCCGGCGGCCAGCGCCAGCGCGTGGCTATCGCCCGCGCCCTCGCCCAACAGCCCGCGATCATCCTCGCCGATGAGCCGACGGGGAATCTCGACACCAAGACCGGCAACGAAATCATGGCCGTCTTCGACATGCTCCACGGCGCGGGCCAAACCATCATCATCGTCACCCACGAGCCCGACATCGCCATGCGCTGCAAGCGCGTCATCACCCTGCGCGACGGACTGGTCTCCTCCGACACCGTGCCGAGCGAAGGGCTGGAATCCGTCGAGTCGCACAGGATCGCCTCATGATCGCTCGACTCCTACACCATGCGACCCAATGGCGCGTGCGTCTCGGCACCACCGCCCTTCGCCACGCCTCCAACATCGCCACCGCCTTCAGCCAGATTTGGGCCAACAAGGGCCGCTCCCTGCTCACCACCCTCGGCATCATCATCGCCGTCACCGCCATCATCACCGTCGTCGCCATGGTCCAGGGCTTTGGCGACTACATGTCCAAGATGCTTCGCGGCTACGGCACCAAGCAAATGATCGTCCGCTCATGGACGCCGCAAGATGAAGACTCCTTCGGCGTCGGCCGCGTCACCCTCGACATGGGCGACATACGCGCCGTCGCCGCCGAGAGTCCCCACATCTCCCGCATCACGCCCTTCGTCTTCACCGAGACCACCGTCTCCTACGGCCGCGCCAAGGCCACGCAGATCGCGATTCGCGGTGTCTCCGAGGAGTATCAGTCCATTCGCAACTACTACGCCGACGTGGGCCGCTTCTTCGGGCCGATTGACGTCGAACACAGCGACTATGTCTGCGTCCTCGGGCGCACCATGCTCAAACTGCTGGAGACGGATGAGTCCGTGGTCGGCGACTACATCCAGATTCAGGACCAGCGTTTCCGCGTCGTCGGCATCCTCCAGACCAAGGGCAGCTTCATGGGCGAGGATCAGGATCAGACCGTCATGATCCCATACTCCACGGCCCTGAACCTCAATGCCGGTCAACGCGAAGACCTGCGCTTCCTCTGCGAAGCCTCCGATGAAAAGTTCATCAACGACGCCGAAGGCGAACTCACCCGCATCCTCCGCCAACGGCACAACCTCCCCCCCGGCGTGGCCAACGACTTCCAGGTCCAGCGTCAGGACCAGATGCTCAAACAGTTCGACAAAATCCGAATGGCCGTCACGGCCCTGCTCGCCGGCATCGTCAGCATCTCCCTCGTCGTCGGCGGCATCGGCATCATGAATGTCATGTTTGTCTCCGTCACCGAACGCACCAAGGAAATCGGCCTGCGCAAGAGCGTCGGTGCGAGGCGCCGCGACATCCTCTCGCAATTCCTCACCGAGGCCGTCGTCCTCAGCACCACCGGCGGCGGCATCGGCATCGGCCTGGGCTATGCCTTCACCTACCTCGCCTCGCTGCATCCAAAGATGGTGGACATCAGCGTGCCAATGTGGTCCGTGGCCCTGGCAGCCGGCTTCTCCCTCGGCGCGGGAATGTTCTTCGGCATTCTCCCGGCCTTCAAAGCCGCCATCCTCCACCCCATCGATGCCCTGAGGCACGAGTGAGTCTCATGAGCACCATCGCCACAAATCCCATCGATCACCTGCGCGTCGCCGAGCTGCGCCAAGGGATGAACGCACCGCCAGATCGTTTCACCCGCGCCCGACAGGCCGTCTTCGGCGGCACGATTCGCCACTGGAATAACATCCTCACCGCCTTCGTGCAGGTCTGGGCCAACAAGGGCCGCAGCGTCCTCACCACCCTCGGCATCATCATCGGCGTCACCAGCACCATCACCGTCGTCAGCATGGTCCAGGGCTTTGGCAACTACGTCACCGACATCATCCGCGGCTTCGGCACCAACCTGATCTTCGTCTTCCCATACTCGCCCGAGGGATTCAAGGACATCCTCCTCGGCCGTGTCACCCTCGATGTCGACGACGTCCGCGCCGTCGGCGCCCGCTGCGACAAGGTCCGCCGCATCTCGCCGATCATCTTCTCGAACGCCACCATCGAGTACGGCCGCAGCAAGGTCTCCAACACGCGCATCCGCGGCGCGACGGAGGAGTTCCAAACCATTCGCAGCTTCTATGTGAACAAGGGGCGTTTTTTCGGCCCGCTCGAGGTGGATCGCGGTGCCTATGTCTGCGTCCTCGGTGCCGACATGCTCCGCCAATTGCAATGCGATGAGCGCATCGTCGGCGAAGATGTGTACCTCGCCGGCCAGCGATTCCGCGTCCTCGGCGTACTGGAGCCGAAGGGCAAGGTCATGGACGACAACCCCGACGAAGTCATCGTCGTGCCCTACACCACCGCGCTCAAGGTCTGGCCCGAGATGCGAGTCTTCATGCCCTTCATGGTCGAGGCGACGGGCGAGAAGGATGCCGCCGAGTGCGCCTTGCAGATTTCCCGCGTGCTGCGCGAACGGCACAACCTTGCCCCCGGCTCGTCAAACGACTTCCGCGTGCATACCCAGGACGAATTGCTCCGCGATCTGGAGCGCGTCAAGGTCGTCGCCACCAGCGTGCTCGCCGGCATCGTCGGCATCTCCCTCATCGTCGGCGGCATCGGCGTGATGAACGTCATGCTCGTCTCCGTCACCGAGCGCACCCGCGAGATCGGCCTCCGCAAAAGCGTCGGCGGACGCCGACGCGACATCATGGCCCAATTCCTGACCGAGGCCGTCGTGCTGGCGGTACTCGGCGGCTCCATCGGCGTCTTCCTGGGCTACTCGATTTGCTACGTCGCCTCGTTGCACCCATCGATGGTCAAGGTCAACGTCCCCATGTGGGCCGTCGCCCTCGGCCTCTCCTGCTCCGCCGGCGTCGGCGTCATCTTCGGAATGATCCCCGCCATGAAAGCCGCCATCCTCCACCCCATCGACGCCCTGCGGCATGAATAGCGACGACCAACTCCCCCCGACCAAAAACCACACATTAGAGATGCCCCGCCGACTTCCTCGGCAGGAATCTCCCCCACCCGTTCTTCCCGCAGAACTTGTAATCTTCGCACACCACCCGGCCTCGACAGAGCGTCGTCCGCGCGAAGCCCGCCAACGCCCAGCCGTCGTACGGCGACCAGTCGGCGTTCGTCTCCATGTGCTTCGGATCGACCTTGATTTTCTTCGTCGGGTGAATCACGGCCAGGTCGGCATCGTAGCCGGCCTTGATGACGCCCTTGCGCTCACCCAGCCCCATGATCCGCGCAGGTGTGGTGCTGCACTTGTCTACGAACTCATTGATGCTGAGCCGCTTCTTCAACACGCCATGCGTATAGACAATCGGCAGCAGCGTCTCCAACCCCGGCATACCCATCGGAATCTTCGTCCAGTCGCCTTGCCACATGGCCTTCTGCTGTCGCGTGAATGTGCAGGTGTCGGTCGAGACGGCGCAGACCGTGTCGTCCTTCAGCCCCTTCCACAATCGAGTCTGATCGGCCCGCTTCTTCAGTTGCGGGCAACAGGCGTAGAGGTGCCCATCCTGCTCGCCGAACACGGAGTCATCCAGCACGAGGTACTGGGCACACGTCTCGGCAAAAACATTTTTCATCCCCCGCTTGTGTGCGGCCTTCACCAACTCCGTCCCCTCACGCGTGGACATATGAACGATGTACAGCCGACCGCCCGTGACCTCAGCCCATTTCAGGGCACGCTGAATCGCCTCTTCCTCGATGTAGTTAGGCCGGGTGATGCCGTGCAATCGAGCGCCGTACTTCTTCATCTCCGCTTCGGTGTGGTGCCGGGCGATCAACTCATCCAGCACCCGGCTGCTCTCGGCATGAATGAGCAGCATCCCGTCCAACTCTCGGCACTTCTCCAGCGCCCCGAAGATCGCCGCGTCATCGGCCTGCCACCCCTCGCGCTCATAGATCATGAACTGCTTGAACGTCGGCAGCCCGCGCTTGACGATCGACTCCATCTCATGCTTGTGGCGATTCCACTTGGTCACCGCCACGTGAAACGTATAATCGACGCAGGCCTTCCCCTCGGCCTTGGCCATCCAGTTGTCCACGGCCTTGTGCAGCGACTCGTCGCCATAAGGAATTGCGAAATCGACGACCGTGGTCACCCCGCCGCGCGCCGCCGCCCGCGTGCCGGTGTTGTAATCATCCGAGGAAGTCGTTCCACAAAAAGGCAGTGCGAGGTGAACGTGGACATCCACGCCGCCGGGGATGACGTAACACCCCTTGGCATCGATGATCCGCGTCCCGTCTGGGTTCATGGTGCGAACGAGGCCCTTACCGATTCGGGCGATCTTTTCCCCTTTGATCGCCACGTCGGCCTTGAACGACCGATCGGCGTTTACCACGGTCCCGTTGGCAATGATGGTGTCGTACTGCATAGGCGATGGCACTCCAGAATGTCAGGGATCAGACGAATCCCCGGCATTCTGAGCCGTTCGCTGGAATGGGTCAATCCGATTTGTCCCCCCACCCCCGATTAGACCTCCAGAATCCGCCCCACCTCGTACCGCGAGGCCACAAACACGGGCAGCATGGTGCCAATTCGCCGCCGATGGGCCTCGATGGCCAGGTCCGGCCGGTTGTTTTCCTGGCTCAGGTGGGCCGCCGCCAGCCACTTCAGGCGGGTGCCCGTGCAACGCTTGGTCAGTTCGGCGGCCTCATCATTGGAGATGTGACCGCCCTGGCCTGCGATTCGGCGTTTGAGGTGTTCGGCGTAGCGGCCGTTCCAGAGGAGGTGGGGGTCGTAGTTGCATTCCAAGTAAGCCGCGTCCACCTCTTCCAACGCCCGCTCCAATCCACGAAACGGATGGCCGAGGTCGGTCATGATGCCGAGGCTGCGGCCCTCGTGCTCCACGACGAAGCAGACCGTGTCGATCCCGTCGTGCGGGGTCGGGATGGTCTGGACGCGGACCGTGCCAAACTCCAGCCGATCCCCCGCTGTAAAGTATCGAACGTCGCTTATCTCGCCAAGATGATTTCGCACCGCCGTATGGGCCGCGCGCGTCATGTGGATCGGCACACCAAACTTGCGATGAAAGACGCCGGCCCCGCTGACGTGGTCGGAATGATCGTGCGAGATGATGAGCGCGTCACATCCATGAATATCACGCCCGTGACACGCCATCCGCGCCGCTGCCTCCTTCCCGGATATCCCCGCGTCAAACAACAGCCGCACCCCGCCGGCCTCGACATAGATGCAATTGCCGTTGGAGCCGGATTGGAGGGAGAAGGTGATCATGACGATGCGGATATACTCTTAGGAGTATTGCGAGGCAAGGCGGCAGAATAGGATCGAATCGAGATCAGTCTACTGCCTATCAAGACGCAATCGCCACACTATTCTTCTCCAGAAAACTCAAACGGCCTCGGTGCCAGATTCACGGATCGCCGCCTTGCGACATCGATCAGGAGGCCGATCGCCAGATAGTTCGCAATCAGGCTGCTCCCACCCATGCTGACAAATGGAAGCGTCATTCCAGTGATCGGCATGAGACCGACGGTCATCCCGACATTGATAATCGTCTGCGCAAAGAGCAACGCGCAGACCCCGACCGCGAGCAGCCTGCCGAAGGGGTCCGTCGTCCCCGACGCGATCGTCAGGCCCGCGCCAATCATGATGAGATACAGCATCAAAACTCCGATGCACCCGACGAACCCCCACTGATGCCCCAGCACGGCAAAGATGAAGTCGTTGTGTTCCTCAGGCAATAGGTTGTGCTGAAAGAACGCGCTTTCCCGCACGCCCTTCCCCCAAACGCGACCGCTGCCGAGAGCGATCTTTGATTGGCTGAGTTGATAGCCTTCGTTGAGACGCCAATGCTCGTTGGCGTCGTCCTGCCGGATCACGGAGTGAATCCGATCACGCTGATAGGGGTTCATCAACGGCGAAAAATAGAACACCGGTGCAGCGACCGCTCCAAGTCCGATCACCGCCGCGAGATGGCTGATCTTCGCACCCGCGACAAAGAGCATCACGAAGAGAGTGGGCAGGAGCAACAGGCTTGTGCCCAGGTCCGGCTCTTTGAGGATTAGGGCTACGGGAATGATCGTGAGAAGGAACGGCATGACCAGACCGCGAAACGTGCGGTAGTTCGTCCGGAATCGAAGATAGAACGCCAGCGCAAGTATATAGACGACCTTCGTGTACTCCGAGACCTGAATGTTGATGGGGCCGATGAAGATCCAGCGATAAGTATTTCGCTTGGGCCGGATGAACGGCTCCATTGGTATCTTTCGGGCGACGATGAGCAGAGTCAGCAGGATCAATATGACGCCGAACAGCAAATATGAATAGCGCCCGATCCAGCGGTAGCCGACGAGTTGGATCAGAAGCATCCCAACCATCCCCGCGCCGAAGAAGCCGAGTTGTCTCAACGTCTGAACCGCAGGCTCAGAGCCGGCGGCCTCACCGGAATAGACGCCAAGCAGCCCGAGAGCGTTGAGAACCATCGCCGGGAGGAGGACGAGCCAGCCAAGAGAAGGGATGAGTCGCGTCATGAAATCGATCACAGTGTAGCGTTAGTACGACGGGTCGCGTCGAGTGTTCAACCATCGCAAGATTTCACATGCCACGAACAGCGCAACCCACCCATCCACGCTGGTGGACTAGAATGATCCGCTTACCACGCGGAGCGACGCATGACACTGGACGTCAACAAGCTACATCAGATGGACTGCCTCAAGGGCATGGCCGATCTCAAACCCGGCAGCGTCGATCTGGCCTTCGCCGATCCGCCGTTCAACATCGGGTATACCTACGACGAATATAACGACAAGAAAGACGGCGACGCGTATCTGGTCTGGTCGAAAGACTGGATGACCGCCGTAAGTCGATGCCTCAAGCCGGCGGGCACCTTCTGGCTCGCCATCGGTGATGAATACGCGGCCGAGCTAAAGGTCATTGCCACGCGCGAGCTTGGCTTCACCTGCCGAAGCTGGGTCATCTGGTATTACACCTTCGGCGTGCATTGCAAAAAGAAATTCGCCCGCAGCCACGTCCACCTGTTTCATTTCGTAAAGGATGCCAAGACTTTCACCTTCAACGATGGCGAAGTGCGCGTCCCGTCGGCGAGACAGCTTGTCTACGCAGACTCGCGGGCAAACCCATCAGGCCGCCTACCCGACGACACGTGGATACTCCGACCACAGGACGTTCCCGAAGGCTTCCCATCGGCCGGCGACACTTGGTACGTCCCGCGCGTCTGCGGCACGTTCAAGGAGCGCAAGGGTTGGCACGGCTGCCAGATGCCGGAGCAAGTGCTGGGCCGGATCATCAAGGTCTCGACGAATCCCGGTGAACTGGTGATGGACCCCTTCTCGGGCAGTGGCACGACGCTGGCGGTGGCGAAGAAGCTGGGTCGGCGTTGGGTCGGCTTTGAGATGTCCAAGGAATACGCCAAACAAGGCCGCGACCGACTCAAAACAGTCCGCAAGGGCGACCAGCTCGACGGGGCCAACGACCCTCTGACCAGCGTGCCCGCGACCATCCCCATGCGTCCGGAAAAGGGGCAGCGCAAGGGTCGAAAGGAGCCGGTGGAGCCATTGACCCTGTTTGCGGTAAAGGGTTGACGCTCAACATGGAGTAACCACCCGCCATTCGCTAACCATATCAGGACGCACGGGGTCTAAACGAACGTTCGAGCCTCGCGAAGTAGCTCCAGCCGGGAGGTGGCGGACCGATCTAACAGGAGTGGATTGCCTCAAATCGGCAGACCTTTTGCTTGAATCGGACCTGCCGCACGCGATAGAGTGAAGTGGGGAAAATGTCATGGCCGCCAAACGCAATTCGTTGATGAGCGTCATCGCCACCGTGGTGGTGATCCTGTTCGCCGATTCGTCCTACGCTCAGTTCGGCAAGAAAAAGAACTCCGCCGGCTCCTGCCTCATTCGGCCCGATGCGCCGCGCTCGCCGCTCGGCGTGTCGTTCGGTGGAAACGCGGGCGGCGTGCGACCGGCGACGCCGACCTTCGCATCGCCAAACCCCTTCATCGGAACGCGCATCCTCAACTTCGGCAGCCGACTCAGCGGTAGCGGGTTCGGACGATCATCCTGCAATCCCCGGCCGACGAACTGTGCGCCGACCTTTAACAATTACTACAACGACTCCTCCCCATGGAACTATCCCTCAAACAACCTCGGCCATTGCAACAGCGGCACGTTCTACACCAATCGCAGCCTCAGCTTCTCCTCGGGGCCGGTGTACACGGTGCAACCGCAGAGCGTCTTCATCCCCAGCACGCTACCGCCCCCGCCGCCGATCTCCACGCCAGGCTGGAACACCTCTGGCGCTCGACTGCCCGGCACCGACCGAGCCATCAGTGTTGCGTTGGACGACTTCAAGCGCAATCGAATCAATGCCAATGAGCCGACACCGCCGCAAGCCCCGCGACCCTTAAGCGACGCGGACATGAAAGAGCTTGAAGGCCTTCTCGACAAAGGGGATGACCACTTCTCGCGCGGTCGCTATGCCGAGGCCCGCGACGAATACACACGAGCCATCGTCGTCGGCGGAGACGACCCCGGCGTGCGCATCCCCTTCGGCATGAGCGAATTCGCGCTGGGCCGATTCGCCGACGCCTCACGGGCCATGCGACAAGCCGCCACAGCCCAGCCGCCGTTCGACCCCGATACCATCGACGTGCGCCAGGCCTACGAAAGGCTTGGCGAATTCGACGCCCACGTTCGCGGGCTAGAGCAGCACGTCGCAGCCCACCCCTTCGACCCCGACGGCCTCTTCCTCCTCGGCTTCATCAAGGCGTGCAGCGGCAACGCAACCGGTGCAAGGGCCGTGTTCGAGAACTACCTCGCCCTCCGAGATGCCGACCCCGCCACGCGCCCCTTCATCGACCGCGTCGGCACCGCGAATTAGTACTACAACGCTACCTTCTTTCTGCCCCGGCAGGGGCAACGGGCTGTAGCCAGGGGTGAAGCGAAGCGAAACCCCTGGTAGGCTCACGCCCCCAAAGCCTCCCGCCCCGGAAGGGGCGGCGGAGGTCGAATAAGTCGCGACGGGCTGGCGTTGGATTGCTGCACCGTGATGGAAACGCCGGATACAGTTAGCGATGTAGTACTAAAACCGTTACGGCACCGACCATTACCCTTGTGGCACCGACTATTAGTCGGTGCATTTCCCTGGTTTAAGATTCACACGCACAAGCGGGCCACAACCAATCTCGCGTGGCACGGTGTCTCGCCCGTGCGGATCAAGTCGCCCCGCGCCACCCCGGCTTGCCGCGTAGCGCATTGACATCGACCCGATCCCAGGCAGTCCCGTCAGGGACGACCTGACAATAGTCCAGCATTTCAATGCTGGGTCAACGTCGACCCGCGTGAATTAAAGTGCCGTAGGCACGACTGAGCCTCTCCGCCACCGCGCTATTTCGATCCCTTGTTTCGCCTCGATCCGACAGGATCGCGGCGGCCGCGCAGGTGCGTACGAAAACCGCACCCCCGTTTAGCCCCGCTTCAGTTAATCCAGTGTAACCACCAAGCCCGGCCGACCTGCGCTTCCTCCTGCTGGCCACGCGCAGCCCGGCCATTGTGGAATATTCAGGCAATGAGGCGGGAAAGACGGCCCACTACATGGGACGATGGCTCAGCCGCCGGGGAGAACCCGGCCCCTGGAGCGAAACGGCGAGTGCGACGATTGGCGCGTAAACGGAGAACCCGAATATGGCACGCGATATGACTGATGGTGAGTTACATTCCTATTTCTTACATCAAGACCGACTGATGTGGAGCCGCCTTCAGACGCTAATGACGCTTCAGGCTATAACACTTGCTTGCTCGCTCCGTCTCGTATCGTTTCGTTGGGCGGCACTTCTGACGATACTCCTTGGAGGTGTGCTTTCATACTTCATCGCTTGGCTGTATCTCCGTGACTATGAGTATCGTGATGCGTTTGCGAAGAAGTTCGAAGAAAAAGTTGAAAGTCTGTTTCTGCCGCCTGCTAAGAGATTCCCATACAAAGGAGGAGCAACTTTCTGGTGGATATTGGGGGTATTTGGCGTTGCAAACGTGCTCACACTTGGTGCGGTGTGGTGCCAAATCCTCAAATAAGTAGACTGTTGGTCTCGACGACGGCAAGAAGGCCACACCGGCTTTGCTGGGTCAGTCCTTTGGTTCTGCGGTCAAGTCCCGGCGACGGATTAGTTACCGTTCGAAAGGTAAGCTCCAACGAAAGTTTGTACGTCGGCCGCGTTCGTTGTTCCATTGCCATTGAGGTCTGACCATTCGACGTGGAAGTTGTTTGTATCCGTTCCGATCAAAACATCGACGAACGTTTCGATATCCGAGGAATTCACGTTGCCGTCACCGTTGACGTCCCCGTATTGCGGGAGAATCAACACATCGACCACAGGTGTTAGATTCGTGACGTTGGGATCTTCGACCCATCCAGGCTGCCAGAAGATTAGGTCAGCGCTTGGAAGAAAAAAAGCTGGCTGTTGCCGGAAACGGTCCGTAGTATGCAGGAACAAGCACAACCAAATACACGGCAACCGCTGCAAAGTCCTTATTGACGACCAAATCAGATTGGCTGAGCGTGAATCTCCCGGATGCCGTTGGGGGCAGCATCAAAATGTCGTCTGTTGGGAATGGGTCCCAATTCTCATCCGAAAAGAAATCGTGAGAAACTGGCTTTAGAGGTGTAGAGAATTCCCAATGCTGCGTACCCGTAAGTCTCCAATCAATTGATCTCGTTTGTTGCCCCTGAATATCAGAATTCCTGGCCTCCAACACAAACTCAGCCGTCTGGCCCGGCCTGACAGTGGAGGGCCCGACTAATCTGATCTCAGTGCTGTAGAGTTCTAGCGGGAACAAAATACAAAGAATAACGAATCTATAGTGCTGGAATGAGCGCGCAAACATCGTGGCACCGATTAGGTCGCGGACGAAACTCCTCTCGTCCTTCATCCAACATTTCCCTTCTGGCCCTTGCCGGAACCGAGCCGAAGGCCCAACTAGACATGATACACGATCGACCCTGATAAAGGAAGCCCCGTAACTCCCGTTTTTCACTTCGCTTGATGCTGCTCTGGGCGGGAGAGGTGCCGGTGGTGTCATAGACACGCGGGCGGCAGCCCTTTCTGGCATAGGCGTATGGGCTACCCCTTCTCAATTTGCATGGGTATACTCATCGACTGCATCGCCGTACCCCAGAACACAACGGCGTTCAGAAGGAGTCTCTCCGATGGCCGACTACATCCCCGCACCCGATGCCGAGTTCAATGCCTGGCAGACCAACTTCGTCACCTACGCCAACGCCAACCTCGCCGCCCTCGGACTCGTCGCCGGGGACATGACCCCGGTCACCGCCGCCCAGACCACCTAAGCCCCCGGCCTTTCCCGCCCACGTCACTGCCCCCTCAATGCAATTCGTGATTCATACGATCCTTCACACTCCCCAGCTTCCTGGCTCACTAAATCCGCGAAGTCTGCGTAATCTGCGGCTCCACTCCCCGCCCCCCCTTTCGACGTTTCGGCTTTTCGACCTGTCTGCGCCTACAACTCATTACCTAACAATAACCTACCACAATTCACAACCACCCTGAAGCGCTGAGCAAGATTGATTGACGCGTCCCAACAACCCCGGACATTCCGCGCCCGCTCTTTGACATCCTGCTCAGCGTCGCGAAGCACTCGCTTCCGCCCCCTCAAGCCTCAAGCCTCAAGACTCAGGCCTTTGCTCGTCCCACTTCGTCCCAGGTAATCCCACCTAATCCCACTTCTTTTTCACCGCCAAACCTGGGAATCACCCCGGACGGCCGCGCCATCGCGATCAAAAGACCAACTGCCCAAAATGTGTACCAACCCACACCCAATAGCTCCCCCGAAAAAAATCTCAAAAATCCCCCTTGCCCCCGCCCATACGTGTGCTATATTAGTTAGGTATAAGTTAGTGACGCCCGTTTAGCCGGC
>JBBTET010000019.1:0-56777 GCA_038042195.1 Planctomycetota bacterium | reverse complement strand
GTCGGTGTCAAGTTGGGAACGTTGGTCGGCCGACATGCTCTGCTTCAACTTGCCGGTGACGCGATCCATTACTTCCATGCCTTCGTCCATCATGGGGCGAAGTTTTTTGGTCCACTGCTGGACCTGTTCAGCGGTGAACGGCTCGTTCGCCGCTCTGGTACGGGCGATATCCAGGGCGACCGGCAGCACATCCTTGAAGTGCTTCATGGTCATCTTCATCATTTCGCGTCGAAAAGACGTGTCGAACGTCTTCATTTGATCATGTGTCAGGGTATATCGCTGTTGCAACTGGTCGAGAAAGATCTCCTGGCGCTTCTGCGGATCCCAAGGGGGGGCCTTGCCGACTTCGCGCATGACCTGTCGGGCGAATTGATCGGACTCGCCGGTCCACCCCTGCTGCGTGAAGACGTTGTCGGTGGCTTCTTCGACGAGTTGATATTGCTGCTCCCAGGGGCCGACCTTCTTGGCGGTGTCGAAGAGTTCGCCGGCCTGCTTGAACTGATCCTTCATTTTTCGCGGGGCGTCGTCATCGTCATCGTCGTCGGCGGATTGGGCCAAGACCGGCGCGGTCCACACCAGCGCGCACAGGAGAAGCGTTATCAGTCGCCAGTTCCAGTATCGTTTCCTAAAGTCCATTGCCATTGCGTCGCGTCGCCTTGTTAATCGCCTCGCGAAGTTTCTCATGCATCTCCAGCGGGCGCGAGATGGTGAGCCAACTCGCCTCCGCGCCGGGGCCGCCGGCCGTTTGGAAGCTGATGCTGCCGGTGCGGGTCAGGCGCTCTCCTACGGATAACGTGATGTAAGTGTTTTGTATTCGGTCGAGGGCACACTCGAATAATTCCACGTTAAACACGCCCCGAATCCGCATGACGCGGCGATTGGTCAGCACATACAGCCGAGAGACCCACTCCAGCATGGCCCAGCCGACGCGCAGCCCGGCGACCCAGAACCCAAGCTGCCACAGCCACCATTGCGAGGCGTGCGGCACGAACTTCGTGTTCGCCAGAATGGCCAGGCCCAGCCCGGTGAGAATCCATCGCGACGCCGTAAGCAGCACGAACCACGCCGACGGCTTGAGGGCGAGCAGGACGATCTCGCCGCCGTCGAGCAGATGCGCCGGCACCAACTCCTGCGCACCCAGCACGGCCGCCGCGCCGCGGCCTTCGGCGTGGACCACGACTTCGTGCTTGTCGGTCGGTGGCGTTAGGAGGTCGGTGGTCACGAATACAACTCCGGTCGCAGTTCGCCGATGTCGGGCCAGTTGCGATATTGGCTGTTGTAGTCCAGGCCGTAGCCGACGACGAAGACGTCCTCGATGTCGAATCCGAGAAAGTCGGGTTGGAGGTCCTTGGGGGCCTTGGACGGTTTGCGAAGCAGGACGCACGACTTCAGGCTGGCGGGGTGGTGCGTCATCAACTCGTCGGACACGGCGCGGATCGTGCCGCCGGAGTCGAGGATGTCGTCGATGAGGAGGACATGTCGGCCGGTGAGGTCCACGTCGAGCGATGATTTGAACAGCGTCTCACCGCCCGTGGTTGTCGCGCCGCGATACCGGCTTACCGTAATCAATCCGAGTTTCATTTTGAACGGCAGATACCGCACGAGGTCGGCGAGGAAGATTATAGAGCCGGCCAGAATGGCGACGAGAACCACCTCGCGCGAATCCTCGCCATAGGACTGTGTGATTTCGCGGCCAAGTTCGGCAACTCGCTGCTCGATTCGTTTCCGAGGGATCAGAATCCTGGCGAAGTCCTGCTCCATCCGTACATTATAGATCACGGCGCAAGCTCGGCAATGCTTGATTTCTTCGACCCTGCGAGAGGTGCCGATGTGTGTTTGCATCAAACGTCGCGCATAATCAGCGCCATGACATCGGATCAGCCAAGCTCTGGGCACGACCATCGAAGCAACACCATTGCTCCGATGATTTGGGGTGTCGGCGTTTTGGTGATGGCGGTGTTTGTGGGATGGCAACTGCTTCGACCGTCGGCGAGATCCGTTGTGACGCACCAGCCGGCGCAGGTGAATCAGACGGCGGGAGCCATCGGTATGCTCCCTTCGGTTGAGATGACGCCGGAGTTGGTGCGTGGGCGCAGCTTCTTTGAGATGAGTTGCGCGCTGTGTCACGGGGAGCGAGGGGATGGAAACGGTCGCTTCTCGATGGGTCAGACACCGCGCCCACGCGATTTTCGGCGGGCCAAGTTCAAGTTCACCACGACCACAAATCAGGTGCCGAGCGACGATGATCTGGTGCGACTGTTTCGTGTCGGTGTTCCGGGTGCAACGATGCCCGGCTATCCGCAGGCGGACCGCGGCGAACTTCTCGCGGTGGCGGCCTATGTTCGCAAGCTGACGGCTGATGGAGTGTCCGTGGACTTGTCGCGCGAGATCGCATCGGGAACCTTGTCGTTGGACGAGGCGAAGCGAATGTTGGCGGCCCGGACCACGCCAGGAGTGCCGGTGGTCGTCCCGCCGGAGCCGGTGGTGGATGAGTCTCGTCTTGCCAACGGGAAGCGCGTGTATCTGGAGGCGTGCGTCAAGTGTCATGGTGCGGACGGCACGCCGGACATTTCG
This sequence comes from Planctomycetota bacterium, assembly GCA_038042195.1. Taxonomy (GTDB): domain Bacteria; phylum Planctomycetota; class Phycisphaerae; order UBA1845; family UTPLA1; genus JACRIM01. Next base: position 54,203 of record JBBTET010000019.1, on the reverse strand, counting down.
GAGGCACTCTTCGACGAGGACGGCACACGCAACATCCCTCGCCGTTTTGCGCAGGGCTATTTCAAAGGCGGCGAGGAAGGGGCGCTGCTATTCGTCCGCGTGTTGAATGGGATGCCGGGCACGCCGATGCCGAGTTTCAAAGATGCATACTCGCCGGCGGACATTTGGGATGTCGTTCATTATTTGCAGCGATTGAGTCTGCATGGCAAGCCGCGTGGTTGATCGGCGTGTGATACACTTCGCTCGTGCATTCACGAAATGACCCATGCGATGGAATGAAGAGGAGTGTCCATGCTCGATCCGCGTATCACGAAACTTGCCGACGTGCTCGTGAATTACTCTTGCGCCCTCAAGGCGGGAGAGAAGATTCTCATTGAAGCCATTGACGTGCCGCATGAGTTCACCTGCGAACTGATCCGCGTGGCCAGGGCGGCCGGCGGATTGCCGGTGGTGAAGCTGGAGTCGAATCAGATCAAGCGCGCCCTGCTGCAATCGGCATCGAATGAGGCGTGGGAATTGATCGCGGCGACCGAGAAGGGGCTGATGGAACAGGTGCAGTGTTACATCGGGGCGCGCGGCAATCCAAACGTGAGCGAGCTATCCGACGTGTCGTCCGACAAGCAGGCGCTCTACGAGAACAGCGTCTGGAAGCACGTCCACACGGAGATACGGGTGAAGAAAACGCGATGGGTCGTGCTGCGTTGGCCGAGTCCGTCGATGGCCCAACTGGCGGAAATGTCCACGGAGGCCTTCGAGGACTTCTATTTCAACGTCTGCACGATGGACTATCGCCGGATGTCGGTGGCGATGAAGCCGCTGGCCGCGCGAATGATGAAGACCGATCGCGTGCGCATCCTCGGTCCGCAGGATACCGACCTGACATTCAGCATCAAGGGCATTGCCGCGATCCCCTGTGACGGCGCGCGAAACATCCCCGATGGCGAGGTCTTCACCGCGCCGGTCCGTGACAGCGTCAACGGCGTCATCCATTACAACACGCCCACGCTCTATCGCGGCGAGACGCACACCGACATTCGCCTCGTCTTCAAGAACGGCAAGATCGTCGAGGCGATCAGCAGCAACACCGCAAAGCTCAACGAAGTCCTGAACGCCGACGAGGGCGCGCGGTATGTCGGTGAATTCGCCATTGGCTTCAACCCCTATTGCACGCGACCGATGAAGGACATCCTCTTCGACGAGAAGATCGCCGGGAGCATTCATTTCACGCCGGGCGGCTGTTATGACGAGACGAACAACGGCAACAAGAGCGCGGTGCATTGGGACATGGTGTTGCGACAGACGCCGGAGTGCGGCGGTGGCAAACTGTACTTTGACGATGTGCTGATTCGGGAGGATGGCCGATTTGTGGTCGATGAGTTGAAGCCGTTGAACCCGGAACATCTTATGTAGCACGGCGTTGGAGCCAGTCGGCCCGTCAGCTTTCGTACTCCGTCATCACATCCTCTAATGCCGAGATGCTGATGACCACGCGGGCGAAGACGAAGACGCGCGTGCGGTTCGGCTTGATGCCGTGTTCGCGGGCTTCGCAGATGTAACGCTCCTTTGAGACGTGGCCCTCGCTGCCGTCGCGAAGGTCCACTCGCTCCAGCCAATAGCCGTCGGACCGCACCTCGCGGAGGATGCCGAGATAGAGGATCGGCCCCTCGGTATCCAGGACCACGGCCCGGTTAAGAAAATCCTTGAGGCTTTCGGCGGTCGGATGGTCGGACATGGTTTCCTCGTGTGGCGGTGTGTCGCCTCGACGACTCATTGGACGGGGCTAGAATACAGTAGTATACGTTATGGAGTGGTTCAACACGGACCCGCCGTTTCGAGCTAACTAACCCACCTGGAAATTTCCATATGAATGGCTATTTGCCCGCTCATCCTTGGACTCGTGTTTCTCACCGCATCGCATTTTCGTTGTTGCTGGGCGCAGGGGTTCTCCTCGGCGCGTCGGTTGCCCGGAGTCAGCCGCCGGTCGAGGCAGCGACGTTGTTTCAACCTGCCGGCGAACCGGGCGACCCGAAGCCCGACGCTCCTAAATTGCGGAAGCTGACGGAGCGCGAGATTCAGCGCATTCGGTTTCTCGAACTTCGCGGCATGAGGCAGGGCTTGGAGTCCAAGCCTGAGTCGATCACGGTGAAGCTCGATCCGAAGCTGGTGGAGGAGTTTCTCACGCTCATGGAAGGCAAACCCAACTACACGGGCAATCAGGCACGCGGCGAATTCCGAAAGCTCACCTCGGCCCAGAAGATTCACCTTATCGCGGCCGAGCGAGGGCCGGAGTTCGCCGACCGCATTCACATCACCTCCGACCCCGAGGTCTTTGTCGAGTTCCGCCGAAAGATCATGCCGCTCGTGCTGCGCGGTTGTGCCACGACCGGCTGCCACGGCCCCACCGACACCGAGGCATCCAAGTTTCATTTGTACAAGGATCCGAAGAAAACGCCGGACACGACCTATGCGAACTTCATCATCTTGAACGACCTAGCGGTGGGCGGCGTGCCGATCATCAATCGCAGCCAACCGGAAAACTCCCTGCTGCTCAGTTACATGATTCCGACCAAGGACGTGAAGCCGGACATGCGCCATCCGGGCATGACCGAGATCAAGCCGCTTTTCCAGACCCGAACCACCACGAATTACAAGCGAATTGAGAAGTGGATCGCGTCGCTGAAGCATCCCGTGGAAGAGTACGGCGTTCACCTCATCAAGAGTGAATTTGCCACCTCGCAGCCGGACGATCAGGCCAAGCCTGCTGTGCCGTCGCCGTGAGAGAGGCGCGCCTGTACTTCACGGGCCGGCTCGCAGGCAATTGCCCATCCAAACCGGTCCGGACGGGTGGGGTAAATCGAGCATTTCAGATTTATTTATATTTTCTTGTTTTTATTTTGTCTCTTGGGTATGATCGCCTCTGTCGGGCTGGGGCATCGTCAGCCGGAATTGCTTGTTTTGGGGGGAATGGAGGCCGAACATGATCCCTCGGGCACTTTTCGACACATCCGCCATCCGCCATCCGCCTTGCTGACGGCTTCCTGCTTTTCGCCTGTCCTCCGGCCCGACGAGTTGTCTCATGTATACCCCAACCCGCCAGGCGGAAGGGTCAGCGATGAAACCAATTGAATCGTCGAGCCGTGGAGTCGAGACATTCGATTGGTTGCCGGCCTTGGCGGCGCTCGGGCTGTCGAGGCAGCAGCAGCGCGTGGTGGCCATGATTCTCGATGGCAAGGGTGACAAGCAGATTGCAGCGGGGATGGGGATCGGGTTCTCCACCGTCCGCACGTACCTCGAACGAATCTTCGCGCGGTTCCAGGTTGCGGATCGGCATGAATTGTTGCTCTACCTATTTGACGTTGCGAGAGGGTTGGATGCCGTTCATGACCGCATGACTACTGACAGCAAGACGAACGACAGCGAGGAGACCGACAGTATGAATGCCGACGGTGTGATTAACGTCGGCACGAATACCGACTTGTTTACGACTGTGCAAAAGCGGCATAGTGCGGGTCGAAGGCGTGGTTCAGCGCGAGCAGGCACGGTGTCGGCCTCGCGTCCGCCAAAGGTGTCGAGCTTGCGGAATGGAAGGGAGCGACAGGAGACAGCCGTAGATCGCAAGGCGGGCCGCGCCGGTGAATGAGTTTTTGTAAACAAGTTTCTTGAAAGGAAATGAAGATGAACGCATTCCGATTGACAATGTTGCTTTCGCTGATTGCCGGTCCCTCGATCGCTTCCGCACAGACGGTGCTCTATTGGCATCCGTCGAGCGGCTCGAACGCTGCCATTGATGACATGGTGGACGACATGGAAAGCAATGGCGCGACCGTCACGTCGACCTCCGTAGAGGAAGATTTCTACAAGGCCACGCTCAACGGCCCGTGGGATTTGGTCCTGGCGGCGGATCAGACGGTGGACATCGAGGAGGAGCATGTGGCGGAGTTCCTGGCGGGCGGGGGCGAGATATACGTCCTGACGAGCCAGGCGGGCGACGATGTCTTGATCGATCTTATCTCGACGGTGCGGGCTATGACACAGGTTTCCAAGGACATTCCTGGGACTATTGCCTGCTTCCTTGCATGGACAGATTGTAGGATTAATTGCGCCCTAACCACGCCACCATTTACTCCAGCAAGGTCGGCTTGCGACGCGGCGTGCAACACAAGCTTGAACGAGTGTCTGGCTGCATAGTTGAATTGAGCATCGCTGCCCAGGCGAACAAGCCTAGGCGGCGATGCTCACATTGGATTCGCACTCGCGGAATTTGAAGGAGAGAGCACATGCACGTACCACTTGTTATACTATGGCTATTAGCGGGAATCGGATGGTACGAGCCACACGACAAGGCAGAACTTGCCGCCGAAATTACTCGTACATTCGACCAACTCATCTCGATTTCATTTCAGGCCGAGGTCAGCCTCAAAGGTCACGGTCCCGCAATAGACAATACTCAACAAGGGGACATTCGACTTGACGTCAAGATGAAGAAGGATGGTAAGGCGAAGATTGAAGCATTTAGGGGCGCAATTAAAGATTGGCTAGTGATCTGTGATGGAGTTCAAATAACAGAATGGCACTCCGATGATAATTCCTGGACGAAATACCCCTTAGGCACCAGTCCAGAAAACCACCCTGACCGCATCCGACAGCTACTCGTGACTCAGAAGAAAGCGCCGGGGCTGCTGTCTAGATATGGCACCTCTTGGCTTGGCCCGGACAACCCGGAACAAACGTGGCGTCAGACACTGATTCTTAATAACGCTACTAAGCTGGTAGGGGGTCGTACAATTGGAGGCAAGGAGTGCCTTGTCGTCAAGGTCGACGAGAGTTCCTCACATTCCGACGGCGCGCTTTACTTGAAAACGAGAGAGGTTTTCAAGATGTACTTTGACGCTCAATCCTATTTACCCGTCCGAGAAACCACAGACGTTAGCGCCGGCCCAATGGGCATCAAAGTCATATCCTATCAACGCGAAACCAACTATAAGAATATGATCCGGAACCCTCCGATTGCGGACAGTGTTTTTGAGTTTACTCCGCCACCGGGCAGCACATTCATTTCTCCCGACGATCCACGCTTCGCCCCGCCGCCGAAGTTGGAGGGCAAGTCCGCGCCGGGGTTCGCAATTGCAAACGTGGACGGCGCGACCTGTGATCTGGCGGACTTCAAGGGCAAGCGACCGGTGCTGCTGGTGTTTTGGGCGACGTGGTGCGGCCCTTGCTGTCAGGAGATACCGTTTCTGCGCGAGCTTCGATCCGAGCACACGACGGAATCGCTGGCCATCCTCGCGGTGTCGTCGGAAGCGAAGGCCGCCGACCTGGCACGATTCGCGAAGAAAAAGAAGATGACCTACTCGGTGCTCCACGACGAGAAAAAGGAAGTCTCCAAGGCGTATCAGGCGAGCGCGATCCCACGCACTATCCTGATCGACAAGTCCGGCGTGGTCGTCAAAGTCTGGAAGGGCTGGTCGGGCGACGAAGAGGCCAAGGAGATTCGGGCCGAGATTGCGAAGCTGATGAAGTGATTCGAGAATGGCGGAGCGCTCGCTAAGTCGGCAGACCTGATTGTGCCTTGAATTTGAGTGCCGTGACCGTGATGAGGCGGGCGGTCGCGATTCGAGTTACCGCTTCCTGACGGGCGCGGCTCTGATGGGATTCGGCGCTCGACTTCGGATATCCTCCACGCGCCGTGTCCAGCCTTGTTAACGATGCCCTGATCTTCATTGGGAGTTCGCTCGCCGTGGTGGCGGGCGTGGCGATTGCCTTGCGCCGTCGGCAGGAGCGGTCCATCCTTGAACCGTGGGCGCGGCGTCATGGGTGGACGGTCGGGGATACACGGGCTAGCACGCTTGGTGATCGACTGACCTCGTCGGCCTTGACGCAGATCGGTCACAGCCGCCGGTTGGCAGCGGTCATCAAGGATGGGAGCGATGTTGAGCTGTTTGAATATCACTTTGAGACCGGGCTGGAGCACGATCGCCAATCGCATCGCTGGATCGGCGTGGTCATTCCGACGTGCCACGGTTTCGGTCGGGCGACGTTCACAACGGAGCCGTGGGTTATCGCGGCGGCATCGTCACCAGGCCTGACGCGCCTGAGTTTCGCGCAAGGGATCGTGGATTCGCGCGGGGCACGACGCAGTATTCTCGTGGAAGATGCCGAGGCGTTGCATGCAAATCTGGTTGGGGACTTCGGTCGTCGCATGGAATCGGAATCACCGGCGCGGACGTGGGAATTGCTGCATGATTGCCTGCTCGGGTATCAATCCGGGCCGATCTCTGATGAGCAGGTCGGGGAACTGGCGGCGGCGGGGAAGGAACTGGCCAAGCTGATCTGACGGGATCGCATTACGGCTTCGCGGGTGCGCTGGTCGGTTGCGATGTGGCCGGCGCGGAGGCTGGCTGTGAGGTTGCGGAGGATCGCTCGGCTTGCTCCAGTTGTCGTAAGAGTTGATCGATCTGCTGATAGATTTGCTGCTTGCTGAGGGTTGGGCCTTGCTGCTCGACCGGCGTGGTGGGTGCGGGCTGTGTCGTCGTGGGCGTTTTGCCGATGTCCGCCAGCCCGGGCACGAGCACTTTGCCCACTTCGCCGGCACCGGCCATCAATCGTCTGGCGGTGTCTTGTAGGGACTGGGCCGCGCTAGACTCGCTACCTGTATCTTTAGGCTTTCCGCTTCTTTCAGCCTGATTCGGGTCGTATACTTCCTTTTTAGGGGAATCCTCTGACGACGCTGGCGCAAGACCGGACATCCCTTTGCCGAGCAAGTCCAGCAACATGGGGGCGGCGGACTCTCCCGCGGCCAGGCCGGAAGTTAAATCAAGGAGCGGCTTGTAGGTTTCTCGCTGTTCTGGCGAGAGATTTGACAGAGCGAGTTTGAGTGCTCTTTCGTTTTGTTCGCGCTCGACGCGCGCCTTTTCGTCGCCCACCTGTTTCGCAAGCAGTTGGTCCTCGAGCAGTTTGTTTCGCTCGACCGCTTCGCGCACCTTATCTTCTTTTACCGCGAGGGTTCTTGCTTGTTCCTTCTTGAATTGCCCCAGCACCAGAAAACCGGTTACGCCCGCAATCAACGCAAACACTACGGCCCCCGCCACCAGCTTGTGCTTGAACAACACCTTCTTCAACAGATACATCGCGCTCGGCGGCTTGGCACTGATCGGCTCTCCCGCCAAATAGTGCTGCACGTCGGATGCAAAGCTGTCGACGCTTTGGTATCGGGCGTCTTTCGATTTCTCCAACGCCTTCAGGAGAATCGCCGACAAGTCCCCGTCGATCTTTGGATTGATCTTCGACGGTGGCTTCGGTTCGGCCTGGGCGATGTTGTGCAGGATCTTGCCCATGGACACGTTCGTGTCATACGGCATTTCGCCGGTGAGCATTTCATACAACATCACGCCGAGGGCATAGACATCCGTGCGAATGTCAATGCCGGAGGGATCGCCTGAGGCCTGCTCGGGCGACATGTAGGCCGGCGTGCCGATGATCTGGGCCGTGATGGAGGTGGTCATGTCGCCGAACATTCCGGCCTTGGCCAAGCCAAAATCAAGCACATGCGGCTCACCGGTGCCGTCGACGAGGATGTTCGTCGGTTTCAGATCGCGGTGGATCACGCCGCGTTGATGGGCATGTCCGACGGCCCCACAGATTTTCACGAAGCTCTGGAGCCGCTGGCGAAGGTCGGACTTGTTGGCCCTTAGATGATCGCCCAGTGACATCCCGAAGATGTGCTCCATGGCGTAGTACATGCGGCCATCGACCGTGCCGCTGTCGTAGATCGGGATGATGTTCGGATGCTTGAGCGCGGCGGACAGGGCGATTTCGCGCTCAAACCGTTTGCGTGCCATGTCCGACGCGAAGGGGCCTTCAAGCAGGAGCTTCAACGCTACGACGCGCTTCGTCGAAACTTGCAGGGCCTTGTAGACGATGCCCATGCCGCCGCGACCGATTTGTTTGTGTACGTCGTAGCCAGGAATCACGGGAAGTGGGGCATTGGCAGCGGCCAGTGGATCCACGGCCGAACTGCCCTTGGGATTCGGCGTCCAGTGGCCCGGAAGCGTCTCACTCATCGAAGAGCCGAGATCGGTGATCAAATCCAGGCCGGCCAGATGCCCGCGAAGCTCTTCGGCGTACTCAGGATATTTGGCAAGGAACTCGTCCTGTGATATGTTGTCGCCGCGCTCACGGCTGTCGAAATACTCGTTGATCAACTCGCCGAGGCGCTGTTCGCGCGGACTCTCCGCGAGAGAGTCATTCTGGCTGGGACCATCGGGATTCATGCAACAGCCGCCTCCGGGCGGCACCGAACACGGGTACCCCTCTGATATTCAACGATCAGAGGCGTTTTCGCCAACCCTTGGAGTACCCATTGAAGCCCGGCCAGTTCAGTTCGTGGGGCTTAGGATTCGTTGGATTCCTCCAAGTGCTTACTCTACCAAAGGTTCCGAGAACATCCATTAGAAACCACGTCCGTTTTTCAACCGCCGTCAATTGCTCCATGCCATTTCCGGCAGACCCCTCCGGGGGGTATTCTACATGGATAGACGGTTTGTTCGGCAGGCCCCTGCCTCAAGAATGGTGCCGCCGGTGGAAATGTGGGTAAACGCGGTGCCGGACTCCTCTGAGACGCAAGTCCTGATTACCAAGGCTCGAAAGGGCCACGAGGAGTCCGTTCGCCGGTTGCTGGTGCTTTATCATCCACGACTTCGCGCCCGGCTGCTCCGAAAGATGGACCCGACGATGCGCTCCAAGATCGAACCGGAGGACATCTTGCAGCAGGTGTATCTGGAGACCTTTCGCGCGATCGAACATTTTGATTATCAGGGCAAGGATTCGTTTCTGCGATGGATGTATGCCATCCTCGATCGCAAGTTGATTGACGAACATCGTGCGATGCGCGCCGATCGGCGCGATGTTCGGCGTGAGGTGAAGCCGTCGGCGAATTCGAATCAGCAAACAACCTATGTCGATCTGATGGCTCGCGTCATGGCGGACGTGGGCACGCCGAGCCAGGTGGTGCGCAAGGGCGAGGCGCTGGGCGTCCTGAGCGCGTGCGTGGCGACGCTGCCCGAGCACTATCGTGAAGTGATTCAGATGCGCTTCATTGAAGGGATGGCGGTGGCCGAGGTGGCGAAGCGGCTGGACCGCTCCATCGGCTCCATCCACATGCTCTGCCACCGCGCCCTGCGACAGCTTCGCGAACAGGCCGAAAAGCTTGGTGTGACGCGCGACGAGTAACAATCCACAACGACCCTATGATGATCTGCCCATGATACATGCCGACACTCGCCAATCTGAAATCGATTCACCTGGAGCGCGAAATCCTGCCGACATGGGCCGCCGGTCTCCGGAGTTTCGCCTGCTAACGTGGCTCATCCCGGTCGTCATGCTTATTACCGCATTCACTCATTGGCCGGCCTTGTCCGCCCGCGCAATCTCTTTCGACGATCACCAGTACCTATTGCAGAACCCGCTCGTCAAGACGCCGAGTTGGAATTCGGTGCAACGCTTCTTCACTGAAGTACTCAAGCCCTCCAGCGTGGCCGGCTATTACCAACCGCTGTCGATGGTCTCACTCATGCTTGACGTGGCGATGGGGGGCGGGCGGGAAAACTTCGAGCCGTTCCACCGGACGAGCCTCATCCTGCACATACTGAATACAGCGCTGATCGCGCTCCTGCTCTATCGACTTCTTGGTCGTGCCTGGCCCGCGGCACTGGCGGCCCTGCTTTTCGGTGTGCATCCACTGACCATCGAGCCGATTCCGTGGATCGGCGAACGCAAGACGCTTTTGGCGAGTTTCTTCGCGTTGCTCAGTTTGTGCACCTATGTGCGGTACGTTCGAGCACGAGAAAAGGTCGCCTTGCCTAAGCAATCGTTGGAGATTGCGCCAGCCACGCCCGGAACGTCGTGGTATGTCGTGAGTCTATTGTGTTTCGTCTTTGCGTTGTTGTCGAAGCCGACGACGGTGCCGTTGTCACTGGTGTTGATCCTGCTTGATGTTTGGCCGTTGAAACGGTTCCGCATACGAACTCTGATGGAAAAGATTCCATTCCTCGGACTGACCGCACTCTTCGCCATCATTACTGTCGTGTCGCAGGGCCGATCCAGTGTGGCCACCATGCCGACGGAGCATCCACTCTCACGCATCCCGCTCACGCTTTGCCACAACATCGTTTTCTATCTGTGGAAGCTGGCCTGGCCGGTCAATCTGTCCTCTCACTATCCGTTCCCGTCGCCGATGAGTTTGGCGCACCCGATGATCCTCGCCGGCGTCATCGGCACGGCGGTGCTCATCATTTTCCTTATTGCATCGCTGCGACGGACGCGAGCGATTACCATCGGCTGGCTGATTTTTTTCGTCTCCATTCTCCCGACGATGCAGATCATCGGGTTTTCCGACGTGATTGCGTCCGACAAGTACTTCTACCTGCCGGCGATGGGGTTGCTACTCATCGTCGCTTCGGGCTTTGCCTGGGCATGGGATAACTGCCTGCCCATTGTCAAACGCTCATTGATTCTCCTCGTCGCCGTCCTCACCGTGGCCCTCGCCAGCGCGACCCGAGCTCATTTCTCGGTCTGGGGCGACACGCTCACCTTGTACAACCACATGCTGGCCCTCACGCCAAATTCCGCCGCGTTGCACAATAATCTAGCGGTGGAGTTAGTCGAGATGAACATGCTTCCCGAGGCTATCGACCATTATCGCCAGGCCATGCAGATCGACCCATCGGACGAACGAACCATCACCAACATCGGCGTCGCCCTGCGTAATGCCGGCAAGCCTTACGAAGCCATTCGGCTTTACAAGGAAGCGCTGAACAACCCGAAGCTCAGTAAATGTTTCTCTATTCTCGTGAATTTAGGGGCGCTTCTCGCCGAACAGGGGGATGCGGAAATGGCGACGGAGTATTACCGCGTCGCCCGGCTGGAGAACCCCAAAAGCGCCGAGGCCCAAACTAACTACGCCAACGGATTGCTCGCCTTAGGTAGGGTTGTTGAGGCCGTCGAGGCGTACCAACAAGCGCTAGAACTTCGACCCGACATCGCGGATATTCATAACAATCTGGCTGTTGCGCTAGACGAATTGGGTCGCAAGGAAGAGGCCCTGCAACACCTCAACATGGCGGTGCGATTGAATCCCGACTATGCCGGCGCGCACAATAACCTCGCGGTTCGCCTGGCCCACGAAGGGCAAATCGTCGAAGCTCTTGAGCACGCCAGGGCCGCTGCCAGGCTAACTCCCGAAAATGTTGAGGTGCTTTATCTCCAGGCCCAACTCGAGTTTCACACGGGCAATGCGGAACCGGCCAAGGCCTGTCTCAGGAAAATCCTCGCGCTCGATCCAGGGTTCAGTCCTGCCAAAGACCTGCTCGACCAATTCATGCTGCCCACGACGCGGCCCACCACGATGCAGGCATCGCAACCCGCCTCTTGAATACGTCGCATGAACCAACAAACCACGCACGCGCCGTTTCTTGAATGGACCACCCGATGACCGCGTCCTCCATCCAACGACCATCGTCGATGCCGCGCGTACGACCGATCTGGGTTTTACTCACAATCCCCCTGTTGACCCTGCTCGCCTATGCGCCAGCCCTTCGCAATGGATTCATCTGGGATGATGACCGCTACGTCACCCAAAACACCTTGCTTCAGAATCGCGATGGACTAAAGCAAATCTGGTTCACCATCGGAGCGACCGATCAATACTACCCACTGACCTACACAACCTTTTGGATTGAGAAACATCTCTGGGGCGATCAACCGACCGGCTACCACGTCGTCAATCTTCTGCTGCATATCACAAACGCACTCTTGCTTTGGCGGCTGCTCGTGAGGCTACAAATCCGCGGCGCGGCCCTCGCAGCGGCCCTCTTCGCGGTTCATCCGTTGCATGTTGAGTCCGTCGCGTGGATCACTGAACGGAAAAACACTCTCTCGCTGCACTTCTACCTGCTTGCCTTTCATGCTTACGCTCGCTTCGACCAATGGTCAGGTATCGACGAGGCTCGACGGCGGCGATGGGGCATTTACGTCCTTGCCATCGTTTGCTTTCTTGGCGCATTGCTCAGTAAGACCGTGACGGCCACGTTTCCTGCGGCGATCCTGCTCATCCTCTGGTGGAAGCGCGGGACGTTGAGTTGGCGCGAGGTAGCGCCGACGCTGCCGCTTTTTCTCATGGCGCTTGGCGGAGGGTGGATCACGGTCGTCGTTGAGTCCGCTCACGTCAGTCTGGAAGCCGGCGATGCGTACATTGCGTGGCCGGCTCGATTTCTGATCGCGGGACGTGCCGTGTGGTTCTATCTTGGAAAACTGATCTGGCCGCACCCACTGATCTTCACGTATCCACAATGGTCGGTGGATACGCACAACCCTGCCCACTACCTCGACCTCGGGATGGCAGTGTTTCTTGTGATCGGCTTGGTGCTCATGGCCGCAAAGATGGGGCGCGGCATACTTGCCGCCGTGCTGTTCTACGGCGGGTCGCTCCTGCCTGCACTTGGAATCATCGACATCTACGCCATGCGTTATTCGTATGTCGCCGATCACTTCGCGTACCTGCCGAGCATCGGGTTAATCGTTCTTGCGGCTGCGGCCTTTTCGCACCTGGCTGAGAGCCGTTCCCTGTTTCGACGTGCCGCTCCGGTGGGAACCATGATTCTTCTCTCGATACCGGCCATCCTCACCTATCGACACTGCGGCGTCTTTCGCGATCAAAAGACGCTCTGGACGGATACGATCCAAAAAAATCCCGGCGCGTGGATGGCTCACAACAACCTTGGGCTCCTCCTTAAGGAAAGCGGCGACATAGATGCCGCACTAAAGCACTTCCAAACGGCCCTTCGCCTCAAGCCCGACCTCTATCTTGGGCACTACAACGCCGCCATCGCGTTGCAAGCCAAGGGACTACTACTCGACGCGAGCGATCACTACGAATCGGCCATCAAGATCAAGCCTGATTTCGCGAATGCACATTTCAATTACGCGCTGCTGCTTCAGAAGTGCAAGAGCCATGAAATGGCCATACGACATTTCGAGGAAGTTCTGAGAATCACGAAGGATGATTTCGAGGCTCGGTATCAGCTCGGCGGCGCATTGGCGGATGCCGGACGACTCGACGAGGCGGTGCGCGAGTTGAAGGGTGCCCTCAGGCATATGCAAGATCGCCCCAGTGCATACGCACGACTTGCCCAGGTCTATTTCGACATGGGCGATCTGGAGCGTGCTCAGGCCTTCTTTCGAGCCGCCATCAAACGTAAGGCTGATTATGCCTACGCGCATCACGGATTAGCCAGTGCCCTCGATCGCGCCGGGAAGTTCGCTGACTCCATTACGGCTTATCGGGAGGCCTTTCGGCTTGACCCCACGCGGACCGTCATCCTCGAGCGTATCGGCGTGCTCGAACATCTGATGGCCACAAGTCAACCTGCTCCCTGAGTCATCTGGAGTGAGACTGACGACTCTAGTACGATGACGCTTATGCCTCGACGACGGCCGGTTGAAAAATCAACGAACCATGTCGCCGTTGGTGAGAGAATTGACTTTATTTCCAATGTACGAGCCAACCTCCCCGTGGCCCTGCTCCTCATGGCGGCCACGTTGCTCGTCTACCTGCCTGCTCTCGGCGCGGAGTTCATCTGGGACGACGACGCCTACCTGACCAACAACGCGGTGCTCGTTTCGCCAAACGCCTTGGCGCGAATCTGGTTTGAGCCAACTGCGACGATCCAGTATTACCCGCTCGTCTTCACCAGCTTTTGGGTGGAACACCACCTTTGGGGCCTGAACCCGGCTGGCTATCACCTTGTCAATATCCTGTTGCACGGCATCGCGTCTGTTCTCGTGTGGCGCGTCTTGGGTCGCATGGAGGTTCCTGGTGCTGCATGGGCGGCGGCGGTGTTCGCGCTGCACCCGGTCCACGTCGAATCCGTGGCGTGGGTCACGGAGCGCAAGAACGTCCTGTCGATTGTCTTCTATCTGTTGGCCCTTCGTGCTTATCTGCCGTTGATATCGACGAATGCCGTCGGCGCGGAACGGCCCGCGTTGGCCATGCGCAGTTATGTCGTCGCCCTTCTCTTCTTCGTTTTCGCCCTGCTCAGCAAGACGTCCACCGTGACGTTTCCCATCGTGCTGCTGATCATCACATGGTGGAGGACGGCACGAATCCGATTGGTCGATTTCATGCGGGCGGCCCCCTTCTTCGCTGTCTCGCTCGTGGCGGGGCTGGTTACGTCTTACGTTGAGAAGCACCACGTCGGTGCGGCGGAGGTCGATTGGACGCTCACCGCCGCGCAGCGCGTGTTACTGGCGGGCCGCGCCGCGTGTTTTTATCTGGGCAAACTCGTTGTGCCGGTCGATCTCGCGTTCATTTACAACCGCTGGACGATTGACACTGCGGTTCCCTTGCAGTGGGTCTGGCCCTTTCTAGTGGTTGTTGTGCTCATCACATTGGCCATACTGCATCGACGGATTGGTCGCGGCCCTGTTGTCGCAGCGCTCTACTTCGTCGTGACCCTCATGCCGATACTCGGCTTTGTGAACTTTTTCTTCATGGGCTACTCCTTCGTCGCGGATCATTTTCAGTATCTCGCCAGCCTCGGGCCGATCACGCTCCTTTGCGGTCTTGCGCATGCGTCGTACAGACGCGCAGTGCGTACGGCCTCCATCGTCGTGCTTGTGACGCTCGGAGCGATGACGTTCCACCGTGCCGGTGTTTTCAGGAACTCCGTCTCGCTTTGGACGGACGTGCTCGCCAAGAGTCCCTTGGCTGCGCGGATGGCCCATGAAAACCTCGCCGTGCATTACTCCGATCGGGGACTCTCATCGGACGCCATCCCGCACTTTGAGGCCGCACTGGCCATCAAGCCGGATACGGTAGATGCGCGTCTGAGTTATGCCGTCGCCCTGCACGCGGTGGGTCGTGGTGACGACGCCATCACACAACTGAACGACGTGCGGCGTCAACAGCCTGACAACTTCATTGCCGCTGTAAACCTCGGCCTGTTTCTCAGCGAAAAGGGACGACTGGAAGAAGCGCTCAGCCATTACATGCAGGCCATTCGCTTGAAGCCGGATTTCGCCACGGCCCATTTCAACCTTGCTCGGCTGTACGTTCGACTGGGCCGCACCGCCGACGCGATGATGCACTACCGCGAGGCCGTGCGTCTGGACCCCACCGATGCCGAGGCGGCACGAGAATTGGATCAACTGGTCGAGAGTTCCCGTCATTGACGCCAGGGATCACAACGTTGACCGAGGATTCTTGGAAATCACTTGGACGCTCAAATGCCGGCACCTGCTGTCCCCACGAGTGATTCGATCAGTGAACGCTCCTTGTCGATGAGCATCCGCAGCGCGTCGCGGAAGACTCGTTGAGAAAGTACGACGCTCGTGAGCAGCAGTCGGTGAAACTGCTGCGCCGACCACTGCAAAACGACCGACGGTTCGGAGGCTCGGACAGAGGCCGATCGTGGAATGCCGCAGAGCACGGCCAGCTCACCCACGATGCTCCCCGCCTGCGGGTCCATCAGTACCATGTCGCGCCCACCCCGCTCGACAAACACCTGCAACTTGCCCTTGAGAACGAGCAACACGACGGTGGCCGCGTCGCCCTCTTTGAAGAGGACTTCACCGGCGGCGCACTCCCGCACCTGGCCGGCTTCGATCACCGCCTGCGTCCCATGCGTCGTGAAGCCGGCGAAAAGGGGCAGCTTGGTGAGCATTTCGTTGTACGCTTCATTCATGATTTGCTACCTTCATTAGTCTACAGCCGAGGGCCGCTGTGCCCCATTGCTCACGCCGACTGAGTCTCGACTGATTTCCAGAGCAATTCTGCGATGTCGTATTGTTGCACATCCTCGCGGCTTCGTCCCGCCAGTCCGTCTATCAACATGCGCTGACAGAATGGGCACGACGATGCCACCATGTCGGGCTTCGTCGCCAAGAGTTGATCCGTGCGCTTCTCATTGACGCGCTCGCCGGTCGCGCCGGGCCGCGCATGCTCTTCTTCCTTGAACATCTGAGCGCCGCCGGCCCCGCAGCACATGCCACGGTCGCGCGTCTCGCGCGGCTCCAACACGGTCAGCCCCGGTATTTTCCTCAGTGTGTCCCGTGGCGGCTCATAGACTTCGTTATACCGCCCAAGATAGCACGAATCATGGAAGGCGACTTTCGCGTCGATGCGATTCACGGGCTTCAGTCGGCCCTCGCGCACGAGGTCCGACAGGAACTGCGAGTGATGGACGACCTTGAATTTCGCACCGAAGTCGGGGTACTCGTTGAGCAACGTGTTGAAGCAGTGCGGGCAGGTCGTCACGATCGTCTTCGGCTGATACCGATTCAATGTCTCGGCGTTCGCCTGGGCCAGCATCTGAAAGAGAAACTCGTTCCCCGCGCGGCGAGCCGGGTCGCCGGTGCATTGCTCCTCTTCTGCGAGAATGGCAAAATCCACACCGGCCGTCTTGAGCAAACTCGCAGTTGCGCGGGCGATCTTCCTCGCCCGATCATCGAAGGACGCCGAGCAACCGACCCAGAACAGCACCTGCGCGTCGGGCTTCTCGGCCATGCGCGGCACGTCCAGCCCCTCGGTCCACGCAGCGCGGTCGCTCGACGGGAAGCTCCACGGGTTGCCGCTGGATTCCAAACCGCGAAACGCATTTTGCAGCTCGGCGGGGAACTCCGACTTCTCCATCACGAGGTTGCGCCGCATGTCGACGATCTTGTCGACATAGGTGATGAACACGGGGCACTCCGTCTCACAGGCCCCGCAGGTCGTGCAGGCCCAGAGCACTTCGGGCTTGATGATGTGCGGCACCAACTCGGCGAGGCTGAATGAGTCTGGCGCAGAGTCACCATTTGCGCCGGCCGACTTCGCGCCGACGAGCGTCTTTTCGTTCTTGTAAAGATAGTCCCGCAGATCGAGCGTCAGTTGCTTCGGCGAGAGCAGCTTGCCGGTGTTCGCCGCCGGGCAGTTGTCGGTGCAGCGCCCGCATTCGGTGCAGGTGTACAGGTCGAGCACGCCCTTCCATGAGAGTTGCTCAATCGACTTCAGGCCCAGCGTCTCCTCGCGCTCGATCTTGCCTTCGATATCAATGACATTCGGCAATCGCCCGCGCGGGAAGAGGCTCTGCGTGAAGACGTTTGGTATGGCCGTGATAACGTGGAAATGCTTGGACGACGGGAGGAGATTCAGAAACAGCAGCACGAGCGAGACGTGTGTCCAGAAGCCGAGATGTGACAGGCCGTTCAACACGCCGTCGCCCAACCCGGCGAGCGCGAACGCCACCAACGACCCGACCGGTTCGGCCCATGTCGCACCATGGCCCGACAGCACCTGATTCGCCGCGTCGTGCAGGATATCGCTGAGCATCATGGTGGTGATGATGCCGAGGATGAGCAGCCCTTCGCCGGAGAGGGTCATGCGAGTGAGCTTCTTGATGAGGCGGTAGTAGAAAAAGACCGCGACGCCGAGGACGACCAGCACCGCGAAGACATCCTTCACGAATGAATACGCTCCGCCGAGCACGCTGTCGATGGAGAGGACGCCCCAGAAATCAAAGTGCTCGGAATACCCGCGCCCGAACAGGATCAGGGTGCGCAGGAGGAGCACCATGAACCCGGCAAAGATCACCTTGTGGGCGATGCCCGCCCAGTAGTATCGCGGCATTCGCTTTTGAACGAACGCATACTCCCACGTCCGTCGCAGTCGCACACCGATCTGGTCGAGCCGATTCTCGCCCGGCCCGACGGTCATCAGCCGATACCGCCGAAGCATCTGCCATCCGAAGTAGCCCCAGGCGGCGAGGAGCAGTAGTGTCATTGCGAGGGGGTTCATGATTCTCCAGAAAGCCTATCAACAATGGATGACTAATGCCCCTTCATCTTCTTCACTTCCTCCGTCAACAGCGGCACAAACGTGAACAGATCCCCCACCACGCCGATGTCCGCCACCTTGAAGATCGGGGCCTCGGCGTCTGTGTTCACCGCCACGATCCGGCGGCTGCCGCGCATGCCCGCGAGGTGCTGAATGGCCCCGCTAATGCCGCAGGCGACGTACAACTGCGGCGTCACGGTTTTGCCGGTCAGCCCCACCTGCCGACTGTGCGGCTGATACCCCGCATCGCAGGCCGCCCGGCTCGCGCCAACGGCTGCGTCGAGCGAATGCGCGAGGTCGTACATGATCTTGAAGTTCGCCTCGCTCTTGAGGCTGCGCCCGCCACTCACGACGATGGACGCCTCGGTCACGTCCTTCTCTTCGCCGCCGGTGCGAACGATTTCTTTCGTCGTCTGTCGATCATCCACGGTGTCGGATGTAAAGCTGAACGCGATCCGCTCTGCCGCGCCGCCTCCGGTGGGCATCGGGAATGTGTTCGGTCGGACCGACGCCATCTGAATGCGGCCGCTGCTGAAGTGAACGCGACTGAAGGCCTTGCCGTTGTAGATCGGCCGCTTCACGATGAGCGCGCCGCCTTCGAGATCGACTTCGGTGCAATCCGTCGCCAACCCCGCCTCTAGTCGCATCGCCACGCGTGGGGCAAGATCGCGCCCCATGAACGACGCGGCAAGCAGGACGATTTGCGGGTCGGCCTTTTGGATCATGCCCGACAAAACCCGGGCATACTTGAGCGCGTTGTAATTCTTAAGCGGCTCGGCATCGCACACATACGCCGCCGAAGCGCCGGTCCCATCGATGCGTTGCGCCGCCGTCGCCAGATCGTGACCGATCATGCCCGCCACGACCTTGCCGCCGGTCTTGGCCGCCAACTGAGCCGCCGCCGAGATGGCTTGCAAACCGGCCTGCAAGACGCCGCCGCCGCGCTGCTCCACGAAAACAAAAATGTCCTTGGTCATCGCACCCTCGAATGCATCAATCGGTCACTCGACCGTTAGCCTAATAAAGCCAAACAAAGCGTCAGCCCAATCGCAATGTTCGAGAATCCACCTTCAAACACTTGATCGGGAATGTAGCAGATCAACGAATCTCTCGCCAATCTGCCAGTCAGAGTTGTCGGCCCAACTCACTCATGCAAGTAGGCCCAATCTTCAATCCGTTCCCAGTAACCGGATGAATCTTCCGACGGGTAATTCTGGTTGGGTAGATATGCGAATTCATCGAAGTTAATCCCGCCGCTTGGAGTAAAGACGTAGAGCACCCACGGGTTCTTCCACTGCTTGGCTACATGATCAGTTCCATACCTATAGGTGGGATAGGCACCCATCCCAGTGCTTGGGATCGAGGCCAGATAGTCAGGAACCAGGTTGTTGAGTATCTCGGGAGGAGACCCATGATCGCGTTCGTACGCCCGAATGGCCGCCACCAGCGGTTTGCTACGAATGGCCAACGCGGCAAAGGCATCGCGTCGAACTGCACTTCCAATGCGACCTGCCCAGAACGTGCCCCCGACCAGGACTAGCGAAGCGACAAACAGCGGAAATGCCTTACCGCTGTACTTTTTCGAAAGGCAGGCAATTCCCAGGAACGGAACCAACACGAATCCGATGCAACCGGGCAAGAATAAGAAAGCGGATATGAAAACGAACTCGCTGGATCCCATTGGGCTGACCAGGAATCGCTGGTAAAAAAAGTCGGTGATGCCGAATAGAATGGCAACGCCGGTCGCCCAAATTGTCATGCGTAACAGTTTGCGAGACTTGTGCGCAGCAAACATCACAATGCTTGAATCATTCAAATGTTTCGTCGTGGAGCAATCACAAACCGTGCTTCTCTGCACCGGCTTACATTGGTGTCACAGCGGCGAAGAGGTCGGGGAATATTCCCCGGATCACCGAGTTGAGCGCGAAGAAGATGCCCACGAAGAGCGGGAGAATTAAATCCGCTATGTTGAAGCCGCCGAATAGTCCAAACATGTTAGAACCCTCACTTCCACTCGCACCGGCGAGATCGTTTTTCTGATGAGGGGATTATCACCGACGCCGGTCCATCGGGCAAGCCGACGCCATTACGAAATAGCTATTCCCAAGCCCTCTCGACCACACTTATCCTAACTCCACACCCATAATCATCTTGCGATCACGAAGGTACAACTTCGTCCCAATCAGCGTTGGGGCCGACCATGCCTCTTTTTCCAAAAGCGTCGCACGCCCGTGCTGAACGAGACCTCCCGGCGTCGCTGTCACCAGCGTCAATCGACCGTCCTGATCCAGCACGATTAACTTCCCATCGGCTGCGACGGCCCGGGCGCTCGGATAGCCGCGCTCCTGCCAGGCGATCTGCCCCGTGCCTGCGTGGAACCCGACGAAGAACCCCCGACCGTTTCCGCCATAGAAATAGTCGCCGATCTGCACCACATCCGTGATGCCGCCGGTCAGCTTCGTGTTACACCACACCTCGCTCGGTTGAATCTTTCCGCCCTTCTTTTCGAGGCGCACCATCTTTCCGCCCGCGGCATCACCTCCATTGACGAAATAGATGCGATTGTTCGGACATGCAATCGGCGTGCAGATGCAATTTGCATTCGTTGGATTGCGGTGGACCAGGCTCCACTGAATCTCCCCGGTCTTCGGCGAGGCGCCGATCATCTCTCCCGCCATGTAGGCGACGAGGTGATCTTCGCCATTCACCGTTGTTATCACCGGCGACGAATAACTGCAATCCATGTCCCCACTTTGCCAGACGACCTTGCCCGTCGCCTGATCGAAGGCCATCAGACCGTGGCCCTTGCCGCCGACGAGTGCAATGATGGTGTCACGATAGGCAATCGGGCTCGACGCATACCCGCAGACGAGCATTGTCGCTCCGTACTCCTTGAACAAGTCGTGTGACCACTGCTCTTTCCCTGTGGCCACGTCGAGACAACACATCTTTCCGGTGAATCCAATCGTGAACAGCCGACCGCCCACCAGCACGGGCGTCCCGTTTGGCCCCGCGCCGAATTGCGTCGTTTGCTTCTTGTCTTCGTCGTTGGGGTCGAGGCAGAGGTATGGAGCCGCGTAGGCGTGTTCCCACTTCGTCGCCCCCGTCGCCGCATCGAGCGCGATCACGCGCTCGCTGGGATCATCCTTGTCCTTGCGATACATCGTGAACAGCGTCGCCCCGTCCGACACAATCGTCGAATACCCATCCCCCAACGGCCGACTCCACAACCGCTTCGGCCCCTCCGCCGGCCATGTACTCGCCAACCGGCCCGACGCCACGATGAAGTTACGATCCGGCCCACCCCATTGCGGCCACGTCGTTTGCGCACACCCCGTCGTGATGAGCGCCACCACGGCGGCTGTTCCACCCGTAAACAGACAGACCACACCGCGACCGCCCAATTGCTTCGTTGCCATTCGTCATTGCTCCCACTCGGCTGCCTAAGGGAAATCGTTGCAACGCCCACTGACTCACGCACCAGCCTTCGTGCCTCTGTGCCTCCGTGCCTTCCCCCTCAAATCATCACCCGCCGGTTGTAAACCCACCATTCCAGCAACACCAGCACCAACGCCCCCGCCGCCGCATAGGGCCACAACGACTCATTCACCTTCTTTGCCGCCTCCATCGATTCGACGCGCTGCGAACCCAGCGCCAACTCCTTGTTCGGCGCGATCCGAGACTCTGCGGCGCTGAGTGAGTTCACGGCGAACGATTGCGTCGACTTCTTGGCATCGTCAAACGTCGCCTGATAGATTCCCACGTCGCGTGTCAGCGAGTAGGCCATGCTTCCTGATGATGCACGATCTCCCAACTCGACTACCTCTTCCCCGCCATCCGGCCGTTTAACCGTCACCTTCTCCGCGCCGCTCGGCACCGTCAGTTTCACCGTGTCCCCCGGCAACGCCATCCGGCCCGCCTCCGCCACGCCGCCGCCCGCGAGATATCCAATCACATTCTGCAGGAACATCGGGAACGACGGGCGATACGGAAAATCACTTTCCAACAGGTCGAACGACAGCAGCACATAGCGATGCCCTGGGTCCGACAGCATCGCCACCACCGCCGAGTCCTCACCCTCGATCAGCGGCATCGCATAGGCCGGCAGCTTCAACCGCCGCCACTTGCCCACGAACAACGACTCGTAACTCACCGCCCGCAGCAGCGGATGCCCCTCGCGCCCATACACCAACGGCTTCCCGACGATCTCCTCGCCGCGCGACACGCCCTCAATCTTCGGCAACCCGCCCAGAAACACATAGTTCCCCGGCGGCAACCGATCCGTGTCGTGATTGTCAATGAATACCACGTCGTACGCACAGCGACCCTCCGCACTGAGCTTTGCATCGGCCATCGACTCATAGATTTTCGTCGAGACCGCCTCGGCCTGTTGCACTCCGAAGTCCGCCATCGGCCTGTGAATGAAAAACTCGACGAGCGGCCGATCCGTCACGATCAATACCCGCATCGGCTTCGGTGGCTCAATCGGGGCGCTCACCGAATTGTCCATCTCCAACGCATCGGGCCACTCCCACCGCACCGTCACCACGCCTCCCTCGTTGTGCTCCAACTCGAAGAGAACATTCTGCAACGACGCCGCAGCACCTCCCTCTCCCTTTGTGGATGGGGCGGGGCGAGGGCTTCCCCCCGTTTCGACTTTTCGATTTTTCGACGTTTCGACGTTTTCCCCCGCCCCCAGCGCCACCTCCTGTACCGCACCACCCCCGGCGAGGAGCTTGCCATCGAGCGACAGGGTCACATCCGACGTCACCGGCGACGATCCAAAATTCTCGACCTGAACAAAGATGCTTAAAAAACCCGGCTTCTCAAAATCACGCCGAACGTCCAGCCCCACGATACCCACGTTGTCCGCCGTCTCGCCGACGCGGTAGTAGCGAACCTGGGAGGAAGGCACGGAGGCACGTAGGGACTGAGGCACGTAGGAGGGGGGCGACGGCGCATTGTCCCCCTTATTCGTGCTCCCTCCTTGGTCGCCCTCATCTTCGTGCCTTGATGCCTCCGTGCCTTCCACAACAATCCGCCCATCACTGAATAACTCAATGTCAATCGCCGCCGCGTCAGCGGACGGGATGCCTGCACTCGCCTCATTCGTGCTCCCTCCTTGGTCGCCCTCATCTTCGTGCCTTCGTGCCTCAGTGCCTGCCCCCTGCGCTGCCGCCAACTGCAACGCCTCTCCGATTCTGCTCACCCCATCGGTCGGTGGGATGGCATTGATCAGTTCCCGCAATCGCCGAGTGTCATCGGTAAAGCTGCATACCACGTTGGCCCGATCCGAAAAGCTGATGACCATGGCCCGGGCATCCTTGGGCATGTCCCGGACAAACTCCACCGCCGCGCGTTTTGCATGATCGAGACGCGGTTTTGCATCGGCCTCGATGGCGTTCATAGAGCCGGAGTGATCGATGAGCATGACAATATTGCGACCGATGACCCTGTCAAAATTCGCCACCGGCGAGGCCAGTGCAAAGAGGACGGCTCCGAGCACGAGGAGTTGGAGGAACAGGAGCAGGTTCTTCCGCAACCGCTGAAACGGCGAGTTGACCTGCAAATCCTGTATGGCCTTCTTCCAGAGAAGGGTCGAAGAGATCGTGCGTTCGATGCGGCGCAGCTTGAGAAAGTACAGCAACAGCAGCAGAGGGATCGCAATCGCCCCCGCCAACGCCGCCGTCTGCCAGGAAAGGAACTTCATCGCACCAATCCCCGCTGCCGCAGATAGGTCAGGACAAGTGCCTCAAACGGCTGATCGGTGGTCGCAAAGAGATACGAAATGCCGCGCTGATGGCAGTATGCCCGCAGCGAATCGCAGTGCCCCTGCACATTGGCCTTATACTTGTCGATCAACGCTCGGCTGATCGTCACCTCGGCGATCTCTTCATCCTCGCAGTCCACCAGTTTCAAATCGCCCGTCATTACCGGCGACATCTCCTCCGGCGACAACACCTGCAAGACATAAATGTCCATGTGCCGACCAAGCAAGTAGCGCAGCCCCTCGTCGAACCCCCCCTTGTCGAGAAAGTCCGACACCACCAGCACCACGCCCTTTTGTGAATGGCGCAGCGCGAACTGCCTTGCCGCCGATGAAAACCGGCTCCCGCCTTCCACCGGAATCTCATCCAGAAACTTCATTGCCTGGGCCGTCATGCGGCGACCGCGCAGGCCCGTCATCCGACCGGTCGTGCGATCGCTGTACGCATATAGATTGACACGGTCGTGATTACACAACCCGATGTAGGCCATGGCGGCCGCGACGCGCTTGGCGTACAGGGCTTTGCTCGGCGTGCCATTCTCCATCGACGCCGACACGTCGATCAGCACGGAGACATGTAACTCCTCCTCTTCAAGAAACAGCTTGAGGAACAACTTCTCCAACCGGGCATACACGTTCCAGTCGATGTGCCGAATGTCATCACCGACCACATAGTTGCGATAATCCGCGAACTCCGCCGACTCGCCCTTGCGCTTGGAGCGGCGTTCCCCCTTCTGGCGCGAGGCATGGATCTTGCGCGAGACGATTTCCAACTGCTCCAGTCGGCGCATGAAGTCCGGGTCGAGCAGCCGTTCCGTACCGGCATTCTGGTCAGCAGTTGGCACCAATTCCGGCATCGTCGCCTCCCGGCGGCCCCATGCCGCGGCGGGATTATACCCCCTGTGCGGGAATGCCCGCGTTACTTGCCGCACGTCGATGCTGGGCTATACTTCTAGAGACGATTTTCCGATTGCATAGAGAGGTGTGGCAAGCATGGCTAACAGTAACAAAGCAACCGCCGTCGTGCAGACGCAGTCCTCCAATACCGCAATTCTGCCCGAGGTGACCAAGCCCCGGCTCCTCCCGCAGTTCAAAGTCATCCTGCACAACGACGACCAGAATGAAGTGGAACACGTCGTCGAGACCGTGGTCATGATCTGCGCGATGAACGCCCAGGACGCCCTCGAACGAACCATCGAAGCTCACGAATCCGGCTGTGCGCTCCTGCTCATCACGCACCGCGAGCGTGCTGAGTTGTATGTCGATCAGTTTCAGTCCCGCTCGCTCACCGTCACCATCGAACCCGTCGACTGATTAGCGTCGCTTGTCCCGGTTCAGGTTTGGTGCCTTTGCGGGCTTCTCCCCCTTATTCAATCCCGCCGGCGGAGGACTCTGGTCCCAGGATCGCTCGCGTTTCGGCGGCGTGGTGAGAAAATCCGCGACGTTCAGATCGCACCGAGGCACCACCGCCACGCAGTACGGACTCGACATCGTCACGGTCGGCGTCGTACTCGGCGTTTGCATCTGGACGCTCACCCGCAACCGACCCGCTTCGCGCCACACGCGGTCGATCCGTACGGCATGTTGATCCGACGTGACCTGGCCGAGCGTTACGATCAGCAACATTTCGTCGTTAAAGTTCACAGGCATGTCGATGAGCGGCACCTGCGCCAGCGACTGCGTGTCGCGCACGACGAGTTGCATCGCCCGCGTTTCGTGCGAATGCGTACCCTGATACTGCTCCAGGATCGGCAGCTCCTCCCCTTCGGCCGGCGCGGGGCGAGTGCCGAATCGTTGTTCATGACAGCCGAGGCACAGAAGGCCGACGACCAGCACGCTGATACACAATTGAGGTCGAGTTGATTTCATGTGAGGATCGTAGTGCGTCGGATCGCATTTCCGCAATCACCGGTTTGACCCCGTGACGGCCGATGCGGTATCATAAGCATGTGAAAACAATCGTATTATCACGAATTCTCATGCCAACGATGATCGTTGCGCTCTCCGTTTCCATTGCGATTGCAGGGCCGTCCGCTTCAAAAAATAAGCCGCTTTCCTCCAAAGAATCCGCCTCGCTTCGGGAGCAGGCTCGTTCGTTGCTCACCGCCGGGGATCTCGAAAAAGTTGCCAAGCTCATCGACCGCGCCCGGACCGTGACCGCGACTACCGAACGCGCCGCGTGGTTGCTCATCGAGTCTGAGTGCGACTACGCCCGTCACGCGTGGGCCAAGTCCGCACTGGCGGCGATGCAGATTGTCATTCTTCACCCCAAGAGCGAGCACGGCGGCTCGGCACTGTATTGGGCCGCCCGTGCGTACGAGCAGATCGGCCGTCCCGTGAAGTCCGCCGATCTGTACCGCGAGTGTGTGGACCACAAACGAACGCCTGCCGGCCTGCGCGATGCGGCCAAGGCACGGCTCACCGACCTTACGAAACAAGTGGAACATCCGCCGAGGCGGGACTCGAAGCCATGACCGCCGACCCCTCCATCTATCTTGAAACGATGGGCTGCCAGATGAACGCTCTCGACAGCGAACTGGTCATGGGGTCGCTGCTCGCGCAGGGGTACCGACCGACGGACGATCTTCTCACCGCGCAACTTGTCGTCATCAACACGTGCTCCGTTCGTCAGCATGCCGAGGACAAGGTCTATTCGCGACTCGGTCAACTGCGCGGCTCCAAGAAAAAGAACCCCGATCAGATCGTGGCCGTCATCGGCTGCATGGCCGAGCGCGACGGCGAGAATCTTCTCACGAAGTCGCCCGTCGTCGACATATTGTGTGGGCCGACAGATCTGCATCGCCTGCCCGCGCTGATTCAGGATGTGCGGGCGACGCGCAGCCCAGCCGTGGCGTTGTCAGGCAAGCTGCGAGACCGCTCCACGCCGCGCCGGCACGACGCAGAACATGACGACCTGGAGGCGTTGGATCGCGGTCGTTGGTTCGGCCTGTCCGATCATGTTGCCGTGCCCAAGGTCTTTGGCCGCCATCAGGCCTATGTACGCATCACGCGCGGGTGCAACAAGTATTGCTCCTTCTGCGTCGTGCCGTACACGCGCGGGCCGGAGGTGCATCGACCACCGGATCAGATCGTGGACGAGGTCCGCCGACTCGCCGCGAGCGGGGTTATCGAAGTGACGCTGCTGGGCCAGACTGTGAACCATTACCACTTTGTGGACGACGCCGGTCGCGAGACGAGCTTCGCCCGATTGCTTCAGCGCGTGCATGACGAGGTGCCGGAGCTTTCGAGGTTGCGATTCGTCACCAGCTTCCCGCGCGATTTCACCGATGAGGCCTTGCGCGTGATGGCTGAGTCGCCGCGCATCTGTCGATATCTACATATCCCCGCGCAGAGCGGCAGCGACACGGTGCTGAAGCGCATGAACCGTGGTTACACCGTCGCCCAGTATGATGCGCTGATCGAACGCGCCCGAGAATTGATGCCCGATATCGCCCTCTCCGGCGACATGATCGTCGGCTTCCCTGGCGAGTCCGAGGAGGATTTCGCCCTGAGCCTCGATCTGCTACGCCGCGCCAGATACAAGAACTGCTTCATTTTCAAATACTCGCCGCGACCGGGCACGACGGCGTTTGGCCGCATCGAGGACGACGTACCCGATGAGACGAAGCGCCGGCGTAACAACGACATGCTTGCCGTGCAGGCCGAGATCAACCTTTCAAACCACCGGGCGATGATGGAGCAACTCGTCGAGGTGCTGGTTGAGGGGCCGAGTAAACGCACGCTCAAACAACAAGAGTCGGAACAGGATCGTGGCAGTGAGATCGACTGGTCCGCGATGGACAGCACACAACTCGTCGGTCGAACACGAGGCGATCAGATCGTATTGCTCGACGGGTCGCCCGACCTCATCGGCTCGTCCGTGACCGCTCGCATCTACGCCTGCACGCCGTATACCCTGCATGGCCGATTGGAACACAATGACTCCCTCTCCCCTGGGGAGAGGGCTGGGTTGAAGGCCCCGCTGGTACGAGAATCCCTTCTCGTACCATCTACCGCTACACCACCCGCCGTGCATAGTATTTCACTCGCCGTGCTACCTGCCTGATACGAAAGGGGGCCGTCATGGCCGCGATACCGTCCATTCAACAACTGCTTGGTGCAATGAAAAACGCCGGCGCGTCCGACCTGCATCTCAAGGCCGGAATGCAACCGTACTATCGCATCGGCGGCAATCTTCGCAGCCTCAACGCGCCGCTCATGACCGGCGAAGACATTGCGGCTTGCATGGACCCGATCATCCCCTCGCAACGCCGAGCCTTCTTCGATGAGCACGGCGACCTCGACTTCTCCACGGAATTGGCCGACGGCGAGCGATTCCGCGTGAACATCTTCCGCGCCGGGACGAAGATGAACGCGGCGATCCGACGCGTGAACTCGAGCATCCCCTCGTATGAAGAACTTCACCTGCCGCCGGTATATGGCAAGCTGATCGAGACGACCAACGACGGCATCATCATCATTTGCGGTGTTACCGGCTCGGGGAAAAGCACGACACTGGCCGCGATGATTGAGCAGATCAACACTACGCGCCATGAAAACATCGTCACCATCGAGGATCCCGTCGAGTATCTCTTCAAGCCGAAGAAGTCGATCATCTCTCAGCGCGAGATCGGCATTGACATTCCCACCTATGGCGAGGGACTGAAGTACGTGGTGCGTCAGGACCCTGACGTGATCTTCGTCGGTGAAATGCGCGACAAGTTCACCATGACGGCGGCGTTGCAGGCGGCGGAGACGGGGCACCTGGTCTTCGGCACGTTGCATACCTCGGACACGATGCAGGCCTTCACCCGCGTGCTGGAGTTCTTCCCGCGCGAGGAGCATGAGTTCATCCGCAGCTCGCTATCGAACAGCCTGCGTGGCATTTGTGCGCAGCGACTCGTCCCCGGTGCCGACGCGAAGAAAGCGCCACTGGTGCCGGCGACGGAGGTGCTGATAAACAATTCGACCTGCCGTGAACTGATCCGCAAGGAGCAGGACAAGGACATCCCGGCCCTGATTGAGAGCAGCGAGGGAGAAGGGATGCACTCCTTTACGTCGTCGCTGGCGAGGTTGATTGAAGCAGACTTGATCTTCATGGACATCGCGATGGAATTCGCACCTAACCGCGAGGCCTTGGCGAGCCTGGTGCGCGGTATCAAGACGCGAGCAACGACGATGGTGCAACGAACGCGATGAGGGGAGTTGCAACGTAGCCCTACGCGTTGGCACACAGCAACAGATCATGCTACGCGCTGATAGACCGACTACGGTGTGCCCTGGGTCAACGGGTTTTCCGTAGTGGACGCGCTCACCCCCAGCAGGCGGACATTCGTGCAACGATCCTTCTCGTCAAACCGTAGAACGCAATAGCGAGCGCCTCGGGAGTTCGTCCAGTTGCGGACGTCGTACACGCGCATGACCTCACCGGTTTCGCGGCAGCGCAGGGTGGCGAGGGACTCCTTCAACTCGGCATCTTTGCAACAATCCTCCGGCGACTTTCCCATGACCTTGGGCTTGATGGCCGCCGTTTTGAAGACATCTTCGACGCCGTCGATGTTTCGCTTGACTCTGGACAGCGCGACGAGCTTGCCGTTTCGACTTTCAACGGCCCAGTTCTGAGAGTTCAACAGGTCGCCCTTGACCGGATAGGTGATTAGCTCGCGTTGTGCATCGTCGGCGTAGACCAGTGTTTCTTCACGCTTGCCAAACATTTCGTCCGCGGCCGTGACTGGCTGGTCAAACAGTTTTTCCTGCCGCTTCTTCACGTCGGAGTCGTTGATCGCATCGCCGATGGCCATCGAAGCCAGACTCACCGGGTGTAGTCGACATCCAGCGGCCGACACCAGAAGGACACCGCACAACAACAGATCGATGCGTCGATTGCCGCACGCTGAAAGCTTCATACTCATGATTCTCGCCTTCCCTGAGTTTTCCACGCCATTGACCGGCCTGGGGCGGAGTCATTCCGCGATGCGGATTATGGTGAGGTGTGAGACAAAGGGCAATGATCGAGCATTGTGTTGGAATAAGCTTCGGCAATCGATTCATGTTCGACTACTTCGGCGGCCAGAAGACCAGGTCGGACTCAGTCGTAGAGCCATGCCGCATCGGATCGTCGATCTTTTCGCGCGAGGCGTTGTCATCGAGGAGGTTGTGGCCAACGCTGTAGAGCGTAAACGTCCCGTCTGTGGCGAGCTGATACTTGAACAGCATTCCGCTGTAGAGATCGGTCGGCAGTTCACAGAGATACTTCGGCGCGATATCGGCGAGCCGGGCGGGCATGGCCTGATGGTCCGCCTGATAGCCGAGCAGGCCGACAAGGGTCCGGGTTGCCAAAACGGATTGCCGCGTTTCTCGCACGATTTGATCGGCCATCGATAGTGCAGGGAGTAATGCACCAATCAGAGCGAATCGCTTGGATTCGGTTGTATCGGAAGCCAGTTTCAAGATCAGCGCATTGCCCTCGCCGCGACGGAGGTCATAGAGCGGAAGCGACCAAAACTCGACCGTGCGATCTAATACCTCGTGATACTTTGCCAGTGTTTCACGTCGGTCGGCATGAATCGCTGCAATGGCGATTGCGCCGGCGTCGGTACCAGCCTCGGCCGTTCCCTGGCCCGGGCCCGTATAGCCCACGATCTTCGAGAATTGCGACGGGATCAATCGTCCGTTGCCATTGCCGTCGTCGGTGAAGACGTACTGCACGGCATCCTCGAAGAAAAACGCCTCGGTCTTGAGTTGCGGTCGAAGGGAGTCTAGCGGGCCGGTCATGACGTGACTGGCGTGAATCATGTCGAGGTCGGCAGGCGTTAGCCGATCGCGCATTGCATGTAGCATCGCTTGCATTTCGCCATTGGCAAGCTTGATAAGGGACGCGCCAACCAATTGCTCAATCAGCGTGCGACTGGACATCTGATGCATACCGAGGTGATGGATCGTATCGAGCGACTCCCACGCGCCTGCGAAGTCGCCGGTCCTAACTAAATCCTTCGCGTTCTGTGCGAGGAACTTTCCAACCCCGCGAACATCCGAAAGGTGCGGCAACAGCATCCTCAGCGTCGGTGGTATCAGCGGATCAATTTCGGACATCGGCTCGGGGGGCTTGTTGATCACGGTTCCGCGTTGTTGGAGATACTCGGGGCCGTCCATGCCATAGACATAACCCCAATAGGGCTTCGTGGCGGCTTCAACGAGCCTTGGCACGAACGGACGCAGCGTCGCTATCCCTTCGGCAATCTTGACCCATTCAGCGTCACCGGGCTTGGCGGATTGAATAGTAGAGCCACTGAACAAGTCGAGTGCCGGGAGCATTTGAAGCATCGCCTCTCGAAGGTGCGGCCAGGCGCGATCAGTGATGGGTAGTGTCTGCAAGGGTTCGTTGATCTTGGCGACGTAGTCGACCGTCGGGGTCGGCTTGCCAAAGGCCACATATGCCACATAACCCGCCCCGGCGCAGAGCGTCGCACCGCAGACGGCGGCGACAGATACCAGTGCTTTCCAAATCATGGGTCGTCCTCGTTTCTTTCCGCGGCGAATCAAGTGCGCCGCGAGCTTGGGGTCTCCGAAATCATCGCGCAAGTAAGTGACCGATTCGCTCAGGGACTTGCCTTCGCCGGTGAGTTCGATCAGTCCCTCCCGAAAATGACTTTCCAATTCCGCACGCACGTCGCGCCGCTCCGACGGCCAGAGTCGGGTTCCGCGGACGACTCGGTTGACCAGGTCGCTCAGCGCATCAGGCAGACGATCTTGGTCAGAATTCGATTTTGGACTGGGAGCGGTCGTGCTCATCACAGTGTCCAGGTGAGTCCAGGAGCCATGCGTTCCACCACCAGTTGGCCCATGCCGCGAACCAGTGCTTCCCATTGGAGAAGATCACGATCCAGTCGTTTCACCCCGTCGTCGGTCAGGCTGTAATACTTCCGGTCGCGGCCGCTGTCGGCGGCCTGCCAGTCGCTCTTGACGAGGCCCTGGGCCTCGAGGTTGTAGAGCAACGGGTAGAGCGTGCTTTGGCCCAGTTTGAGGACGCCGTCCGACTTCTTCGTCACCTCGGTCACCAGTTCGTAACCGTACATGGCACGACGCCGGAGTAGTTTCATTACGGCTAGAGGTAAGACACCTTTGAGTAGTTCACGTTCGATCTGCATTGGCGACTCCTATACTATGCATAACATAGTATGCAGCGCATAGTCTGCAAAGTCAAGCATACAGCACATTATTTCTTGCACGTTCAATTACAGCCATAACTCAATGTATGGCAGTGTCTTATGAGTTGAAATGTAAGTGCATGATGCCCGCTGGGAGCTGGAAAAGCGACTTACTGTATCACGCTCGACAGGCTCTCAATCGCAAACTCAGCAGCCGTATCGTCATCGAGGGCCACCATGACCGTGTCGCCAGGCTTCTTGCCCAGCAGGTTTCTTGCGAATGGGCTGTGATACGAATAGACGTGATTCGCCAAATCAGCTTCGTCGAAACCAAGAATGGTGATCGGGATCGATGCACCGCCCAACATCGGTTTGATGACCACGCATTGGCCAATGCTGACGAAGTCCGATGGGACTTCGTGCTTCTCCAAGACTTTGGCCATTGAGATTTCGCGATTGAGTTTCGCCACGCGCGCCCGCAGCAGATCACGCTCTTCGAGGGCGAACTTGTATTCCGAGTTTTCACTGAGGTCGCCGTGGGCTGCTGCTTCGCCGATGGCCTTGGCATTTTCGCGCATCTTTACGTTGACGATTTCCGCGAGTTCATTCTCTTTCGTTCGGAGGCCTGCCGTCGTGAAGTACAGGACCGAGTCATCATCCCACAACGCGACCTTCGGCCGTGCGTAGAGATGGGCGAACTTGGTTCGCAGGATGCGATCCATGTCGTCTTGCAGGCTCGGACCAAGTCCGTCACCGCGCTCGACAAGTCGGCGGATCGTCTGCGCCATGGAGTCTTCCAGATTGGCGATGCACTCGCGAAAGCGGGCGTAGTCCCGATGCGACAAGCCGGTGCGCACCTTCGCCCGCATCTCATTGATGGAGTGGCCCGCGGCCTTACCCGTGGAACTACGGGCCGGTCCGACGAGCATCATGACGTTGTTGAACAATTCAATCGGACCGGGAAGCCCGAGGTTGGTCTCTGTCTCCGGGCCTTTCCACAGCCACATCAGCGCATCAGTAAATCGGCCGGAATCGTCCATTGCTTGCTGAGCGATTTGGGGCAACAACTCGCCGCGCCCCGCCTTTTCCACTTTCTTCGCGAGCGAATCACACTGGCTCGATGGTGCGTAGAGGATCAGCTGCGCGAGATATTCGGGCCATTGATCCGGAAAGGCCTGCTCGACGCATACGATGGCCATGGACCAGAGGCGAATATCAGGAATCTGGGCGACCATTGCCACGGGATCCTTCGTCTCCGCCAGCATTTTGAGGGCCAGTCCGTGACCATCGGTCGACACGGGCAGGCCGTCGGCCGCGACTCGCTCGATCACCAACGCGGTTGCAAAGGCCTGGGCCGGTTCTTTGTGTTTTACAAACCGGGTCAAACGATCGACCAGCGATTTTTGGACTCGGTCGAGGTAGTTGGCGTGGGATTCTTTTTTCTGGGCCTTCGTGTCACGGAGGTAGGTTTCAAGAATTTCAAGCCACTCCCGCGGCGTGCCGGCCTTGGAAAACGCCTCCCAAGATTCCTGCTCGATGGTCTGTCCAATCGGATCAAACACGAGGAACACCGGTGAACGGCCCTCGATGCGCAGGTTCGGCGTTTTTTTGATTTCATTGCGGAGCTTCGTCCACCAATCCGACCATTTCTCGGTGGGCAGGTAACGGGGACAGAGCAACAGTTTGATGTTTTCGCGGATCATCTTGTTCTGATGGCCGCTGAGGATGCCGATGGCGAGCGTGACCGGGTCGTCACTGGCGAGTTGCGAAATGCGCCCGGGATTCAACTGTTGCAATACGCGGAAGTCAGTCTCGCTCGCAGCGTCAAATTCGTCGACGAGCTTACTTAGTGTGTACGTCTGCTCCCGACGGCCCTGCTTCACCACGATTTCATCAGATTCAAGATTCATCTCGAGGATCTGGGCGGCGGCGTCCTCCGTGCGATGCACGAGACAGGTGCCCGCTTTTAGCTCCAGCGCGACATCCAGAAATCGCAAGGCTCGTCGCACGGACTTTCCGGATTTCAGCCCGGATCGTTCGATCCACTGATCGAGGTCGGCTCGATCGGCGTGGGTGCGTTTGTAAAGCTCTAGAATCTCGTCACGTAGCTGGTCGCCGTCCGTGAGGTGTACCAACAATTCGCGGCCGACGGTTAGCGCCTCATCCGCAGTGCGGTTCTCTTTGAGCTGCGCCAGCCAGGCCCATCCCATCGTGTCGGCGAGGGTTGGATTTCCCGCCTTCCCGAGGAAGTCGATGACGGGGAGCAGGTGACCGGGATTGGCATCCGGTTGCTCGACGGCCGTCATCCATTGTTTTTCGAGGTCGACCCAGTTTCGGGCTTTTGCGAGACTAAGAAGCGCGTCGTAATTCATGCCTAAGTCCATTTCCCCTAGGAAAGCCCTGTAGTATCGCCTGCCGGGGCGCGTTTGTCGAGGATGGGGGTTCAGGGTTCAATTCTCACCGTGTCAACGCGAATACAACCTGTGAGCAGAGCCTTTCCGTCGAAGTTCTGGGCCGCCATGCGGACTTGGGGGGAGATGGTCAAGTTCTCTCATTCGGTCTTTGCGCTACCATTCGCACTGGTAGCGGCCTTCTTAGCGGGGAGGTCGTTACCGGGTGGACTTCCCACGCTCTGGCATGTTGTGCTCATCGTCTGGTGCATGGTGTCGGCCCGCAGCTTCGCAATGACCTTTAATCGAATCGCCGACGCGGCGCTTGATGTCAGAAACCCGCGAACCGCCATGCGTCCCATCCCTGCCGGTCTTATTTCCATCGCGCGGGCATGGATGTTCACGGTCACGTTTGCAATGTTATTCATCTGCGGGTGCGCCGGATTCAGAGTTCTGTTTGCTAATCATTGGCCGCTCTTGCTCAGTATTCCAACACTACTTGCGATGGCTGCGTATTCCTATTGCAAGCGATTCACGGCCCTTTCACACTTTGTACTCGGCGCGGTCATTGCCTTCGCTCCGACGGCATCATGGATGGCGATACACCCTGAGTCTCTCGGGTGGTCTACGATCATTCTGAGCGGCGCGGTTTTCACCTGGATCGCCGGATTTGATCTCATTTATGCTTGTCAGGATGTCGGCGTGGATCGCACCGGAGGGCTTTTCTCAATTCCCGCTCGCTTCGGCATCGCCTTCGCGCTTAGTCTTTCACGAGTGTGTCACCTCGTGTCGCTGACATGCCTGATTATGTTGGGTAGGCTTGAGTCGTTCGGCTGGCTCTATTGGATTGGTGTCGCCACGACCGGTTCGCTACTAGCCGTCGAGCAATCCATCGTCAGACCCCAAAACCTCTCTCGTGTGAATCTGGCCTTCTTCACGCTCAACGGAGTGGTCAGCCTCGTCTTCGCCGGCGCAGCCATTGGCGACATCCTGATGCGCCGGTGAGCGCTCGTCAGCCGAACACGTGATCGAGGTGTTCCAGCACCAGATGTATCACCAACAAATGGGCCTCTTGCACGTGCGAGGACTCCACCCCTGATAGGGTAAAGGCAATATCGCATAACGATTCGGCTTGACTGCCCGGCGGCCCTAGCAGTCCGATTGTCATCAAGCCTGCGGTCTTTGCCTCCTGCAAGGCAAGCAGGACATTCTTGCTCTTACCGCTGGTGGTCAGGGCGACAAGGGCATCGCCCTTACGACCAAGTCCAACAACCTGTCTAGCGAAAACCTGTTCAAAGCCGAAGTCATTGGAGATGCAGGTCATCACCGTCGAATCCGAAGCGAGACACACGGTTGCGAGCGGCGGACGGTCCTTGGAGAATCTACCGATCATTTCCTCCGAAAAGTGAAGGGCTTCTGCCGCGGATCCGCCGTTGCCGCAGGTCAGCACTTTGCCGCCGGCACGAAGCGTCGATTCGATAGCTTGTGCGATACGGTCGATGAGCGGCAACGCCGCACGCACGCCGGTCATTGCGGCGAGATGTCGTTCAAAAGATTCAGCCGACCCCTTGCAAGCCGCCTGGTGTTTTTTCAGGTTAGACGTCACGCGCTGCGATGATGCCTGCGTTTCGCAACGAGGTCAACTCGCACGAGTAAATGCTGAATTGCTCACTCGACAACAAAAAAAGGCGGCGGCTCGCGCGAGGCGAACCGCCGCCGTCATGTGTCACTGACCGGCTCGGCGGGGTTACGGAACCAGGCAAGCGTCGGATCGTGATCCGAGTTTGCAAAGTCCCGTCGTTGGTGCCGAGGAGCCCGGATCCATGTAGGCGGATTGGGCGTCAAGGTGTACTGTGTAAATATTATCGCGCCCACGTGAGCCGCCAACTAAGCTCGCCGGAGGCTTTTCGCCAGCATAGCCAACGTCTGGAGACTTCGTGAAATCAACATGCGAGTCGCTAAAGAGAACGTTTTCTCCTTCGCGGCCCGTATGGTTGAAGCTGTTGCCCTTGGCTCCGCTGTTTCGATCCGTGTTGATGTCCAGAGGCGTTTGCACTGAGGACGGCTCAAGGTACGGATTCGCATCCGCGACGATCGGGAACAGTCCCTGCGTCGTCGTGCCGATTGGTCGCATATTGACCAGCGTCGGGGGATATTGCATCTGATAAGCGTAGCTCAGATTCTCTTTTCGCGAAAAGTCGTAATAGACGGTGGTGTCTTGCGAAGGATCGCCCAAGTCGGTCGTGCTGGGGCAAGTCCACTGCTTCGGTGTGCTATTGAGGTCCTTAATTACTTTCCACATGTCCACCGTTACGAACGGATTCATGCCTATTGCCGTGAAGTCCGGCTGGCTGCGGCGAACAGCCTCATCCGGCGCGCCGTCAAATCCGCCACCAAGGAACAGCTTCATCACACCATCCGACGGAAATGGAACGTACTGGGCCGGGAAGATGTCGCCATCCTGGGCGTAGATATAAAACGCCTGGCCAATGCCGCGCAGGTTGGACGAGCACACGGTGCGCTTGGAAAGTTCACGGGCACGAGAGAGTGCCGGCAGCAAGATCGAGATCAGCAGCGCAATGATCGCGATGACCACCAGCAATTCGATGAGGGTAAAGGCTTTCAGTTTTTTCAACACCGCACTCACAGGTACTTCTCCTTTTGATAATCGCATTGTTCTGGTTCTACCAGGCCGTTGGCACGCCGAAATCGAGCCTAGTAATCGGAATTAATAAAGACGACCGCCATGACCCCTTGGTCTGCGGGTGTCGGGCCCACCCCGACGAAGCCAACTCCTTACGACCAGTGCGCAGTCCGCGATTATCGAATGGGCTGCACATTTCGCTATGCTTGAACAATCTCATCAACAGTGACGAGACCCCTCAAGCTGTAATCTCTCATCCATTTTTTTTGACACCTCGTCCATCACAATCGCCCGTGGATTCGGCAAGGCGACTGAACATCGGCGTTGCCGACGCATCTGGGGCGGACCAGTTGTCGTGTCAGGGTTGTTGGAACTTTTAGGCGGGCTTGTTCGGAAGGATGTCGAACTGTTGTTGACAACTCGACGAATTAATTACGAGTGAAAATAATAGCTTTTGACAAGCAACCCTTGGTTCCACGTTCCTCAATTGAGCACGGACCCTAACCATGCTCATCTCTAACTATATGATACCACATTTCCAGCGGGTGTCAAGGTTATTCGGACGGCTATCCAGGGTATCCCCGGTGGCCGGGATCGGCCGCATGTTTGGTCCAATCGGCTATCCGGAGGCCCGACCTGAAGGGGGCGGAGCGGGAGTACAGACACGAACATGTGTTTCGGACCGCTCCTGTCCGAGTAGATTTGGGTCGTTCGTGGGGGCTCCCCGTCCCGTCTGTGATTTTCCATCGCTCGCCTTCGGGTATCCATCCCCGCACAATGCGGGTCAAGCCTCATACGAGGTCGGTAAGGAGTGTCAATCAGATGCAGTTCGACCTAAATGGCACCAGCCTGCCCCGGAAAGACGATCTGACCGCCATTGGCCAGGGCCATGTATTTCAGTATTGGAATGACCTGAGTGAAGGTCAGCGTCGCGATCTATTGGCCGACCTGAACTCTATTAACCTTGGGGAGCTGTCCAAACTCGCAACCATCGCCGCTTCGCCAGTGCCCGCACATGTGGCCTCGCGCATCGAGCCGGCCAAGGTCATTCGTGCCGCCGATGTGCCGGCTCACGCCCGTGCCCAAGGGTGCGAACTCCTGTCCAAGGGTCGCGTCGCCGCCTTCACCGTGGCCGGCGGCCAGGGTACGCGCCTTGGATTCGATGGGCCGAAGGGTGCGTTCCAAATCTCGCCAGTCATGAATAAGTCGCTCTTCCAGCTCTTTGCCGAGTCCATTCTCGCCACCGACCGTCGCTACGGCTGCGCCATGCGCTGGTACATCATGACCAGTTCCGGCAATGACTCCGCGACGCGTGAGTATTTCGTATCGAATCGGTACTTCGGCCTCGCGCAGGAACGCGTTCGATTTTTCCAACAAGGCGTCATGCCCGCCTTTGATCGCGCAGGCAAGATCCTCCTCGACGACAAGCATCGAATCGCTCTGTCACCCGATGGTCACGGCGGATCGCTGCTCGCCCTGGCCCGGACCGGCATGTTGGCCGAGATGGCCGCTCATGGGATTAGGCACATCAGCTATTTTCAAGTGGACAATCCACTCGTTTATTGTCTCGATCCCGTGTTCATTGGACTGCATGACACGCATCAGTCGGAGATGTCCAGCAAGACCCTCTCCAAGGCCGACGACCTCGAGCGGGTCGGCAATTTCGTCATGGCGGATGGCCGCCTCGCCATTATTGAGTACTCTGACCTACCGGAGGCGTTGGCCCATGCGAAAAACACCGACGGATCGCGTCGCTTCGATGCCGCCAACATCGCGGTGCATCTGTTGTCTCGCGGCTTTATCGAACGCCTCACGCGCGACGCTGCCGCGTTCGCACTGCCGTGGCATCGCGCTGAGAAGAAGATTCCATACATCGACCTCGACACCGGCCGGCGCATCGAGCCTGCTCAGGCGAATGGGGTCAAGCTCGAGTCGTTCGTGTTTGATGCGCTTCCCTTGGCCGATCGAGCCATTCTTCTCGAAACCAGTCGTGCCGAGGAGTTCAGCCCGATTAAGAATGCATCCGGCATCGATTCCGTTGAAACAGCCCGCCGTGACATGAGCCGTCGTGCGGCGCGCTGGATGGAGGTGGCAGGCTTTCAGATCCCCTGCGATACTTCCGGTGCCCCCGAAGGTTTCTTTGAGATCAGCCCGCTCTTCTCACTAGATTCGGATGAACTCAAGTCCAAATCACTCAGCCAGCGATCTATTCGCCCCGGTGAATCCGTGTATCTCTCCGCCTGAATGCCGCGCCCATCCACACTGACGTCTCAATAAGCGCAATTCCTGCCGGTCCAAAGTCCGGTTCCCAACATCCCGCGCAATTCTTGCTGAATTCGTCTTATTCCCAGGTTCGAGAATCAGCCCACGCACGTCGCCTACCGATATCCGATTATCAGCACTGCGACGATGGGTCCGCCGATCATTCGTTTCTTGCTGAATCGCATGAACCAGTATTGCCATCGTGATTTGCCCAGGCCGTCGTTGTTTCTTATGTTGAAATTGACGCTCGCCGATTGCAATGCTGGCAATGAGGCGGGCAACGCCTCCCTCCGACTGTCGTGGATCAACTCCACGGCCATTGGGGTTGCCGGGAAGACGCCTGATGGTGTCCGGCGAGAGGTCGGGGGATGGGGGCTTCAACGTGTCGTGCCGGTCTCAAAATGGGCCGGACGAGTCTGCCGCCCGCGGAGATACGCGGCAGTCACCTCAACCACCCCACAAAAAACGATGATTCCCGCCGTGTGGAACGACCGCGATGGGTCGTCCGTCGCGCGGCGGATCGCACGAAGTAGTTCGACGGTAAGGACGCTGTCGATGGCCGCTCGTCCCGCGGTGGGGGGGGCGGTCGTGAGGTTCGGTGGCTGGCAAGAAGCCGGCGGCCGCATAGGGAAGAAGCGGACAGCGTCCGTACCCTGCAAGCAAAGGAGACAGTGTGATGAAGGCCTTTTTGAAAAACGTCAAGTCGTTTCTGCGAGACGAAGAGGGTGCCACGGCGACGGAATATGCCGTCATGTTGGCCCTGATTATCGTGATTGCCCTGGGTGCGATCAGCGCGCTGGGCACGAAGGTCAGCTCGACCTTCGCAAACGTGACTTCGAAGCTGCCGTAATCGCGGCCACATACGAAGTCGGGTCTTGTCAGAACGCATTGGTGCGGGCGCTAGTTTTCGCACCTGAAGGAGAAAGAAGCCATGAACAATTGGATCAAGAAGTTGAATTCGTTTCTTCGGGACGAAGATGGTGCCACAGCAACAGAGTACGCGGTCATGCTGGCGTTGATCATCGTGATCGCGCTGGGCGCGATCAGTGCCCTGGGCACCAAGGTGTCCGCGACCTTTTCCGACGTGACCTCCAAGCTGCCGTAACTGCGGCGGGCTTCGGAACGTTCACGACGTAACAGACTGTTCCCATGCGGGCGGGCGGGGATTTCACTCCGCCCGCCTTGCGTGAGAGCGGTGGAATGCAGTGGGCCGCGTGGCCCGAGTGTGAAGACAGGAATCGAAATGACTCCGTTGACCTTTTCAGACCTGATGCCGGCGACTCTTGTTGCAGCGGCGCTCCTTGCGTCCTGGAACGACTATCGCCGTCACCGCGTGCCGAACTGGCTCAATGCCGCCGTGCTGACCTCGGGCCTCATTGCCCAGGGTGCTTTTCCGGGCGGGCATGGATTGACCTTCGCGCTGTCGGGCGTGTTCATCGGCCTAGCTCCGCTCATGCTGCTGTGGTGCATGCGCGCGATGGGGGCCGGCGACGTGAAATTCATGGCGGCCCTCGGAGCCTGGCTCGGTCCGCAAATGACGTTGCATGCCCTCGTTGTCGGCTGCCTGCTTGGTGGTGTCATGGCGATGGCGATGATTGCCGCTCGCCGAAACTGGGGCGTCGCCACGGCCAATGTCGGGGTGATGATGACAAAAATGACAAGCGTTAAGACTGCCTTCAGCGAGTTCGGCTCCGTAGCGAGTCTGACCTCCTCGGGGCAGGTACTTCCGTATGCGATCCCGCTCAGTATCGGGACGCTGGTGGTCGTGTTCTCTAACTACATTGGATGGTGGGAAGCATTATGAAACGAAACCGAAAACCGAATCGTATGATCCGCAGAGCCAGCGCCATTGTTGAGACGGCCGTGGTCGCTCCGCTGATGCTCCTGGCCATGTTCGGCATTCTCGAACTCGGCCAGGCTTACAACACCAAACAGACGGTGACGCTCGCCGCCCGTGAGGGTGCCCGTGCGGCCGTACTGCCCGGCGCGACCCTCACCGACGCCCAAGCCGCCGCCGATGCGTCCATGACCATGGCCGGCTTCTCGGGTCACACGGTCGAGAGCAACATCAGCTCGCTCTCATCCACCGACACGCAGGTGTGGGTCAAGGTCAGCATTCCGTTTAATCGAGCCACCTTCACTGGTTCCATGATGGGCGGTGGGTCTTACACGATCTCGTCAACGACCGCGATGCGTCGCGAAGGCATTGATTCGGCGAGCGGCGGCGGCTCCGGAATCGCTCCGACGCCCTAACGGCGGCCACGTTGCCATTCAAGCACCGGGCAAATGTCCCGGTGCTTTGCTTGAAAGGTGCTACTAATTGATGAAACCAAAAACCAT
Organism: Planctomycetota bacterium; assembly: GCA_038042195.1. Classification (GTDB taxonomy): domain Bacteria; phylum Planctomycetota; class Phycisphaerae; order UBA1845; family UTPLA1; genus JACRIM01. Next base: position 12,787 of record JBBTET010000019.1, on the reverse strand, counting down.
CATCCCGCTGATCATCGGCCTTGGCGTCGGGTTCTTCGCCGTCAAGATGGGCCTCGACATGGTTCAACGCGCCAAAGGCGCGCAGGGCGGCGAGGTCGAAGTCCTGATCAGCGGCAAGCAGATTGAAGTCGCCTCCAAAATCTCCGCGAACATGCTTTCGTCGAAGAAGGTGCCGCAGGCGCTCGTGCCTACGGATGCGTTCACTACGTCGAAAGAGCTCGTCGGTCGTGTGACCGCAATGACCGTAGCCCCCGGCGTGCCCATCACGCAGTCCATGCTGGCTCCTCCGGGTAGTGAACCCGGCTTGCGCGCCATCATCCCGAATGGAATGCGCGCCGTCTCGGTCAGCGTCAACGAAGAGACGGCAGTCGCCGGTTTCATCATGCCCGGTTGCCACGTTGATGTGTCCGCCGTCGGTCGTGATCACGGACCCGCGAAATTGATCCTGTCCGACGCCGAGGTCGGCGCGGTGGGCCAGTCGCTCAGTCGCGTTGGTGAGGATGGCAAGACCGTCCGCATGGAAAAATCCGTCACGCTTTTCCTCAAGCCGGAAGAAGTGCAAATCCTCCATGCCTACGGCGGCAGTGGCCGCATTCGACTGGCGTTGCGCGGTGCCGGCAGGGATCCCGGCGAACCCGCGTGGATGAAAATGCTGAAGGCCAGCCTCGAAAAGAAAGTCAACGAAACCCCGCGCGAGAAGCCAAAGGGACACGATTCCCACGTCGTCGACGTGGTACGCGGTCAGGAATATCAGAAGCTAGTCTTTGACACCAACGGAAACATGCGCCGCATCGCCAGTGAGGGCGTGTCGGCGGTCTTGAATGAAGCCAACGCGGCCACCACCCAACAGCCGCCCAACCCACGCACGGAGGTTCACGAATAATGATGAAGGCCAAGGATGGACTTAATTGGGGCGAGCCCGCTTCCGTCGTGGAACGGTTGATTCGCTGCATCGCCGGGCGCTCATGGAAGAGCTGCGTGCCGGCTTTGTTTGTTGTGACTCTGTGTGTTGCTTCCGTCAACGCCGGTCCCACGTCTGAAACCATGAACTCCGCACGGGTGCTGGCCAATGCCGCCCTCGCGATTCAGGAACCGTCCGAGGATGGAGACGACGATCCTTGCGATGACCCCGTGCCGGTGCAGGCGAATGGAGCGTACTCGCTCGTCGAAACCAAGACTGATACGGTCAACGAATCCAGTCCGGCACCGAGTCCGGGGTTGGACAGCGTTGCCGCAAACATCCTCGCCATGGCGGGCAACACCAAGCTCGCCTCCGACCAAGAGTCGCCGTTGACGGGGAACACTGGTATTAAGCAGGATGATCCGCTCATCGAATCGATCCAGTCTCGTGGTCAGATTTCGGATCAACTGGTCGTTGCTCGAAACTCGTCTGCGGTCATCAATCTTAAGAACAAAGTGGATGGCGTCGAGATCGCCGACCCGACCATCGCCGATGTCCTGATCACGTCGCCGACGCGCGTCATCGTGACCGGCAAGGCCTTCGGCACCACGCAGCTCGTCCTTCGCGTCGGCACGACTCAGCGATCCATCGCGGTGGCCGTTGAGTTGGACCTCCGCGTACTGCAGAGCTTCATCAAATCGATCGCACCGACCGCCGACGTACTGCTCCGCAGCGTCAACGGCACGGTCATTCTCATGGGCAGCGCCCCGGATGCCGAGACGTCTGAGCGAATCGCCGAACTGGCCACGCTCGCCCAGGGTGGTGAAGTTCGGAATCAACTCGTCATTGCCGGTGTTCAGCAGACCATGTTGCGCGTTGTCGTCGCCGAAGTGAATAAGACGGCGCTGCGCACGCTTGGCGTGAATTGGTCCATTGGTGGTTCGGACTGGAGTCGAAACTTCTTCTTCGCCAATAACCTCAACCAACTCAACCCGACGACGTTTACCAGTTCAGGCTTGCCCAATGTTCTCAACTCCAACGCCGCCGGCGGGCAGTTGCTCTATTCCGTGGCCCCCGTCGGAAACGGCGCTGCCACCAACGTGACGTTTGGCTTTCCCAAGGGCGAGTTTCAGATGTTCATGAACGCCCTGCGGGAGAATCAACTCGCCCGCATACTCGCCGAGCCGAACCTTGTCGCCATCAGTGGGCAGACCGCGACTTTTCTCGCAGGTGGTGAAGTCCCGATCCCCGTTTCTCAAGGCGGTGCCGTCGCCGGCGCGATCACCATCGAATACAAGGAATTCGGCGTTCGACTCGCCTTCACGCCGACCGTCTGCGGCGGCCAGATCATCCGCTTGCATGTCATGAGCGAAGTCAGCGATGCCGTTCCCGGCCCGACGCTTGCCGGCGGCCTCCCGATCTTCACATTCACCACGCGTCGAGTCGAATCGACGATTGAATGCGGCAACGGACAGACTTTTGCCATGGCCGGATTGCTCCGTGAACAGGTGCGCGCCGTCGCCGACAAGCTGCCGACACTCGGTGACATTCCGGTTCTCGGCGCGTTGTTCAGTTCCGTCCGCTATCAGAAAGACGACAGCGAGTTGATCGTCCTCGTGACGCCGCAGCTTGTGGAACCGCTCGAACCGCATCAGGTCGGCCCGCCGCCGGGTGCCTTGATGCGCGATCCGAGTGATTACGAACTTTTCTCGCTGGGCAAGCTCGAGGGTGAGCCGCAGACGCCGCCTGAGTACGAGGGCGTGCCGCGCGAAAACGTGCCGGTTAGTACGACGCCGTCCTGGAATCGCGATTGGGCCACGGCTCAACTCGCGCTTCGCGGACCGTTCGGCCTGGCCGACAGCGAAGAGAACTGATTCGTCGTCGTTCGGTTGGCCCAGCGCCGGCGGACGAGAAACGACATGAAGCCGTCCGCCACGATGTGAGGCGACGGGAATTGGAAGCAACATCTTGGAATTCGTCTCCGCCGGCGCGGTCTCAATGTGTGTGTGAGGCCGCCGTTGGAGTGTGAAGCGACGGGTGGCATACGCCTGACGCGATTCCATCGGTGTTTTTTTTTCGGAGGGTGTGTTATGTTCGTGAAGAAGCATCGCAGTCGTAGCGGCCTGCGCCGCGCCACCATCATGACTCAGACGGTGGTTTTCGGAAGCATGGTCGGCGTCGGCGTCGCCGCGCTGGCGGTCGACACTGGCCTCATGTACTCGGCCAAATCCGAGTTGCAGAACGCCGCCGATGCGGCCGCGCTGGCCGCGGCGTCGCAGCTTGGCGCGTCCGGCAACATGTCGGAGGCAGCACTGGCTGAGGCGGCCACGTTTGCCGGAGCGAATAAGATCGCCGGCACGAGCGGACAGATGCTTGGCACCGACATGGTGCTCGGCCATGCGACGTACAACAGCTCCACGGGCAAATACACGTTCAATGCCGGTGCCACGCCTTCTGACGCGGTGCAAATTACTTTGCGCCGGGATCAGAATGTCACCGACGGTCCCGTGTCGCTGGCCTTTGGAAAAATGATAGGCGTGCAAGGCGCCAAGATGACCGCCTCTGCCACGGCGATGGTGGTTCCGCGCGACATCTCCGTCGTGGTCGACCTCTCCGGCTCGATGAACGATGACAGTGAGATAAGGCACTACCAAAACTATCCTTCTGAAACCGGATCGGGCGACCAGCCTGGTGTCCAAGTCAATACGGAGGACATCTGGCTTTCGTTCGCCTGCGCAAAAGGGAACAACGGGGTCGGCAACGGGATTGACCCCGCGCCTCCCGGCAACCCAAGCAATTACAATGACCAGCCCGGTACCGGCCCCGGCTCGCCCAACAGTCAAGGCGGTAACACGAGTCCGGGCGCTGACCCGACCGGTCCCGACGGAAGCTGCGGCGGCCCGCGTTGGGGTTGGATGACCGCGTGGGGAAATGCCATGGTCCTCGGCAGCTACACGCCCGTGGGCGATCCGGGGCTTTATTACATCCCCAAGAGTTCAACCTGCTCCGACGCCGATGTGACGTCGAATATTACCGAGTGCGGTTATTCGTCGGCTGAGCGATCTGCATTGCTTTCAGGGTCGAATGACAGTTCCACGACTTTTTATCGCAACAGGGTCAAGGTCCTTCTCGGCGTTGCCGGCTGGAGAAGCAAGAAAACCGGCGGCAAATACAACGGTGGCCCGGGCAATGGCGATAACAAGGTTGACTCGAACGAGGTCCATCAGGAAATCGCCTTCCCGTATTCCGGCGGAAGCTGGAACGGCTACATCGACTACATGACCAACTCCTCCGAAATGCGAAACACGGATGACAACTTCCGTTATCGCTACGGTTTGAAGACGTTGACCAACTACTTCCTTGAGAAGCTGAACAATAAGAACAATTGCTCGGACCTCCAGAGCGCCCCGGAGATGCCGCTGCAATCCGTCAAGGATGCCGTGCAGACGTTGGTGACTACGATCAATGAGCTTCAATCCGACGATCACATGTCGCTGGAGATTTTTGCAACCACCGGCAGGCACGAAATCGACTTGAAAACGCCTGGCGCGGGTGAATCCCTCGCCACCGTACTCCAGGTCATTCCGGACACGCTCGATCAGCGACAGGCCGGTCATTACGACAGCACCACCAACGCAGGCGGCGGCATGGACAAGGCCATTACCGAGCTGATGAGCACCCGTGTCCGAAGCTCTGCCAAGAAGTGCATCTTCTTCCTGTCTGACGGCAAACCAAACGTGGACGAGAGCGGCAGTTACGTTGGTAACGGTGCGGCATCCGCCGTCTCGTGGGGTGTCGATCGTGCCACCTACGCCGCGGAACAGGGCATGGTTGTCTACACCGTCGGCGTCGGCAACGATGCCAACGACGGCTTCCTGCAACAGCTCGCGGAAATCGGCGGCGGCGAATACTTCTTTGCAGACAACGCCCCTGATCCCGAAACGGGCCAGCCCATGTATGTGGCCCAGTTGCAGGAGATCTTTCAGACGCTTGGCGGCAAGCGCCCCGTGCGACTGATCAAGTAACGACTTTTCGGACCACGCAATCGCGAGTCCCGAAACGAACCAGCCGCCGCGGTCGATCCAAGGGATCGATCGCGGCGGTTGTCTGTTACGAAAGTGCGCCTCTGAGGTGGCCGATAAGACGATGGCCGTCTCCCGCGCGGTTCGTTGAATGAAGGCGGTTCGCTTTCATTCGACGCGCGACAGGGTGAACGGCAAAGGCATCCTTCCGGGGGAACTGATCGTCCAAGCAATACGCCATGGCACAGCCACTTCGAGTTATCCTGTTCACCGCCAATACCGACGCCGCGCCCGAGCTGCGCCGCGCGATCACCACCCTGCCGAACATTCGCATCGTCGCCGAGTTGGATGAGCCAAGCCTCATTGGGCAGGCCGTCCACCAGTTTCCTTGCGAGTTGATCGTGGCCGACCTCGATCCGTCGGCCCATGTCGTGCTCGAATGTCTGCGCCAACTTCGTGAGTCGTCCCCGCATCTGCCCGTCTTCGCGCTGAGCAAGCACACCGAGGGGGAGGTCGTTCTGAAGGCCATGAAGGCCGGCGTGCGCGAGTACCTCGTGAAGCCCCTTAACATCGAGGAGTTTCAGCAGGCTGCGTCCATGCTCGCCGAGATAAGCACCAAGACCAAGCAACCCGGAAAGCTCATTTCCGTCATCGGCAGCAGCGGCGGCGTTGGTTGCACGACGATTGCCACCAACCTCGCCGTCGAATTGGCGAGTCTGATGAGTGACGGCTCGAAGGTCGCCCTCGTCGATCTCGACTTCCGATTCGGGCACGTCGCAACGTTGCTCGATGTCCACGGTCAATACACGGTGGCGGATCTCTGTTCGACACCCGAAGAACTCGATCCACTCGTCGTGCAAAAAGCCCTGATTCGCCATGACTCGGGCCTGTTGGTTCTGCGTAGGCCGCATTCATTCGCACAGGCTGAGATGATTACGGCCGCCCACTGCGCCAACGTGCTGAGTAGTTTGCAAGAAATGTGCTCTTACGTCGTCGTGGATGGTCCCACGCGCCACGACCCCGGCGGGCGCAGTGTCCTTGACGCCGCGGATCATATTTTTCTCATGTTGCAACTTCTCGTCACCGGCGTTCGCAACACAGATCGCATCCTGCAGGAGTTGGCGGTCCAGGGCTTTAACACCAACCGCATCAGCATCCTGTGCAACCGCCTCGGCCGAGAGTCGGCCCACCTGGAGGTCAGTCAGGTCGAGACGATCCTCAACCGGAAGATATTCGCCACGATCGTGGATGACTGGAAGACGGTGAGTTGCAGCGTCAACGTGGGACGACCGCTCAAGTACGACTACGACAAGGCCAAGGTCCGTCAAGACATTCACAACATTGCGTTGCGTTTGCATTGTCCCGAGAAATTCGAGGCGGAGAAAACCAAGCACGTCGGCCTTTTGGACAAGCTGTTGCGACGAGGACACAAACCATCCGAGCCGCCCAAGCCCGATCAACCTGTACCGGCGACGTCCATGACCGTTTGATCATTGCATCATCGAACACCAATCAAGGATTGGGGGAGTAAGAACGTGTTCGGCACCTCAAAGTTACCCACGCTCAAGATTCCGAAGGTCATCCCGCAAGCGCCCGCAGCGCCGCCGCCCGTTGAACCAGCGCTGCCGGCTGCGCAACCGCCTGCGTCCACCGACGCCCCGGTCGCCGCAATACCGACGCCGATCCCCACACTGAAGCCGCCTCCCTCGTCTGTCCCGGCGACGGCCAAGGCCTCTGATCGATCTGACGAGTTCTATGAACTCAAGACGCGCATTCACAAGAAACTCGTTGAGACCCTCGACCTCGCCGCCCTGTCCAAACGCACAGGTGACGACGTGAAGGAAGAAGTCAAGCAGGTCATCGCATCGCTCTGCGAAAAAGAAAACGCCCTCCTGAACTTTAACGAGCGCCAGCGCCTAGTGAGCGAAATCCTCGATGAGACATTCGGCCTCGGCCCGCTTGAGACGTTGCTCAAAGACCCGCACATCAGCGACATTCTGATCAACGGTCCCAAGCAGATTTACGTCGAACGCAAGGGCCGACTCACGCTCGCGGGGATCACCTTCAAGGACAACGCCCACCTGATGCACATCATCGACAAGATCGTGTCATCCGTCGGTCGGCGCTGTGACGAAGTCTCACCGATGGTAGATGCCCGGCTCAAGGACGGCTCCCGCGTCAACGCCATCATCCCGCCGCTCGCCATCGACGGCCCCTCGATGTCCATTCGCCGCTTCGGTGCCGATCCGATCACCTGGGATGACTACCTTCGATTCAACTCCGTGACGAAGGAAATGGTTACGTTCCTCAAGGCGTGTGTCGTCTCCCACTTGAACATCATCGTCGCCGGCGGTACCGGTTCTGGTAAGACCACACTCTTAAACAACCTTTCGTCTTTCATTCCTGAGACGGATCGCATCGTCACCATCGAAGACGCTGCTGAATTGCGCCTCCGACAGCCGCACGTCGTACGGCTGGAATCGCGCCCAGCCAACATTGAAGGCAAGGGACGCATTGCCATTCGTGATCTTCTCATTAACGCATTGCGTATGCGACCCGATCGCATCGTCGTCGGTGAATGTCGTGGCGCTGAAACCCTCGATATGCTCCAGGCCATGAACACCGGTCATGACGGTTCGCTCACGACCATTCACGCCAATAGTGTCCGTGATGCTGTCGGTCGTATCGAAACGATGGTCATGATGGCCGGGTTTGATCTGCCCGTGAAAGCCATTCGTCAGCAGTTTGCCAGTGCCGTACACCTGCTGATTAACGCCTCGCGACTCACCGGTGGTCCTCGAAAGATCATGTCCATCGCAGAGGTGCAGGGCATGGAAGGCGAGGCCGTGACCATGCAGGAGATATTCAAGTTCGAGCAGATGGGCGTTGACGGGGCCGGTAAGGCCTGGGGACGCTTCGTGGCCACCGGGCTACGTCCGAAATTCCTCGAACGCCTGAAATCCGCCGGCTGTGATATTGACGCCGGCATCTTTGAACGACAGGTTCTCGCCACCGACGAGCATGTATAAGCTGGGGAAGGCACGCGATCCGTCCGATTATCTTCGGCGAGGGATTCGCGCCCAATGACTGACTTGCTCCTACTGGCACAATCCGGCGGCATCACCGACCAGATTTGGATGATCGGTCTGCCTCTCATCGGCGGCGTGGCCCTCAGCTTCGCCATCTTCAATCTCATAGCGGACTTGCGCAAGGTCGAAACCAAAAAAGTCGCCCAGCGCCTCCGCGAAGATGCGGCCAGCGAATCCGCCAATGAACGCGCCGCCAAGGCGTCCATCCTGCGCCGCGAGGAACAGAAAGGTGGCGCGCTGAGCGGATTTATCCGACGATTCGGATTCGTCGCCAAGCTTCAGATCACACTCGAACGAGCGAACCTCCACTGGTCCGCGACCACCGTCCTTGTCAATCTCGTCGGCGTCGCCTCGCTTGCGTACATGTCCGGCTTCCTCATGCACTGGCCCGCCTGGGTCACGCTCTCCCTTACCCCCCTGGCGATTCTTGGCCCGTTGCTCACGTTTTGGTTCCTCGCCAAACGCCGAATGAACAAATTCGTTTATCAGCTTCCAGACGTTTTTGAGCTGATGAGCCAGGCCCTCCGCGCCGGCCACTCCCTCTCGAATGCCATTCTCCTGATCAGCCAGCAGCTATCCGACCCCGTCGGCACGGAGTTCGCCCGCGTCTTCCACGAGCAAAACCTCGGCATCAAGCTCGACGACTCCCTCAAGGACATGGCCCGTCGTGTCGACATCATGGACGTGCGCTTCTTTGTCACGGCCGTCCTCATTCAACGGCAAACCGGCGGCGACCTTGCCGAAGTCCTTGACAACATCAGCGGTGTCGTTCGTGAGCGAATCAAACTCTTCGGCACCGTCCGCGCCCTCACTGCCGAAGGCCGCCTCTCGGGCTATGTCCTTCTCGCCTTGCCCGTTGTGGTTTTCCTCGTCGAACTGGTTATGAACCCTTCCTATGCAAACGTGATGCTCGAGGACCAGCTCGGCCAGTACATGCTCATCGGTGCCGGCGTTGCCCAGCTCTTCGGATTGGCGTTGATCCAGAAGATCATCAACATCAAGGTCTAGGAGAAGCCCACCATGGAACTCATCGGATTGGCAATCATGGCGGGCGTGGCCGTGGCCCTCATCATCTACTCCCTCATTCCCAACAAGTCGGCGCAGGAAGAGACCGTCAAGCGCCGCACCGCCGGCCTCACCATCGATCAGGATAAGAACGCGGTGCAGAACAAGGCCCGCGCCCGCGCCACCAGCAACATGCTCAGTGCAGCTATTCCGATGTTGATCAAGCCGGTCATGCCGCAGAACGAGCAGGAGCAGACCGCGCTTCGCTCCAAGCTCGCCAGTGCCGGTTACCGACGTGAAACCGCTGCCGGGTTCTTTCTCGCCAGCAAGACAGCGGGCGGCCTGTTCTGCGCCGTTCTGCTTTTTATCTACGCATCGAGCGCGAATAACGACACCAGCAAAGTGATTTACTACACCATCTTTGGTCTCGGCATTGGATTCATGATCCCCAACCTCTGGCTCGGCATGGCCGCTAGGAAACGCATGGAGGCCGTACGAAACGGCATGCCGGATTCGCTCGACCTGATGGTCGTGGCCGTCGAAGCCGGCCTGGGCCTCGATGCCTCGCTCCAGCGTGTCAGTGATGAAATGAGCAACGTCCACAAGGACCTTGCAGAGGAGTTCCAGATCGCCGTCGTAGAGACTCAGATGGGAACCACGCGCTCCCAGGCATTGACCAAGATGGCCGACCGCACCGGTGTCCCAGAGATGCGCGCCCTCGTCGCCGTTATTACACAGGCCGAGAAGCTCGGCACCAGCATCGCCAAGGCCCTGCGCAATCAAGCCGAAAGCCTGCGAACCAAGCGCCGCCAAAAGGCCGAGGAGCGCGCTCAGAAGACGGCGGTCAAACTGCTCATCCCGCTGATCCTTTTCATCTTCCCGGCGATCTTCGTCGTCCTCGCCGGTCCCGCCGCGATCCACCTGATGAAGACTTTTTCCGACGGCGCGCTCGCTCATTAACAATTAACACGGCGACTGCCTGCTTGTCGATTTGCCCGATCCGCATTTACAGTGCGGGGATGATTCACACTACATTTTTCTATCTTACCCTTCTCGCCCTCTTGACCGGCTGCCAATCACCCAACCCCCGCCGCTACGATTGCCTACATACCAGCGACCACATTCACATCGACGGTCGCCTCGACGATACAGCGTGGCAACACGCGCCGTGGACCGACGCATTCGTTGACATCCGCGGCCCTTCACATCCGAAGCCGCGATATGAGACCCGCGCGAAAATGCTTTGGGACGAGAAATACCTCTACATCGCCGCCCATCTCGTAGAGCCACATGTCTGGGCCACCCTCCGCAATCGTGACGACATTGTCTTTCACGATCCCGATTTTGAGATCTTCATCGACCCCGACGGCGACTACCGCGATTACTACGAAATCGAAATCAACGCACACAACACCATCTTCGACCTGCTCCTCGTCCGCACCTACCGAGACGGCGGCCCCGCGCGCATCGACTGGAATCTCAATGGCATGCATTCCGCCGTGTTCGTCGATGGCACGCTGAACGACCCTCACGACAAGGATCGCGGCTGGTCCATTGAGTTCGCCCTCCCATGGACCGCGCTCGCCGAACACGCCAACCGCCCCTGTCCGCCGAACCCTGGCGACACCTGGCGCGCCGATTTTTCGCGAGTCGAATGGCGAATCGACACCTCAAATGGGCGCTATAATAAAGTCCCAAATGCATCCGAAGACAATTGGGTCTGGTCTCCACAGGGTGTTGTCGACATGCACATCCCGCAAACGTGGGGTTATGTTCGTTTCCTCGCAGCCGATGCCCCGCCTGTTCGCTTGGGCGGCGAGAGTTGAAGCACTGGTCGCGGCAGTTGCATCCTTCAGCTAAACGTCGTCGATCGGTGGATGTTGCTGGACGTCGTCGAAGCTGTCAGTGCTTGGAGGGGCCTGCTTCCGAAGCACACGGGTCTTTGGCTGCGGGCGTTTGCCGGTCTTGATGTCTTCGTCGAATTGCCGCTTCGAGCGCAGGATGTGGTGGTAATGCTGGGCGAAGCGGTGGGCCTCGTCGCGGACCTGTTGGAGGAGCCGTAAGGCCGGGTCGTTGCGGGCCAACTTCAGGGGTTGCTTCCTGGCCTGGATGTAAATCTCCTCTTCGCGTTTGGCGAGGGAAAGGACCATCGGGGGCTTCATGAACATTTCTTCGCAGGCGTTGATCGCGGCGTGTAACTGGCCGAGGCCGCCGTCGATCATGATGACATCGGGAAACATTTCCTCGCCTTCAGCGGCGTGACGATACCGGCGCTGCACGACCTCACGGATCATGGCGTAGTCGTCCTGGCCCTCGACGGTCTTGATGCCGAAGCGGCGGTAGCCGTTCTTGAAGGGGACGCCGTCAATGAAACAGACGAGAGCACCGACGGATTCCTCGCCTTGCAGATTGGCAATGTCGATGCCTTCGATGATGCGCGGGGCGTTGTCGAGTTCGAGGATTCTGGCGAGACGTTCGAGGCCTTCGCGCGGGTCGACGTAGAAGACCTCAGGCTGAACGTGTTCATCCACGTCACCGGAGAGGGCGAGCTTTTGAATGGATTTGATACGATCGCGGACACGGGCGGCCTCTTCAAAGTTCAATGCATCGGCCGCCTCCTGCATCTCGGCCTGCATTTCACGCAACACGATACTCTTCTTAGAGGCCATGAAACGTTTGAGCCGGTCGATGTCTTTTTTGTAATCCTCGGGGGTGATGCGATCTGCGCAAGGCGCGGTGCATTGGTTTATGGCGTGCAACAGGCAGGGGCGAAAGAATCGTCGCTTCTCATCTTCCACTCGGATGTCGAGTTCGCAGGTGCGGAATTTAAACACTTTTTGTAGGGCGTTGACGGCGTCGCGAAGAGAGCCGGCGGAGGTGAACGGGCCGTAGAGCTTGGAGCCTTTGGGACGTGGGGTGCGCGTGACGAAGACGCCGGGGAAATCGTCGTCCGTGGTGATCTCAAGATAGGGGAAGGACTTGTCATCCTTGAGCATCGCGTTGTGCGGAGGCTGGATGTCCTTGATGAGGCGATTCTCCTGGAGGAGGGCGTCGACTTCGCTGTCGCATTCGAGAAAGTCGATGTCGACGACCATCGAGGCCATTCGAGCAATGTCCGGGCCACGCGAGCGAAGGAGGTCGGCGGAATCCTGAAAGTACGACGAAACTCGGGCACGGAGGTCTTTGGCCTTGCCGACGTAGAGGACGCGGCCTTTGGCGTCTTTCATCAGGTAGACGCCGGGCGACTTGGGGAATCTCCCGATGATCTCTTTAAGGCGATCTGGCTCGTCCGGAATACCGACATCCAAGTCCATTGCCACATTCTAATTAGGCGCGGGGTAGTTCGCTCTATGCCTTGGTTCTTCCACGGTATGCGGGGGTGCCATGTCCCCCCGAATCGCAAGGGTATTTCTAATGAAATCCGCCAAAAACACTTGAATCTCCCTCCACTCAACGATATCATGAATGCCGTTTCACTTCGCCTCGCGCTCGTTTCGAGCACACACGGACTTCGGGAGGTAACACCCATGTCCACGCACCGTCGATTCGCCGCTTTGTTTTGCTGCATCGGTATTGCCATTGGTAGTTCCGCAAATGCTGGGATGATCACGGCAGGTCAATACAGCGGAAACTACAACGTCCAGGTCCATGCGTTTGGACAGGCCTGCGGAAACGGGGCCAGTACGACGTTTAATTCCGTGAACATCAGTCCCGGAGAGCCTGAGAATTTTTCTTGACAGGCATGGTATTGTTCCGTGCATGGATCCGAC